>DASYKM010000173.1:0-186117 GCA_035995425.1 Steroidobacteraceae bacterium
CTGGTGCGCGCGTTTGGCGATCTCACCGCGACGCTCGACGTGATGGTGGTGGACACCGCTCCGGGCATCGCCGGCTCGGTGTTGCAGTTTTCGCAGGCCGCCCAGCAGGTGCTGGTGGTGATCTGCGATGAACCGGCGTCGCTCACCGACGCCTACGCTTTGATCAAGATCCTGAGCCGCGACCACGGCGTCAGCAAATTCCGCGTGCTCGTCAACCAGGTGCGCGGGCGCGGCATGGGCCAGGGCCTGTTCCAGCGCTTCGAACGCGTGGCCACGCGCTTCCTGACCGTGGAGCTCGACTACGCCGGCGAAATCCCGGAAGACCCGTTCCTGCGCCGCTCAATCCGTGAACAGCGTCCCGTTGTGCAGGCGTATCCGCAGTCGCCGGCCTCCATAGCTCTCAAGACCTTAGGGCTCCGGGCCGATATGTGGCCAGTAGCAGAGGGTCCCCGGGGAAACGTGGAGTTCTTCGTCGAGCGCCTGATCCGCCGTCCATCGGTTCGCCTCGAGGTGGTTCGATGACAGGAGTGAGCGCTTACAGCCAGCGCCCCAACGCCCGGGAGACCGAAGCGCTGGTGATGCGCCATGCCGAGCTGGTGAAGCGAATCGCTTACCACCTCGCCGGGCGATTGCCTGCGTCCGTCGAAGTCGATGACCTGATCCAGGCCGGCATGCTCGGGCTGCTCGAAGCGGCCGCGAACTACTCGGCCGGTCGCGGCGCCAGTTTCGAAACGTACGCCGGAATTCGCATTCGCGGCGCCATGCTCGATGGCCTGCGCAAACTCGATTGGGCGCCGCGCTCGGTGCATCGCAAGGCGCGCGCCGTTGCGAATGCCATCCGCGAGCTCGAAGCCGAGATCGGCCGCGAAGCACGCGACACGGACGTGGCCGCGAAGATGGGCGTGAGCCTGGATGAGTACCACCGCATCGTCGAAGACGCCGCGGGTTGTCAGATTGCGAGCCTCACCACCGAAGAGGGTGAGATCAATGCCACCGATCCGGACGCGGACCCGTTCCGCGACGTCATCGATGAGAGATTCCGGGCGGCACTGACCGAGGCGATCGCGAACCTGCCGGATCGCGAGCGCACGGTGATGTCCCTGTACTACGACGACGAGCTGAACCTCAAGGAGATCGGAGCGGTGCTGAAAGTGAGCGAGTCGCGGATCTGCCAGATTCATGGCCAGGCGCTCACGCGTTTGCAGGCTCGCCTGTCGGGGTGGCGCGATCGTCTCTGACGACGCCTTGAACCATGGACATTCTGTCGGTCATAGGAATAGTCCTCGCGCTGTGCGCGGTGATGATTGGTGCCATCCTCAAGGGCGCCGGTCTGCACGCGTTGCTCTCCTCGGCCGCGTTCATGATCGTCGTGGTCGGAACTTTCGCCTCGACTTTCATCCAGACACCGCTGCCGGTCTTCAAGCTCGCCATGGCCCGTCTCGCCTGGGTGTTCAAGCCGCCGCAGATCGCGGCCGAAGCACTCATCCAGAAAATCATCGAGTGGAGCAACATCGCCCGCAAGCAGGGATTGTTAGGTCTCGAGCCCATGATCAAGCTCGAGGACGATGCCTTCGTGCAGAAGGGCCTGCAGCTCGTGGTCGACGGCTCGGAGCCGGATGCGATTCGCAGCATCATGGAAGTTGAAATGAGCGTGCGCGAGCACGCCGACAATCGCGCCGCCAAAGTCTGGGAGAGCATGGGCATCTATTCCCCCACGCTCGGCATCATCGGCGCCGTGCTCGGCCTCATGGCCGTCATGCAGAACCTCGCCGATCCCTCGAAGCTCGGCCATGGCATCGCCGCGGCGTTCACCGCCACCGTGTACGGTATCGGGCTCGCGAACCTGTTTTTCCTGCCGTTCGCCGGCAAGCTCAAGGGCATCATCTCCGAGCAGACCCAGGTGCGCGAGATGATCATCGAGGGCATGATTTCCATCGCCCAGGGCGAGAACCCGCGCGCGATCGAGTCGAAGCTTCACGGGTACCTCCACTAGCGAGGTCCCATGGCCAGAAAGCGCAAACACGAAGATCACGCCAATCACGAAGCCTGGGCCATTCCCTTCGGCGACCTGATGTGCCTGCTGCTGGCGTTCTTCGTGGTGATGTACGCGATCTCCTCGATCAACGAGGGCAAGTTCCGCGTGCTCTCCGATTCGCTGCAGGCCGCGTTTCGCGGCTCACCCAAGACGCTCGAACCGGTGCAGGTCGGTGAGAAGACGCGTGGCAGCGGCGCCGACATCGCCGTCTCCATCGTGCAGCAGGCCAATATCGAAGGACAGCCGCGGCAGATGCTCGAGGCAGTCTCGGTTGGACAGGAGCATGGCAAGGGTCTCGGACCCTCGCGCGACAACGGCACCGGCAAAGGTCGCGACAAGGTCGAAGTGGTGGTTCCGCCCGAGCTCGCCAAGGTGGCCGACGAAGTCGAGAAGTCACTGGCCCTGTTGGTCAACGCGGAGCTGGTGACAGTGCGGCGCCATTCCTTCTGGATCGAGGTCGAGATTCGCGCCGACATCTTGTTCCCGAGCGGCGTCGCAACCATCGCGCCGTCGGCGGTACCGGCGCTCGCGGCGCTCTCGAAGGCGCTGGCCCCATTTCCGAATCCGATTCGCGTCGAAGGCCACACTGACAACGTGCCCATCAAGACCGCGGCGTTTCCTTCCAACTGGGAGTTGTCGTCGGCGCGTGCCGCGACCGTGGTGCACCTGCTGGCCAATGGCGGTGTGGCGGCGAATCGCCTGTCGGTCATTGGCCTCGGCGAGTGGCATCCCATCCATCCCAACGACACGGCGGAAGGCCGCAATGCCAACCGGCGCGTGTTGTTGGTGATTCTCTCCGGCGCCGCGGATTCGCCCGACAACAACGCGGTGCCGCTGCCCGACATCGATCGCTCGGAGCCGGCGGAGCCGCAGGCGGTGCCGGGCGAATTGGCGGCGCCCGTCCTGCCGGCCGCCGCGGCAATCACCCGCAGCACGATCTTGCCGCCCGGTGTGACGGCGGCCTCGAACTAGTTTGACGGAAAGCGCTGGCACGAATCCTGCTCCATCAGTCCGTCGCGTCTCGCTGCGACGGTGAATTGACGAGGAGAGGCCGATGTCTTTCGAGAATCCCGAAGCCTGGTTGTTAGCGTTGCGCGCCGGACTGCTGCTGGCGGCGTTCGCCGCTCTTGCCTGGGCACTGGTGGCGTCACGGCGCGAGGCGGCAATGAGTTTTCTGCGCCTGTCGGCCCAACACAGCCAGGCGCTCAACGAGATCCAGCAACTCGGCGTGAAATTGAGCGAGCTTCGCGCGCAGGTGCACGATCTGTCCTTGCCGGCTCCGATGGTGACGCCGCGACCCGTTCCGGCGCCGCCGCCGCAGGCCATGGCGCCGGCAATGCCCAGCATCACCCCGAGTGGCGCGCGCGGCTACGAGATGGCGATCCGCATGGCGCGCGCTGCAGCCAGCATCGACGAGATTGTTGCCAGTTGCGGCACTACACGCTCGGAAGCGCGCCTGCTGCGCCGCCTGCACTGCGCCAGCGGCGCCACGGCTGCTTGACATATCGCCCGTTCGACCGGTGGAAGCGCGGCCGACGTACGCGGGTCACATTCGCTCCGAAACAGTTAAATAGTCCCCGTCTGTTACCGATAACCATTGCATGAGTCTGGATCAGAATTCCGTATTTCCCGCGTCGCGCCTGCGCGCAGGGTCGGGTCACGGCTCCGACGCTTCACGCCTGGTTGAAGCGCTGACCGTCGAGCTTGCGGGCGAGAAGATCGACCTGCCGAGTTTTCCGGAGGTCGCGGTGCGCGTGCGCAAGGCGCTCACCAACGACCAGGTCGTCATCGATCACGTGGTGCGGGTGATCAGCGCCGAGCCGGCGCTCGCCGCGCGCCTGATGCAGCTGGCGAATTCCGCCGCGCTCAATGCGAGCGGCAAGCGCCTCACGGATCTGCGTACCGCGATCTCGCGCATCGGTTTCAACATGGCGCGCAGCGCCACCATTGCCTTCGCGATGTCGCAGCTGCGGCGCGCGGAAGCCTACAAAGGTCTCGATGAGCCGCTGACCGAGCTGTGGCACCACAGCGCGCACGTCGCCGCGGTGAGCCACGTGGTGGCCAAGCGGTTCACCCAGGTGAACGCCGACACGGCGCTGCTCGCCGGACTGTTGCAGGGCGTCGGCAAACTCTATCTACTGACGCGTGCCTCGCGCTTCCCGGCGCTGCTGCAGGACGTGGGCACCTATCAACGCCTGGTCGCCGAGTGGCATGGCCGGGTCGCCGCGGCCATCCTGCGCAACTGGGAGATGGCCGAAGAAGTGGTCACCGCGGCCATCGCCAGCGAGAACATGGAGCGCGAGCATGAAGGCGCCACCGATCTCACCGACGTGCTGGCCGTGGGTAGCGCGCTCGCGGCGCTCGGCCCGGACCCGCAGGCGGAACAGATGTTGTTTCTCGGCATGCCGGCGGCTCGCCGCATGAAGCTCGACTCGAAATCCTGCGCCGCCGCTCTCGCGGAGTCGCACGGCGAAATCACCTCACTACGGCAGGCACTCGGAGCATGAGTCAGGCGGAGATCGCAACGACGGTTGAAACGCGCGCATTGCCGAACACGGTGGTGTTCGGCTTCGTGAAGGCGCTCGCCGCGGAATTGTCGAAGGGGCAGGTGGAGCTGCCGTCGGTGCCTGACATCGTGATCAAGCTGCAGAAGACGTTGTCCGACGAGAATGTGACCAACGAGACGGTGGTGATGGTGGTCGGCTCCGAGCCCATGCTCGCCGGCAAACTCATGAACATGGCGAATTCGGCGGCGCTGAACACCTCGGGCCGCAAGATCGCCGATCTGCGCCAGGCCGTGGCGCGCGTGGGATTCAACATCGTGCGTTCGGCCGCGCTCGCGTTTGCGGTGGAACAGCTGCGCAGATCCCCGGAGTTCGCGCACCTGGAAGGACCGCTGGACGTACTGTGGAAGAGCAGCGTGCAGATCGCGGCGTTGTCGCACGTGATCGCGCGGCGCTTCACTTCGCTGAATGGCGATACGGCGTTGCTGGCGGGCCTCATGCACAACGTCGGCCGCATCTACATCCTGACGCGCGCCAGCAAACACCCGTCTCTCGTGGCCGATCCGCTCACCTACAACTCGATCGTGCGCGACTGGCACACCAACGTTGCGAAAGCGTTGCTCGAGAACTGGCAGGTCGCCGAAGAAATCGTCGAGGCGGTCGCGGGCCACGAGGATCTGGACCGCGAACAACGCGGGCCGGTGACCTTGACCGACGTGTTGTCGCTGGCGACGCTGGTGGAAAGAAATCGGAACGGCACGGAAATGCACGCACCCGATGAGGCGCTGATGAAGGGATTGCGACGGCTGCAACTGAGCTTGCGTGACTGCCACAGCGTGATCGACGAGTCCGCGGAAGAAATCGCGACGCTCAAAGCTGCACTCGGAGGCTAAGGGACATGGCCGTGATGGCGTTAGGGACGACTACCATCGAGAACATCGTCGCGCATGATGCAGCGGCGCTCGAGAAAGATCTGGCGGGAATCCGGCCCGATGCGCAGGTGACGCTGCCCGGTGTGCCGCAGATCGTCACCCGACTGCAACAGATGCTGAGCGACCCGGAGGTCGGCATTCCGCAGCTGGTGCCGGTGATCAACTACGAACCGGTCCTCGTGGGACGCGTGCTGCAGATGGCGAATTCCGCGGCGCTCAATCCGACGCGCAAGAAAGTCGGCGACATCCGCACGGCGGTGACGCGCGTCGGCTTCGACCTGCTGCGGTCGGCCGCGCTGGCGTACGCCATGCGGCAGCTGTCGCAGTCGCAACAGGTGAAGGATATTCGCCCGCACCTGGAGGCCTTGTGGGAGCGCAGCGCCTGGACGGCGGCCGTGTCGTTCGTGATCGCGCGCAAGTTCACGCGCGTGAATCGTGACCTGGCGTTTCTCGGCGGTCTCATGCACGGCGTCGGCAAACTGTTCATTCTCACGCGCGCCGCGCACTTTCCATTCGTGTTGCGCGACCGTACCCGGTACGGCGCCATCCTGCGCAAGTCGCACGCGCAGTTCGCGCGCGCCATTCTTTCCGGGTGGCGTGTCAACGAAGAGGTGATCGACGCGGTTGCCCATTACGAGAATCTAAATCGGGAAGTGGTCGGCGACGAGCCCGACCTGACCGACATTCTCGCCACCAGCTACCTCGTCGTGGGCCACGCCGGCCGCATGCACGACCTGTCGATGACGGTGGAAAAGATCGCCGCCTTCTCGCGCCTGCGACTCGACCTCATGGCCGTCGAGGAAACCCTCGAGCAGGCCAAGGAAGAGATCGAGGACCTGAGGTTGGCCATAAAATAGGCGGGTGGTACCGGGTTGGGATTCTCGTGAGAAGCGGCGGCCAGGTTGCGACTAGCCGGCGGCGGTAGTCCGTTTCTCACGAGAATCCCAACCCGGTACCACTCCTCTATACTTCCGGGCCTCTCCTATATAAGAAGAGCCGCCCATGCAGCCCGAAAACGTCCGCACGGCCGCCGATGCCCGCAAGATCGTCGAGGAGCGCAAGCTCGATCATGTCAAGGTAGGTGTCTTCGACAACGACGGCATCATGCGCGGCAAGTACATGGGCCGCGACAAATTCTTCTCCGCGCTCGACAAGGGCTTCGGCTTCTGCGACGTGGTGCTGGGCTGGGATTCCAACGACCAGCTCTACGACAACGTGAAGTACACCGGCTGGCACACCGCCTATCCGGACGCGCCGGTGCGCGTGCTGCCCGAGACCTGCCGCCCCGTGCCTTTCGAAGGCGACATGATCATGTTCCTCGGCGAGTTCGCCGAGAAGGCCGAAGCGGTCTGCCCGCGCGCCACGCTGCGCCGCGTACTCACCAAGGCCGACGACCTCGGCTACAAGGTGAACGCCGCCACCGAATTCGAATTCTTCATGTTCAAGGAGACGCCGGAGTCCGTGCGCGAGAAGGGCTTTCGCTCCCTCACCACCATGACGCCGGGATTCTTCGGCTACTCGGTGCTTCGCAGCTCCGTGCACTCCGAGTTCTATCACCAGCTCATGAAGATGTGCACCGAGCTGCGCATTCCGCTCGAAGGCCTGCACACCGAGACCGGCCCGGGCGTGCTCGAAGCCGCGATCCAGTACTGCGAAGCGCTCGAGGCCGCCGACCGCGGCGCGCTGTTCAAGACCTACACCAAGGTGCTCGCGCAACGCAACGGCATGATGGCCACGTTCATGGCCAAGTGGTCCAAGGACTGGCCGGGGCAGAGCGGTCACATCCACACTTCGTTGGTGCGCAAGTCCGATGGCAAGGCCGCGTTCCACGACGCCACCAAGCCGCACAACATGTCCGACGAAATGCGCTGGTACGTCGGCGGCCAGCAGAAGCTGATGCCGGAGTTGTTAGCCATGGTGGCCTGCACGGTGAACAGCTATTCGCGCCTGATCCCGGGATTCTGGGCGCCGACCACGGCAACCTGGGGCGTGGAGAACCGCACCTGCGCGCTGCGCGTGATACCCGGCGGCGCGTCGAGCCAGCGCGTGGAATACCGCATCGCCGCCGCCGACATCAACCCCTACCTGGCGCTCGCGGTCGCCATCGGCTCGGGACTCCACGGCATCGAAAACAAGATCGAGCCCGACCCGATGGTCGAAGGCAACGCCTACGAAAAGAAATTTCCGAAGAATCGCTCCCTGCCGCGCACGCTCACCGAGGCATCCGAGTGGCTGGAGAAATCCAAGGCCGGCCGCACGCTCTTTGGCGATGCCTTCGTCGAGCACTACGCGGCCAGCCGCGAATGGGAAGATCGCGAGTTCCGTCGCGCGATCACCGACTGGGAGCTCGCGCGTTACTTCGAGATCATTTGATGACCACGATTCAAAAAACCGTGAGCCCGGTCGACGGGCGCGTGTACGTCGAGCGCCCGCTGGCCGACTCCGAACAGATCAACGAAACCCTGCGCACCGCGCGTCATGCCTTCAGCGACTGGCGCCATGCTCCGCTGAGCGAACGCACGGCCATCCTCACGCGGTTCTGTGACGCGTTCGAGAAGCGCGGCGCGACGATCGCCGAGGAGCTCACCTGGCAGATGGGCCGGCCCGCCCGCTATGCGCCCAACGAGGTGCGCGGCATGCTCGAGCGCGCGCGCCACATGATCGCCATAGCGCCCGAGGCGCTGAACGACGTGGACGCCGGCCCCAAGGACAATTTCAAGCGCTTCGTGCGGCGCGAGCCGCTCGGCGTGGTGTTCACGGTCGCTGCGTGGAACTACCCATATCTGATCGCCGTGAACAGCGTGGTGCCCGCGCTCATGGCTGGCAATGTCGTGGTGCTGAAGCACTCCGCCCAGACGCCGCTCGCCGCCGAGCGCTTCGCCGAAGCCTTCGAGGCCGCCGGTTTGCCGAAGGGCGTGTTCCAGGTGCTGCACGTCTCGCACGCCGACACCGACCTCATCATTCGCGATCCGCGCATCGATTTCGTCGCGTTCACCGGTTCGGTGGCCGGTGGCCATGCCGTACAGCGCGCGGCGGCGGCGCGCTTCATCGGCGTCGGACTCGAGCTCGGTGGCTGCGACCCGGTTTATGTGCGCCACGATGCCAATCTCGAGCACGCCATCGAAAACATCGTCGATGGTGCGTACTTCAATTCGGGGCAGTCCTGCTGCGGACTGCAGCGTGTCTACGTTCATCACGCGCTGTACGACAAATTCACCGAAGGCTTCGTCGAGCTCACGCGCAAATACACGCTCGGCAATCCGACCGATGCTTCGACGACGCTCGGACCCTTGGTGCGCACCGCGGCAGCCGATGGAGTGCGCTCGCAGATCCAGGCTTCGCTGGCGGCCGGCGCCAGGGGCGCAATCTCCGAAACGGCCTTTGCACAGAGCGCCGCCGGCACTCCTTATCTGGCGCCGCAGGTACTGCTCGACGTCAACCACGCCATGCCGGTGATGCGCGAGGAAATCTTCGGTCCGGTCGCCGGCCTCATGAAGGTGAGCTCCGACGATGAAGCCGTGGATCTCATGAACGACAGTGATTTCGGACTGACCGCCGCCATCTGGACCGAGGACGCCGATGCCGCGCTGGCACTGGGCGAGCGCGTGAACACGGGGACGTGGTTCATGAACCGCTGCGACTATCTGGATCCGGCGCTTGCCTGGACCGGCGTCAAGGATTCCGGACGCGGCTGCACGCTCTCCGTGGTCGGCTACGAACATCTCACACGCCCGAAATCATTTCACATGAGACTCACGACATGACCGTTCCCATGAAGGGCAACTGGAACTACCCGACGCGCGTCTGGTCGGGCCCGGGCCGCATCGCCGAACTACCGGCCGCCTGCGCCGATCTCGGGATTCGCAAGCCGCTCGTGGTCACCGATAACGGCCTGCGCGATTCACCGATGATCAAGCGCGCGGTCGCCGCGGTGCCCGGCGCCGGATTGTTTGCCGACGTGCGCGGCAATCCGGTGGCCGCCAACGTGGAGGCCGGCCTCAAAGCCTATCGCGCCGGCGGACATGACGGAGTGGTGGCGTTCGGCGGCGGCTCGGGTCTCGACGCCGGCAAGGTCATTGCGTTCATGTCGGGGCAGACTCGCCCGCTGTGGGACTTCGAAGACGTCGGCGACTGGTGGACGCGCGCCGACCCCGCCGGCATCGCGCCCGTGGTCGCGGTGCCGACCACCGCGGGTACGGGCTCCGAAGTCGGTCGGGCCGGCGTCATCCTCAACGAAGAGACGCACCAGAAGAAGATCATTTTCCACCCGAAGATGATGCCCGGCATCGTCATCGCCGACCCCGAGTTGACCGTCGGGCTCCCGCCGAAGATCACCGCGGCCACCGGATTCGATGCCTGGGTGCATTGCTTCGAGGCGTTCTGCGCGCCGGGCTTCCATCCGCTCGCCGACGGCGTGGCGCTCGAAGGCATGCGGCTCATCAAGACCTATCTACCGCGCGCCTGCAAGAACGGCGGCGACCTCGAAGCACGCTCGCGCATGCTGGCCGCCGCCAGCATGGGCGCCACCGCATTCCAGAAGGGCCTCGGTGCCGTGCACGCCATTGCGCACCCGGTGGGTTCGTTCTTCGACACGCACCACGGCCTCACCAACGCCGTGATCACCCCCTACGTGATCGTGCACAACCGCGAGGCGATCGCCGAGCGCATGAAAGTCGTGGCGCGCGTGCTCGACCTGCCGAAGCCCGGCGTCGAGGGTGTGCTCGCGTGGGTGCTCGAATTCCGCAAGGAGCTCGGCATACCGCATTCGCTGGCGGAGATCGGCGTGACGCTGCGCAATCCCGAGGAGATCGGGCGTGAGGCGGCGCTCGATCCTTCGGCGGGCGGCAATCCCATCCCGGTCGACGCTCTCACGCTCGCGCGCATTTTCCGCTCGGCCGTGAAGGGCGATCTGTCGCTCAAGAGCTAGGCATGAATCGCCCGGGCGCTGGATTGCTCGCCCTGACCCTTGCGGCTTGCGCGTCGCCGCCGCCGCCGTCCTGGCGGGAATGTCATTGCGACTCGATCGAGGAGCGGGCGCGGAACCTGGCGGGATCCGGGATGATCGATTGCGGCTTCGTCAATCTGATCGAGGATCGGTCGCGCGAAACGCTGCGCGCCGGCATGCGCTGCGCACGCCACGCATTCGAGAGCTCCACGGCCTTTCGCTACGGGTCGATTCGCATACCGGTCGATTCGTATGCAACCGAGGTGCTGGTGCGAGCCGCGGACGGTTCGCTGTGGCTGCTGACCTACGACATCATGGTCGACGGCGATACGCCGCAGTCCTGGGTTCAAAGGTGCGAGCGACTGCGCTTCAAGGCGCACAATTCCGGTTTTGTGGTCGACGGTTGCAAGAACGTTGAGGAGTCGACGCAATGACGCGCATCCTGGTCATCGACGGCAACACGAAGGAGACGCGCGCGAAGCATGTGTCGTTCGGCGGCAAGTCTTCGGGGGAGGGCTATGTCGCCACGCTGGCGCGGCTCAAGCCCGGCATCGAGTGCGACATCGTCCGACCCGCCGACGAAGAGCCGAAACTTCCCGACGGCGTGTCGCTCGAGAGTTATCACGGCGCGGTGATCACCGGCTCGGCGTTGAACATCTATTCGCGCGAACCGGCGGTCGAGCGCCAGATCGATCTGGCCAAGGCGGTGTTCGCGGCGGGCGTGCCCTGTTTCGGCAGTTGCTGGGGGCTGCAAGTGGGTGTCACCGCCGCGGGCGGCAGCGTGGTGCGCAATCCGCGCGGCCGCGAGTTCGGCTTCGGCCGGCGCATCACACTCACGCACCAGGGCCGCGACCACGCCATGTTCCTCGGCAAGCCCGAGGTCTTCGAGGCAGTCACGGTGCATGTCGACACCGTGGAGAGCCTGCCCAGTGGCTCCACTGCGCTGGCCCACAACGACATGGGTCTGCAGGCGGCCGAGATCAAACTCAAGAAGGGCAGCTTCTGGGGCGTGCAATATCACCCGGAGTACAGCTGCGCGGAGATGGCGGCGATGACGCGGCGCTATGGCGAGGTGTTGATTCGCGATGGGCTCGTCGAGAATCAGGCCGAGCTCGAGCAGCTCGCCGCCGACCTGGTGGCATTGAACGACCACCCCGACGATGCGCGGCTCGCCTGGCGCTTCGGTGTGGGAACGTCGATCACCGACCCCGGCATCAAGCTCGCCGAGCTGCGCAACTGGCTCGACAAACAAGTACTCAAATAGCCGCGGGTCGGGCTGTCACGCCACTGCAACGATTTCGCGGTGCACTGTGCCTCAATCAGTTAGGAGGCACTCTTGAGAATTCTGCTTGTCACGGACGCCTGGGAACCGCAGGTCAACGGCGTGGTGCGCACGCTCAAGACCACGGCGCGTGAGCTCACCTCCATGGGCCACGAGGTCCGCTTCCTCACGCCGCTGGAGTTCCGCACGCTGCCGTGCCCCACCTATCCGGAGATCCGCCTGTCGCTGCTTCCCGGTTCCGGTGTGAATCAGCGCATTCGCGAGTTCGATCCCGACGTTTTGCACATCGCGACCGAAGGTCCGCTCGGCATGGCGGCCAGGCGCTTTGCACTGCGCAACGATTTTCCATTCACCACCGCCTATCACACACGCTTCCCCGAATACGTGCACGCGCGCCTGCGTTTGCCGCTCTCCTGGAGCTACGCCTGGCTGCGGCATTTCCACGGACCCTCGAGGGGCGTGATGGCGCCCACGCAGGTGGTGGTCGACGATTTGCAGGCCAACGGATTCCAGAACGTGAAGCTCTGGTCCCGCGGCGTCGACGCCGACATCTTTCACCCGCAATCGAGCCGGCGCCTGGACAGCGCGCCGCCGATCTTCTTGTACGTGGGCCGTGTCGCCGTGGAAAAAAACGTCGAGGCTTTTCTCGAGCTCGACCTGCCCGGATCGAAGTGGGTGGTGGGAACCGGACCTGCGCTCGAGCGCATTCGCGCCCGTTTTCCGCAGGTGAACTATCTCGGCTTGTTAGACCGCGAGGAGCTGGCCAAGGTGTATGCCGCGGCCGACGTGTTCGTGTTCCCGAGCAAGACCGATACCTTCGGTCTCGTGTTGCTCGAAGCCATGGCCTGCGGATTGCCAGTCGCGGCGTATCCAGTGACCGGACCGCGCGATGTGATCGGCAATTCCAAGGCTGGCGTGCTGCACGAAGACCTGCGCACGGCCTGCCTCGAGGCGCTCAAGCTCGATCGGGCGGATGCGCTCGCGCGCGCCGGCCTTTTCACGTGGCGCGCGGCCACCGAACAATTCTTCGGACACCTCTATCCGCGCAAACGTGCGACGCCGGTGCCCGCGTATGCGTGATTCGTTTCTATTTCTGAAGGCAAACAATCAGTTGCGTCCCCTGCACTGAAGTCGTGCCAGCGCCGCCAGGCTGATCTTCCGCGCGACCGTCGAGCGTTTCACTTGCGGGCCATCCGAGGCCCGGGCCTATACTCCGCCCGCATCCCGCACACACACGAAGGCGGGAGCATCAACGGGGAGTTACGCATGAACGAGCAATCATCGTCCGGCGGCGTTAGCTATAAGCAGGTCGGCGCCGACTATTTCGATAAACGCGGCCTCAAGCGCTACGCCAAGGTGTGGTCGTTGTGGGCCCTCGGCGTAGGCGCCGTGATCTCGGGACACTACTCGGGCTGGAACTTTGGATTGGCGAACGGCTTCGGCTCGATGCTGGTCGCCCTGTTCATCATCGCCGCGATGTACTGGGGCCTCATCTTCAGTCTCGCCGAGATGTCGCCCGCGTTGCCGCACACCGGCGCCGCATACTCGTTCGCGCGCAGCGCCATGGGGCCCTGGGGCGGCATGTTCACCGGGCTCGCGGAGAGCATCGAATACATCCTCACGCCCGCGGTCATCGTCTTTTTCATCGGCTCGTATCTCGGCACGATATTCGGGACACCGGAGGCGGCGCAGCCCTTGTGGTGGGCCGGGTCCTATGTCGTGTTCCTGTTGCTCAATCTCTATGGCGTGGAGCTCTCGTTCCGCGTGTCGGTGTTCGTGACGCTCGGGGCGCTGGCCATCCTCGCTATCTACTGGGTCAGTGCGATTCCTTCGATCGACTTCAATCACTGGGCGCTGAACATCGGCGTGGGCGAAGACGGCAAGGCGGTCGAGCTGCCGGACGGCGGGGGCGCCTGGTTCCCGTTCGGATGGAAAGGCGTGCTGGCCACGTTGCCGTTCGCGGTATGGCTGTTTCTCGCCATCGAACAATTGCCGCTGGCCGCGGAAGAATCCGCGGACCCGAAGAAGGACATGCCCAAAGGCCTGATCCTCGGCATGCTGACGCTGATGATCTCCGCGCTGCTCATCACCTTCCTCAATTCTAGCGTCGGCGCGCCCGATAAGATGCACGGTGCATTCTCGCTGGCGACCTCCGGGGAGCCGCTGCTCGATGGCTTCCGCGTGTTGTATGGCAGCGGCTGGGCGAAGTTGCTGGCGTTCCTCGCGGTCATCGGACTCATCGCGAGCTTCCACACCATCATCTATGCCTACGGCCGGCAGATCTACTCGCTGGCCCGTGCCGGCTACTACCTGCCGTTCATGTCGCTGACCAACGCGAGGAAAGTGCCGCACATGGCCTTGTATGCGGGCACCGTGCTCGGTTTCGTCACCATGCTCATCGTGTGGTACGTCGCGCCGGCCGATAAACGCGGTGCGGTCATCGGCGGCACGCTGCTCAACATGGCGGTGTTCGGCGCGATGATCTCGTACGCGATGCAGGGCATTTCGTTCATCGTCCTGCGCAAGAACATGCCGGACATCGTGCGGCCGTATCGGAGCCCCGTGGGTATCGCCGGCGCGTTCGTCACGGTAGTCATCGCGCTCGTCACGCTGTGGTACCAGTGGCAGGATCCCGTATACAAGGTTGGGGTGTACGCGGTCGCGGCGTTTTACGTGCTCGGCATTCTCTACTTCGCGGCGTATGGCAGGAATCAACTCATCCTGTCGCCCGAAGAAGAGTTCGCCCTGAGCAAGGGTGCAAAAGGTCACGCCTGAGGGGGCCGGCGCGCGGTAGCCGCGCGCGGTATCAGGAGAACCGGGGGCGCGTCGCGTAAGCGGCACGCCCCCGACTTTATGGAGGAGAGTCACTCGCGTGACTGGATCATCACCGGTTCCGGATTCGGATGCGGGCCGATCCTGCCCACGATCGGCAGTTTGATCGACAGGCTCTTCGGGTCCACGCCGAAGTTCAGGCCTAACAAGTTCACCTCGAGCCCTTCTTCGACCCCGACCGCGACACCCGCGAGCCCCGCCAGGTTGAGCTGCGCGCCGGTGCCGCTCGGGGTGATGTTTGCCGAGCGCCAGCCGAGATAGTCCTTGCCGATGGCCGTGGGTGGCAGGTCGACGCGCAGCTCCGGCACCTTGCGCAGCAGGAACGCCGTGAAGGTGTTGGAATTCGGGCCGGGCCATACGTGGTAGCGGTCCGGGTACGGATATTCCTTCACGGCGCTTTCGATGCGTCGAATGATGGCATCGACGCCGGGGCCGCGGATGTCGCCTAACAATTCGGGGCGGTTGCCGTACCAGTACCCATCCGCGGGACGGTTGCGTGTCACCAGCGCCGTGCCGGTACGCGCGAGTCGCCAGCCCATGACTTCGTGCACGGTGAACGCACGCGCGTTGGACGGCTTCACGGCGATCCAGGTGTGCACGCCAAACCATCCGCGCCAGCTCACGGCGCGCGCCGAGTACACCTGGATCACGGCTTCGGGTGTCCTGGCCGGATCCGGCGCGAGTCCGGCGGATTCGCGCGCGGCGTGGCGCCAGTCCGTCGGCGGAAGCTGGCCGCTGAAGGCCAGGTATGAAAACGAGAGCAGGACGTAGGTGAGCACCGCGGCTATCGAGCGGAAGGCCAGGCGGCCGCGTTTTCTCCCTGGGGGCATATGAGGATGACACTGGCAGTGTTGAAGGAGTTCCGGGCACGATGCGGCCACCTGCGAAGTGCGGCACATCCTGGCATCGCCGCGATTGCCGCCAGCGCCGGTGCGCTTTAGTTTGGGCGGCATCCTGCCAGGGAGGTGCGCGTGCTCAATCGAATCGGATTCGTCGCCGGACTCGTTCTCTGCGCTGCGCTGACCGCATCGCCCGTGTGGGCCGATGACCCGCTGCGCAATTTGGTCGATCAGAGAGTCCCCGTGCTCCGCGACGGCACGACGATGTCGCAGGCCGACGTGGAGCAAGCCATCCTCGCCGCCTGCAAGCGCTACAACTACGAGGTGATCGCGGCTTCGCCGGGAGTCATCAGTGCGCGCTGGGTGCGTGGCAAGCTTTCGTTCGACGTCTCGATCCCATATGCGGCTGACCGGTACTCGATCCTGTATCTGGACAGCGTGAACATGGATTACAACCCGGCGAAGCAGCGGATCCACCACGCGTACAACGGCTACGTCAACGGTCTCGCCGCGCATGTGCGCGCGCAACTCGCGCTCATCACCGACCGCATGAAAGCCGAACGCAAGCAGCAGCGGGCGGCGGCCACCTCCGCTACCAACTGACCGGCTGCTGCCAACGCGGCAAACTATTGCCGTCGCTGTGACGCGTTCGCGCTGCGCCTGCCGCGCTTTGCCGCGCACGTGCGCCATTCGTCAGCGCACCGCAATAACGTCAAGTTTCCCGAGCCCGGACCGCTACAGAAGGCGAGGAGGAGCGTCGCATGGGGCGACGCCAGATCGCATGCTTCAATCGGTCACAGCGCGGGTCGGGCGCCTTTTCAGAAAACGTCGTCGCACGGAAGGCTTGCGCGCGGCCGTGGCCATTTCGGAGACCGAGATCGCGGTGGCGCTGGTGCGCAAGCTCGATGGCCAACGTCCGAAGGTCCTGCGCATCGTGGTCGAAGAGGCGCCGCTCGGCTTTGCCGATCCGGTGCTCAAGAAGATCATTTCCGAATTCGACCTGCGCCGCATTCCGGTCAGCGCCGTGATCGGTGCATCCGACTACCAGATCGCGCAGGTGCCGGCGCCCGATGTGCCGAAGGCCGAGATGCGTGCCGCCGCGCGCTACAGCATGCGCGACGTATTCGATTTTCCGATCGACGACGCCACGCTCGATGTGTTCGACCTTCCCGCGGAGGCCAACACCGGCGCCAAGGCCACCTGCTTTGCCATCGCCACGCGCGGTGACGCGGTCAAGAGCATCACCAATACGTTCGAGCGCCAGTTCCGCCGCTTCGACGTCATCGACATTCCCGAGCTCTGTCAGCGCAACCTCGCGGCGTTGCTGCCGCAGGATTCGAAGGGCGTGGCCTTCCTGTTGATTCGCGATGACTTCGCGCAGCTGGTGCTCACTCGCCGCGGCATGTTGTACGTGACGCGCCGGTTCGATTTCGGCATGCGCGGCGAGCTCAACGGCGACTCGGACGCCGAGGCCCATGAGCTGCCGCTCGACCCGCAGATGCTCTCGCTCGAATTGCAGCGCTCGCTCGATTACTACGAAAGCCACTTCGACGAGAGCGCCATCGGCGACCTGTTCATCGCGCCGGCCGGCACGCGCGCGAACCTCATGGCCGCCGAGCTAGGTGCCTCGACCGGGCTGCGCATCAGCATGTTCAACATCCATGACCTCGTCGACGTGTCCTTCAGCGCCGAGATCCCCGATGGCTGGCTTCCGTGCCTGGCCATCGGCGCCGCGATGCGCGCGCGCAAGGGCTGAGCCATGCAGGAAATCAATCTCTATCAACCGGTGTCCAAAGGCGTGCGCGGCGCGCTCAGCGCGCGCTCGACCAGCACGAGCCTGGTCCTGGTTTCCGCCACGCTCGCGGGCTTATGGGGCTTTGCGTACTGGCAGACCGGTCGTCTGCAGCAGGCCGCGGAGGTCGTGCGCAGTCAGCAGCAGGCCCAGGCCGCGATGTCCGCGGCGCAGGGACCGCAACTGGCGGCGCTGTCCGACGAAGCGCTCGACGCGCTGGTGACCCGATTGAATAACGACTACGGCAACAAGTCGCGCGCGCTGGCGATGCTCAACAGCGAATCGCGGCAGCGCGTCGCCGGGTTCTCGGCCCGAATGCGCGCCTTCGCCGCGCGTCACATCGACGGCATCTGGCTGGATCGGCTCACGTTCGGCTCGAATGTGGAGTCCGTGAGCGTGTCGGGTTCGACCGTCTCGCCGGATTCGGTGCCGCGCTATCTGCGCAGCCTCGCGCAGGATCCCGCGTTGAATGGCGGGCAGATAGACGAATTCGTCATCGAGCGGCCGAAGGACAAGAAAGCCGCTGGCAGCGGGCGACTGAGTTTCCACGCGCGACATCGTGGTCTCGCGCAACCGCAAGCCAGGGACGAGGAAGAATCCTGATGTCCGCCGCCACACTCACAAAGCGTTTCGAGTCGCTGTCGCTGCGTGAGCGCGCGCTGGTGGTGTTCGCGGTGCTCGGTCTGCTGGTGGCGGCATGGGACACCTTGCTCATGGATCCGCTGCGCCGTACGCGCGGCGCGATCGAGGCGGAGCTCGCCCAGGCCGGCACCTTCGGCGCCAACCTGCAGAATGCCAATGCCTCCGATCCGCGCCAGGTCGCCATCTCGCGCGCCGGTGAGCTGCAGACACGCCTGCATGAGGTCGATGCGCAGCTTGCGAGTACCGCCAGCGGATTCGTGGCCTCGAGCCGCATGATCGAAGTGCTGCACGACATGCTCGACCGCCAGGGCCGGCTCGCCTTGGTCAGCATTCGCAACCTGCCCGTGACCAGCCTGATCCCGCCCGCCGATGGCAGCGCCTCGGCCGATGCCGGCACGCAGGCGCAGGCGCAGCCGCAGCCGCCGTACGTACACGCCATCGAGATCGTCATCGACGGCGAATACGGTGACATCCTCGACTACCTGACCGCGCTCGAAGCGCTGCCCTGGAAATTCCGCTGGACCTCCCTCGACCTGTCGACCGAGGGCTACCCACGCAATCGCGTGCGCATCCAGTTGTCGACGCTCAGTCTCGAATCCACCTGGCTCGGAGTCTGATCGCATGCGCAGACGACTCCGGATCCTTTGCCTCGCACCGTTGCTGCTGGCCGCCGGCGCTCAGGCGCAAACCTTCCGCGATCCGATGCGGCCGCCGGGATCGACGCCGGCCAGCGTGCGCCCGTCCGGGCCAGCAACGCTGAAGCTCGAAGGCGTCATCTCCGGCACGGTGCGCGTCGCCATCGTCAATGGGCGGCTGGTGCGCGCCGGCGACGAGATTGCCAATGCACGGATCATCGAGGTTCTCAGCGACGGCGTGCGCTATTCGCGCGCCGGACGCATTCAAACCCTGTTGCTGCCCGGAGTACACGCGCTTGCGGGCGTGCGGGTGGCTCGTTCTCCCGAGGCAACCAAGCCATGAAACGCCTGATCCGACTCCTGCCGTTGTCTCTCATGATGCTCGCAGCAGCGACGAGCGCGCAGGAGCCCGCCGCCGAACCCCGCTACGACTTCCAGGTCGAGGACGCGCCCGCGCGCGCCTTCTTCGAAGGGCTCGTGGTCGGCACGCCGATCAACATGATGGTGCACCCGGACGTCAAGGGCCGGGTCACGCTGTCGCTGAAACAGGTGACGATCGGTGAAGCGCTGGAAGCCGCGCGCGACATGTACGGCTATGACTACCGTGCGATGAACAACGGCTACGTGATCATGGCGCCCGCGGCGCAGACGCGCGTGTTCCAGTTGAACTACCTCGACATGCAGCGCGTCGGCGTGTCGCGCACGCGCGTGAGCTCGGGGCAGGTGACCCAGGGCAGCAGCAATTCCAAGGACAGCGGTTCGAGCGGAAGCGAGGATGAGAAGACGCAGACCAGCAGCACCACGGGAACCGCCGTGCTGACGCGCAACGATTCCGACTTCTGGAAAGGCATCGAGACCGACGTCGCCGCGCTCGTGAAAGGCGACGAGAAGAGCAGCGTGGTCATCAATCGCCAGTCGGGCGTGCTGGTGGTGCGCGCATTCCCCGAAGAGCTGCGCGCGGTCGGCGACTATCTGCGCAAGACGCAGTCGATGATCACCCGCCAGGTGGTGCTCGAAGCCAAGGTGATCGAAGTCGAGCTCAATTCCGGATTCCAGGCCGGCATCAACTGGACCACGCTCGTGACCAAGGGCAACAACACCGCGGCCTTCGGCGCGGGCCAGCCGCCGGGCGGCTTCGATGCGAATCCGTTCTCGCCCGAGGGCACGCCCATCGATGTGTCGCCGGGTAAACCGCTGTCCGGGCAGATCATCAACGCCCTCGGTGGCGCGTTCACGTTCGCGTTCGACTCCACCGACTTCAACGCGTTCATCCAGTTGCTCGATGCGCAGGGCCGCACGCGCGTGCTGTCGAGCCCGCGCGTGTCGACGCTGCACAACCAGAAGGCCATCATCAAGGCGGGTTCGGACGAGTTCTTCGTCACCGGCGTGTCGAGCGACACGACCACGGGAACCGCGACCACCACTTCGCTCAATGTCGAGCTCACGCCGTTCTTCTCGGGCGTGGCGCTCGATGTGACGCCGCAGATCAGCGATGACGGCACGGTGCTCATGCACATTCATCCGACCGTCAGCGACGTGTCGGACCAGAGCAAGCGCATCTCGTTCGGCGGCTCGACCAGCGATCTGCCGCTCGCCGTCAGCCAGATCCGCGAATCCGACAGCGTGGTGCGCGCGCACAGCGGCCAGGTCATCGTGATCGGCGGTCTCATGCGCGAGACGCGCAAGCGCAACGACTACAAGACCCCGGGCCTCGGCAGCGTGCCGGTGCTGGGCAATCTGTTCAAGAGCAAGCGGGACTTGAGCACCACCGTGGAGCTGGTGTTGCTGCTGCGCCCGGTCGTCGTCGAAGACGGCGACTGGCCGACCATGGTGCGTGAGTCCACCGACCGCGCCGCCGCGCTCGCCAAACAAGGCAAGGTCGAGGGCCTCAGATGAGAGTCGAGCGGCGCAAGAAGATTCGCCTGGGTGAGCTGCTCATCGAGCAGAAGGTCATCAATGAGACGCAGCTCAACCAGGCCTTGGCCGAGCAGAAGAAAACCGGCCGCAAGCTCGGGCGCGTGCTCACCGACCTCGGCATCGTCCAGGAACAGCAGCTCAACGAGGCGTTGGCGCGACACCTGCAGATTCCGTTCGTCGACCTGAAGCAGCTGACGCTCGATCAGGCCACGGTACGCTTGCTGCCCGAAGCGCTCGCGCGCAGGTTCCGTGCGTTGGTGCTGAAGTCGGACGCGCGTGGCCTCACCGTCGGCATGGCCGACCCCACGGACCTTTTCGTGTATGACGAACTGGTCGCGCGCCTCAAACAACCGCTGTTGATAGCTCTCGTGCGCGAAGCCGAGCTGCTGCGCACGATGGACATCGTCTATCGCCGCACCGAGCAGATCGCCTCCATCGCGCTCGAAGTGCGCGAAGAGCTGCGCGCCGGCGACATCGACATCTCGCAGCTGGCCATCGACGAGGGTTCGTCCGACGCGCCGATCATCCGCCTGATCCAGACCATCTTTCATGACGCCGTGAACGCGCGCGCCTCCGACGTACACATCGAGCCCGGCGAAGGGCTGCTGCGCGTGCGCCTGCGCGTGGACGGCGTACTGCAGGAGCAGAGCATCGAGGGGCGTGGCGTGGCGAGTGCGCTGGTGACCCGTCTCAAGCTCATGAGCAGCCTGGACATCTCCGAGAAGCGCCTGCCGCAGGACGGCCGATTCTCGGTGAAGGTGAAGGATCGCTCGATCGACGTGCGCATGGCGACCATGCCGGTGCAATTCGGCGAGTCGATCGTGCTGCGGTTGTTAGACCAGTCCAACAGCCTCATGACGCTCGAGCAGCTGGGCATGCCGCCCGGCATGTTGGCCAAGTTCCGCGGCCTCATCGAGCGCCCGGCCGGCATGCTGCTGGTCACCGGCCCCACCGGCAGCGGCAAGACCACCACTCTCTATTCGGCGCTGAGCTATCTCAATCGTTCGGATACCAAGATTCTCACCGCCGAAGACCCGGTCGAATACCGGCTCGATCGCATCAACCAGGTGCAGGTCAACGGCAAGATCGGCCTCGACTTCGCGCGCATCCTGCGCACCATGCTGCGCGCCGATCCGGACGTCATTCTCGTCGGCGAAATGCGCGATCGCGAGACCGCGGAGATCGGTCTGCGCGCCGCCATCACCGGTCACATGGTCTTCTCGACGCTGCACACGCTGACGGCTTCCGCGACGGTCAATCGACTGCTCGACATGGGCGTCGCCGGCTACATGATCGCGACGGCGTTGCATGGCATCGTCGCGCAGCGGCTGGTGCGCCAGGTGTGCCAGGACTGCGCGCAGCCCTCCGAGCCCGACGATCATCAGCTGGCCTGGCTGCAGGCGCAGGTCGGTTCGCGCGTCGCGGGCGACATGAAATTCCAGATGGGCTCCGGGTGCACGTACTGCAACCTGTCGGGCTATCGCGGCCGCGCCGCGATCTACGAGCTCATCGAAGTCGATCGCCCGCTGGCGGACGCGATCCGTCGCTCCGACCCGCAGGGCTTCGCCGACTCGGCGCGCGCGCAGGTGGGCTACACCTCGCTCACGCGCAGCGCCATCGACATGGCGGCGGGCGGCAAGACGACGCTTGCCGAAGTGATCGCCACCACCAGCGGCCTGGACGATCCGCTGCAGGACGCCCGACGCGGCTCGCCGGCTTCGGGGCCAGGGCCCGAAGAGCTGACGGACGCGCTGCTTTCCGGACAGGCGCGCTGAGCGCCGCCGGCCAATGGGCGAATTCAGCTACAAGGGCAGGTCGAGCGACGGCAAGCTGGTGAATGGCCGCGCCGCCGGTGACTCCGTCGATCACGTGGCGCAGCGCCTCATCGCGACCGGCGTGATTCCACTGCAGATCGAAACGATCGGCGCGGTTGCCGGCAGCCTCAACTTCGAGAAGTTAGGCCGCCGCCTCGGCCTCGGCGGCGTCAGCACCACCGACCTGGTGATGTTCTCGCGCCAGATGTACACGATAACCCGCGCCGGCATTCCGCTGCTGCGGGGACTGCGCGGACTGATCGCCTCTACGCACAATGCGATCCTGCGCGAGACGCTTCAGGACATGCTGGAAAGCCTCGAGGGCGGGCGCGATCTTGCCGCGAGCTTCGCGCGCCATCCGGCGATCTTCCCCAACCTGTACGTGAGCATCGTCAGCGTGGGCGAGGCCACCGGTACGCTGGACAAATCGTTTCAGCGTCTCACCGAGTACCTGGCGCAGGAACAGAAGATGCACGACAGCGTCAAGGGCGCGGTGCGCTACCCCATCATCGTCATGATCACCATCGCGCTGGCCGTGGCGTTTCTGTCGACCTTCGTGATCCCCAAGTTCGCGCCGGTTTTCGCGCAGCTCAAGGGCGACCTGCCGTTGCCGACGCGCATCCTGCTCGGATCATCGGCGCTGGTGCGCGATTACTGGATGTACTCGCTGTCGGCCGTCGCGCTGTGCGTGTTCGGCGTGCGCCGCTACCTGCAGACGCAGGATGGCCGTTACAAGTGGGACCGATTCAAACTGCGGCTGCCAGTCATGGGCACGATCATGTACGAGTCCATGCTGTCGCGACTCAATCGCTCGATGGCCATCTCGCTCGCCGCCGGCATGCCCATGACGCAGACGCTGGCGGTGATCGCGCGCTCCTCCGGCAACGTGTTCGTATCCGAGAAGATCCAGATCCTGGCCAGCAGCGTCGAGCGCGGCGAATCGCTGCACCGGTCGGCCACCGCCAGCGGCATGTTTTCGCCGCTGGTGCTGCAGATGATCGCGATAGGCGAGGAGACCGGCGCTTTGCCGGAGCTGCTCGACGAGGCTGCTAGCTACTACGAACGTGAAGTGGATCACGCCGTGAAGAACCTGAGCTCATCGATCGAGCCCATCCTGATCGTCTGCGTCGGCGGCATGGTGCTCATCCTGGCGCTCGGCATCTTCATGCCGCTGTGGGAAGTCATCAGCAAGGCCGGCCAGACGTGAGCCGGCTGCGTTATGCCCGCGGTACCCGGTGAAGATTGTTAATCGCCGCACGGTTCAAGGGTTTGGAGTGAAGGCCGGGTTCGAAGCTGCCGATACACGCATTAGTCGGGTCCTATAGTTCGAGAGGAGAAGTATTGTGAGAAAGAGAATTCAAGCCGGTTTCACCATGGTGGAACTGATCGTCGTCATCGTCATCCTCGGCATTCTCGCCGCGGTCGCGCTGCCGAAGTTCATGGGTCTCGAGAAAGAGGCGCGCATCGCCGCGCTCAAGAGCATGGGCGGCACGATGATGAGCGCCGCGCAAATGGCGCACGGCATGTGCATGGCGCAGAACTGTGTCAACGGCGGCGTCGGCATCCAGATCAACGGCCTGCCCATCGTCTTCGCCAACGGTTATCCGGACAACGCCAGCATCAAGTCGCTGGTGCAGAGCAACGAAGGTTTTACGCCGAGCGCGGTCGGCAACCAGATGTTGAAAAACGGTTCAACCAATGCCAACTGCTGGGTGCAGTACAACCAGGCGGCGAATGCGAACGTCGGGCCGACGATTTCCTATCAGTCGGGCACCATCACCACCCCCGCGACGGAAGTGACTGTCAACGCCGCTCTGCGCGTAGCGTGCTGATCTGATCCTGCTCCAGCTCCAGGCGTGAAGCCGTGCGCGTACCTAGCAAGGACTGCCGCGGCTTCACGCTGATCGAGCTCGTCGCTTCGATCACGATCATCGCCATTCTCGCCGCGGTCGCATTCCCGCACCTGTCGGCGGAAACCTCGTTTTCGGAGCGCGGCTACGCCGACGGCATCGCCGCGTCGTTGCGCCAGTCGCGTGCCGTGGCGCTCGCCAGCGGCTGCGACGTCCAATTCACCATCGACGGCGCGGGCTATCGCGCATTTCAGCACGCCGCTTCGGGCACGCACTGCGCTGCCGCGGGTGGCTGGACCACGCCGGTGCAGCGCGGCAACGGCAAGGCGCTCAACGAACCACAACCTGCCGGTGTCGCGCTTGCGACAAATCGTACCGTCGTGTTCGCGCCGGATGGCAGTGCCGGCGGTGCCGTAACCATCAACGTCGGTCCGCAGACGATCACCGTCGGTACCTCGGGTACGGTGCAGGGCCCATGAGAATCTTGACGCATCACCGGGCGCGCGGCGTCACGCTGGTGGAGCTGGTGGTCTCCATCGTGGTCATCGCCACTGCCGGCGTCGCTCTCTCCAGCACGCTTGCGTATCTCAACGGCACGGGCAACACCTCGATACTGCAGGCACAGGCGCAGTCGATCGCCAATGCCTATCTCGACAACATCATGGACAAGAACTTCGCGCCGTCGCCGGCGCCGTTCGACGACGTGAATGACTACGACGGACTCGACAATCCGGTAGCGCTCGACCTGGCCGGCAACGCAGCCGGAAATTTCCGCGTGCAGGTCAGCGTGGGCCCGGGCGTACTCAATGGATTGCCCGCCGCGGCCGTGCGACGTATCGATGTCACGGTTGCCTACGGCGCGACGGCGTTCGTGGTCGCGACCGGATATCGCACGGGGTATCCATGAAGGCGCGTGGATTCACGCTCGTCGAGCTCGTGGTTGCGATCGCGATCAGCTCCATCGTCGTGGTGTTCGCGGCGATGTTCATCGGCGCGCCGCTGGGCGCGTATGAGGCTCACTCGCGCCGTGCCGTGCTGGTGGCGGATACCTCCGGAGCATGGCCGCGCATGGAAAAAGACCTGCGCGAGGCGCTGCCTAACAGCCTGCGCGCGCGGCGCAATGGCAACTTCGTGGTGATCGAGATGCTGCCGGTGCTCGCCGTCGCGCGCTATCTCCCGCCAATATCGGGTTCGTTCGTTGCGAGCGGCGTATCCGCGGCGACCGCGGCGCCGCCCTATCTTTCGGTCAATCCGGGCGCGGACGTGTACACGCTCGCTGGCTCGACGGTGTCCATTGCGACCTGGAACGTCGCCCTCACAGCCACCGTCGGCGAATTCCAGGTCACCGTGGTTCCCGCGCCGGCGCCCGCGGCCGACTCGCCCAAGGGCCGCATCTTTCTCGTGGGCCCGCCGATCACCTATCTCTGCGACGAAAGCCTGGGGCAGGGGACGCTGCGCCGGTACGCCAACTACACCGTTGCCGCGAATCAGACCGCGCATGACACGCCTGGCGAACTGACCGGAGCCGGTGTCTCGAATGATCTCGTCACGCAGGGACTCACGAGTTGCGCTTTCGAAGTGCTGCCGGTGGCCGCAAATCAATTGCAAGCCGCCTCGGTGCGTCTGACGACCACTCGCAGCGGCGATTCCGTGACCTTGCTGCACATCTCGCGCGGGGAATACGTGCCATGAAGCGCGTACTCAGACAACGCGGCATGTCGATGGTGGTGGCGATCTTCCTGATTACGGTCATTGCCTCGCTGGCGGCATTCGCGGTGACCGTGGGCACCGCCACGCACGACTCCGAAAACCTGCAGTTGCAGGCCGATCGGGCGATGGCAGCGGCGCGCGCGGGCGCGGAGTGGGGCGCTTATCGCGCGCTGGTCAATACCAACTGCATCGCAAACCCGGCTTTCAATTTCACCGAGGCGGCGCTGCGCGGGTTCCGCGTGACGGTCATCTGCACGCAGGTAGGCTCGGCGCTTCATCCGGTGTATGAGATCAACTCTTTCGCGCAACGGAACAACTTCGGTGCCGCGGAGTACGCCTCGAGCCGCGTGATCAAGCGCTTCTGGTAGACGGAACCGACCGTCTACTCCATCCGGAAGGCACGGAATGAGTGCGGCGCGATCGCGAACGACGCTTCGCTCGTCACTATCGTTGCGACACCGACGCGTGCGCGTTCTTCGCGCTTGACAGTCGAGATGCTCTCTTTGGTCGAAAGGTCGGCCGTGAGATCGGCGATGCTCGCGATGCCTTCCGGCATCGTCACCTTGGCATTCACCGGCTCATCGCGGAAGTTGTGCACGATGAACGTGCGGTTGTCGTAGACGAACAGGCTCACTTTGCCCGGCGCCTCCAGGTGCACCGGCAGCGCCGCCGTGATCACGCGCCGGATCGCATCGAGCACCGGTTCCGGGTAGTTCGACAGGTCGGCGAAGTTCTCCGGAATCGTCAACACCTGCAATTGCCCGTCGAGGTAGTCCGCGTCGTGCAGCACCGGCCAGCCGTTGTCGCCATCGACGGCCGACACCAGTTCCCACGAATCATTGGTGCGGTAGGTGATCTGCGGGATCAGCATTGGCTTGTCGGCCTTCACGACTTCGCCGCGGCCGACGATGAAGCTGTCCACCGAGGCCACTCGCCCGGAGTCTTCCATCTCGACGATGCGCTGGATGCCTCGGCCCTGCAGCGCCTTGAGCAGCCCCGAGGTGATCACCACGTTCTTGCCGCGCTTCAACTGCGCTTCGATGAGTGAAACGATGTTCTTGTCTGCCGCGGCCTGCGCCGTGAGCAGCACCACCGCTTCATCGGCTGGGAACTCCGGCACCATCTCGATCGGAATGCCGGCCATGCCGAGATAGTTCTGCAGGAAATCCTCGCCGAGGGAGTTGTAAGGCTTGTAGCTCTTGATCCCGATCGGCTTGCCGAGCGCACCCAGAACCTTGTCGACGACTTCGAACGAGACGCCGGCCACGCGCGCGTACTTCTGCGGCACGAAGGACTGCCCGGCCGAGCTCACCGGCTTCACCACGTCGGCGAAGCTGAAAGTCGTGCGCATCGACTGGCGCGGCGCGCTCTTCTTCGCATCCAGTGGATAGAGCATCTGCCGCAGGTCGAACAGCGTGATCTCCGGCGCGGCCTTCGCGAACAGCGTGAGCCAGAGCTGCTCGGCATAGCGATCGTAAAAAGTGGCGCCGCCCGTGTCGACCCAGCCACCGCCGTTGCGCCCCGGCGAAATGTTGTCGAAGTACCGCATGATGTTGTACGACAGATACGGCTGCAGGTGCTGCGCGCTGCGCACGGCGTCGCGAGTTTCCGTGCCGGTGTAGATGCCATCGAACAACTTGGGGCCGCGCGCCAGGTTGAATCCCAGCGCGGGGAAATGGTCGTACCAGTTCGGATACTTGATGACCACTTTTACTTTGGGGTTGACGCGCTTGGCCGGCCCGATCACCAGGTTCGTCGCGGCGTCTTCCATCACCGCGAGCCGGTAGTCGGTCCAGCTTCGCGGGCCGCGGGCCGCTACGTCGTACTTGGACTTCGTGCTCGTGAAAAAGAAATCGTCGAGGATGAATTCATCGAAGTGTCGCGCGGTGAGCTCCGCGATCTCGCGCACCTGCTGGCGATGTTCGGGATTCGAATACGAAAAGGTCTCGAACCGATTGGGCTCACTCACCGTGAAAGTGATGCCGCCGGCAACCGCCACGCCGTGAGCCATGAAAAACTTCTTGACCGCCTCGAGCGTCGCGTCGCTGACGACAATGCGGTCACGGTGCGTCTCGATGTAGACCTTGTCGACGTGTACCTCGCGCGACACCGCTTCCCAGCTGTCGGCCAGCCACTTCGGGTCGGCCATCTTCTGCACTTCCTGCGCGCGGCAGTAGATGGCTACCTTGAAGTTCTCATACGCGGATGCGGAAAACGGGCAAGCCAGCAAACATGCCGCGGCCACCGCGGCGAACGTACCTGTCTTCATCCTTCCCCCTCGAGTCTTCAGTAGATGAACGGTGCCAGGCGCTTGGTGCGCCGCATGTAGTTGATGTAGGGCGATCCCAGCGCGTTGGCCAGCGCGGTTTCCTCGGTCGAGATGCGCCGGCTGAAGGCCCAGAAGATCGGCAGCACGATGACTGTCAGCGACACCCAATTGGCCAGGCTCAAGGCGAGCCCGAGAAATGCCACCAGTGCGCCGGTGTACGAAGGATGCCGGATGCGGCGATAGGGGCCGGTATCGATGATTTCGTGGCTGGAGTGAATGGCGACGTTCACGGTGAAGAACCGGCCGAGATAGATGATGGAGTACCAGCGAAGCGTGAGCCCCAGGGCAAACAACGCGCAACCGAGCCAGAACAGGGTTTCGGCGGCCGGCATGGCGGCCGCCGGCAGGCGAGAGGCGGCCAGGATTCCGGCGGTTACCGCCGCCAGGATGGTGATCCACAGCACTCGCAGCGTGGAATCGTCGGCATCGAAGCTGTCGTCCCGCGAACGTTTGACGAAGGCAAGGCCGGCTTCCGAAAGCCCATAGGCGATGCCGAGGATCGAAGAAATGGGAAAATTCATCGTCGGGCAGTCTAAACCGAGATCCGATCTTTTCGAGCATGTTTCCGGGCGATTTGTGCCGCCGTTACGGGGCCGGGCGGCGGCCAGCAAGCATCGCCTGGCTGTTGTCGGCCATTGCCGGCCAATGGCAGCGAGTCCGGCGGGCGGTCCAGCCCGACCTCGCGGTGCTCGCGCGGCTCGCGTCCCGCTCGCGGGGCGGTAGTTAGTCAGCGTCGGTTCAGGAAGGAGGGAGTCAGATACGGGTTTCCAAAACGAGGGAGCGAACATGCACAAGCAAATCGCCGTGGCCCTGATGCTGGCCTGCGCGCCACCGCTGGCCAGCGCGGATGTGGTGGAGCTGTCGCCGGATCTTTATCTCGCCATCCGGCTGTCGAGGGGTTCGGATGCGGTCGCCATCAAGATCAGCGCCATCAACGAAGCAAACCAATACGCCGCCAGTTCCGGCAGGGTGGCCACTCCCGTGAGCGGCCGCCTGACCATGCTCGGGCCGATGCTCAAGGAATACGAATACCAGTTCCGCCTCATGAGTCGCGCGGAAGCGCTGGCCGCGAAGCCGACGCTCGCCGATGTCGTGGTGGCGGTCGATGGCGCCGACGCCTGCGCAGTACGCGTGGCACCCACGGTGGCGGCGCTGGTGCCGGAGCTCGGCAAGCTCGATGTGCTGCGCGGGCGCGGCCTGCTCGCCGGCATCGAGCCGAAGAAAGTAGAGGAAGCGCCGGCGTCCGCACCGATACCGCCGGCGCCCGACCCGGTCGCTCAAGCTTCAGCTAACTAGGGGCGCGATCGCGTCGGCCAGCCGGTCCGCGCTGGCGGGCCGGCCGTCGAGCCACTCGGATTCGAACTCGGCCACTTCGACGCCGATGATCTTGCGTTGCGCGAGCACGGTCGCGCAGGCGCGCAGGTCGTCGAGCGTGAGGCCACCGGTCACCTGGTATTCGAGCGGCACGATGCCGGGCTCGAGCACGTCGCAGTCGAGATGCACGTACACGTCGCGCGCGCCCACCGCTGCGGCGAGGCGTGCCGGCAGGTCGGGGCCGACCTCGACGAGCTTCAGTTGTCCGCTCGCGATCAGTTCCTTTTCGTGCGGGTCGAGATCGCGCGCTCCGACCAGCACCACGTTCGACAGGTTCAAACCACTGCCGAGACCGCTGTCCCAGTGGCCGGCGGCAGCCGTGATGACCATGCCGCCGAGGTAGGGCACGGCATTTGAATTCGGAAGATTGGAGTCCCCGTGCGCGTCGAACCACACCACGCAGGCGTCCGGGTGGCGCTCTGCTACTACGGGAATGGTGGCGAGGCCGCCGGCGCAGCGCCCCATCGCGATGATCGAGCGGTCGCCGTTGGCGAGCGCAACGCGCAGCGCGTCGGCAAACGCGTGCAGATCGCCACGCGCGGCGGCCAGCTGCTCGTGCCAGGCGGTGGTGGGCAGTGGCGCCTGTGGCGTGCTCACGAACGTGGCATCGAGGCCATAGCGGCGCGCCAGCAGCGCGCCGAGCATCTGCGCGCCGGCGGTGCCGCGATTGTTGCGATCGCCGGCGCGGCCGCGGTAGACGATGAGCGAGCGGGAATTCATCGGCCGCGAGACTAGCCACTTGGAGGAAAAGACGCTACTCACACGTGGCGCACCGGCCGGAGAGTACTCCATGCCCCGGAGGAAGCGGCTCGTGCGGATCGTGCTCGTGCACCGCGAACAGGCGCCGTTCGCTGCCCCGCCTAACAAAAACCATGGCGCCGCTCGCGCCCTCGCTGTTCCAGCCGTCGCGCTCGAGGTTGGCCAGGCCTGCGGCGAATGCGCGGGCCAGGTCTGTGCCCGGCGGCAGTTCGGTGGCGTCGAGCACGTTGTGGAACATGTCGCGAAGCACGAGCCAGCGCGAGAGCCGGGACGTGGCCACGGGGTCGTATCTGCTGCGCTTGGTTGTCATGCAGTGGACGTTAGCGAGGCAGGTTCACGCGCGTCCATTCAGTAGTACGCGGCGCAGCGAGCTGTATGGAGCGAATGAGTTGGTGAGAGATCGCGGCTAAGTGCGCGCCGGCGCGCCGTTTCCTGCGTGGGCGCCAGCCCTCAAGAAGAGGCCGCGTGAAAACGCGGCCTCTTTGCGGCGGTCAGGGTCGCATTCATAAGATGCTTGTTGCCGCCACGCGTAGATTCACTCGGTCATCCGGGAGGGTTGCGTCGTGAATCTACGATTGCAGTATTGCCGAAGCGGCACGTCACCCGAAGCGGCGATGCACTGAATAACGGGTCGTAAATCTCCTACAGGGCGTGGGTGGTACCGGGTTGGGATTCTCGTGATTGAGCGGCCGTCGGGCGCGCGAAAGAACGTTTACTCAATCACGAGAATCCCAACCCGGTACCGCCCGCTAGCTCAGGTGGATGAGCCCACGCTTGTGCGCGACCGCCACGGCCTCGGTGCGGCTGATGGCGTCTAACTTCCCGAGAATCGCCTTGACGTGCGTCTTGGCGGTGCCTTCGGTGATCTGCAGGCGACGCGCGATGTCCTTGTTGCTGCGCCCCTCGGCGACCAGCTGCAGAACGTCGAGCTCGCGCGTGGTGAGGCTGGGCTTGGACATGCGCTGCAGCGCCTTGGCGGCGATGCCGGAAGAGGTATAAGGCCGGTCGTCGGCGACGGCGCGGATGGCCGAGAGGATCTCCTGGCGCGGCGCGTCTTTCAGCAGATATCCCTTGGCGCCCTGGCTCAACGAACGAAAGATGTCTTCGTCGCCGTCATAGGTCGTCATGATGAGCAGGCAGGCCTTCGGATATTTCTCGAGCACCTTCTGCACGACGGCGGCGCCGTCGAGCTTGGGCATGCGCAGGTCGAGCACCATGACATCGGGCTTGTGCAGTTCGTACAGCGCGAGCGCCTCGGCGCCATCGCCGGCCTCGGCGACGACCTGCATGTCGGGCTGCTGATTGACGATGGCCGCGAGTCCGTCGCGTACCACGGGATGATCGTCGGCGAGGATGACGCTGATCTTGCGAGCCGGAGCTTTGGCGGCGGTCTTCACGCGGAGACTTTTTGCGGGACGGTGCTGGGGCGCGGCAGGCAGACGATCACGCGCGTACCTTCACCGGCCTTGCTCTCGATATGGAACTCGCCACCGATCGCGCCGGCGCGCTCGCGCATGTTGTTGAGGCCGTAGCCCTGGCTGGCGTACAGCTCGGGCATGAGCGTCATGCCGCGGCCGTCGTCGATCACACTCATGGTCCATTGCGACGGTTCTTCGAGCAGCACGATGCGTACCGTGCTCGGATGAGCGTGGCGCAGCGCGTTGCTCACCGCCTCGGTGGCGATGCGCAACAGCTCGTGCTGGCGCTCGGGCACGAGGCCATCGCCAATGACGGCGCCTTCGAAGCTGCAGGTCGCGCGGCCTTCGACGGTGGCGCGCTCGGCGAGCTGGCGCAGCGCCAGCTCGAGACCCACGCGGCGGGATTGATCCGGCCGCAACGCGCCAACCGAACGGCGCGCATCGGCGAGGCCCTGCCTCGCGAGGTCGTGGATGCGGGTGAGGATCGCCGGCAAGGGAGAGTTGCGTGCGCACTCGTGCATCGCTTCCTCGGCGGCGCCCAGCTGCATGAGGATGCCGGTGAAACCCTGCGCCAGGCCATCGTGGATTTCCTGGCCGATGCGATTCCGTTCGGCAAGCACCGCGGCGTCTTTTGCGGCCATGCCGAGCTTCTTCAGGCCGATGCACAGCGTGATCTGGTGCGCAATTGCGAGCGCGAGCTCGGCGCGCTCCGTGTTCAACGCCTCATCCTCCAGGAACGCCAGGCCGATGCAGCCCACGGTCTGCTCGCCGACCACCACTGGAAGTAGATAGACACTCTTGTGGCCTTCGCGCGCGTGCCAGGCGGCGGCGCCGGGCCACTCGATGCGGTCGAGCGGCTGCACCGGGTAGAACGAGGGTTCAGGAAACAGGGCGAGCACTTCGCTCAGCCGGGTTTCCTCCGGGGTGGCCGTGGCCTGGTAAGGCGGCGGAACGACCTTGCCGCCCTCGACATGGATGAAGGCTTTCCAGAGATTGGCGGTCTTGTCGAAGCCGATGGTGTACGCCGCCACGGCATTGAGCTGCCGCGTGGCGTCGATGAGGATGTTGCTGACGAAGTCCTGCGGGTCGGCATCGCGCGCCAGCTTGGTGAGATTGGCGCGCAGCAGCGCATTGGCCCGCGTCGCGGACGACAGTCGATCTTCGGCGGCCAGCTCGCGCTCGCGGCGCATGGTGTCGACCAGGCGCTGGCGGTGCAGGGCGGCCCCCACCAGCCCGGCGGCAATCTCGAGCGCCGAGACGATCGACGAATCGAATTCACGAACCCGCTGCCAGTCGTCGAAGCCGATGACGCCGACGTATTCGCCGTCGACGAGAATCGGAACGATGGCCGAGGTGCGCGCCTTGTCGCTGGTGATGCTCACGCCTTCGATGGCGCGCGCGGCATCCGGGCAGAAGACCACGCTCTTGCCCGACTGCAACATGGTGCAGAACTGATCCGAGCGCGGCTCGTTCCACGGATCGGTGCCGTCGCACTCGCTCATGGTGCAGGTGTCGCTCAGGGATTCGGTGACCCACTCGGCCTGGATCTTCAGCCACTTCTCGCCGTTCGGGCCGATCTCGGCAAAGGCCAGCGCGGTGCGATCCACCTGCGCGGCTTCGCCTAACAATTGCAGCACCTCGGGCATGGCCTTCATGGCGTCGGGCGCTTCCAGCAGCAGGCGGCTGGCCTGGGCCGAAGCCGACAGCAGCCGTTCCCGCTGGAGCAGGTACTGGGTGTTGAGGATGCCCTCGGCCGCGGCGGCGAGATCTACTGGGTTGATGCTCATGGGTCGCTACTTTAACGCTGACCCGTTAATTGCGTCTGTGAGCCGGTTTCCCAACCCCCGCCCAGGGACTTGTAGACGGCAATCAGGCTGGTGGCGGCCTCGGTTCGGCTGCGGGCGAGGCGGTCCTCGGTTTCCAGCAGGGTGCGCTCGGCGTCCAGGACCTGGAGGAAGTCGCTGGCACCGTTTTCATAACGCACCCGCGCCAGGCCGGCGGCTGTATTGCTGGCGCGTACCGCCGCTTCGTCATGTACCAGCCGCTCGCGCGATCGGGCATGCGTGACCAGTGAGTCTTCGGTTTCCTCGAGGGCCTGAAGCACCGTCTGCTCGTAGCGCAGCACCGCGCCTTCCTTGCGCCACTTGGCGGCGCCGATGCGCGCTTGTACATGGCCAAAATCGAAGATGCCCCAGGAGATACCGGGCGCCAGCACGTAGGAATCCGTGCCACGGTCGCCGAGCGCCCCGGACGTGGCGGCGACGTAGCCCGCGTTGCCCGTGAACGTGACACGCGGGAACAGATCCGCCACCGCGACACCGATGTTGGCGGTCGCACCGGCGAGCTCGCGCTCGGCAATGCGGATATCGGGCCGGCGCCGGAGCAGCCCGGCCGGGTCGCCGACCGGAACGATGCCCGGCAACGCGGGCAGATTCTGCGGCGGCGTGAGCTCGGCGCGCAGCGCGCCCGGCTCACGACCGATCAGCACGCTCAGGCGATGGATGGAACGCGCTACCGCTGCCTCGAGCGGCGCGATGGTCCCGAGCGTGCCGGAGAGCTGCGCCTGCGCGCGCGCGGTATCGAACTCGGTGCCGCTGCCGGCATCGAGGCGGACTTGCGCGAGATCCAATGTGGATTGTTGATTGGTGACGTTGCGGCGCGCGACATCGAGCTGCTGCTGCTGGCCACGCAGTTCGAAGTAGGTGCGCGTGACCTCGGCGGTGACGATCACCTGGGTGTCGCGCCGCGCGGCTTCCACGGCGCCGAGCTGTGCATTGCTGGCTTCGACGCCGCGACGCACTCCGCCGAAGAAGTCCAGCTCCCAGAACGCATCGAAGCCGGCGTCGTAGAGCTCGGACTCACGCGGCGCGCCGGGCAAGGTGTTCGCGTTCGCCGTGCGCGTCTTGGTATATCCGCCGCCCGCCTTGATGCTGGGCGCGAGGTCGAACGCGGCGTCACGGCGCAGCGCGCGTGCTTCGCGCACGCGCGTCATCGCGATGCGCAGATCGTGATTCGAGGTGAGCGCGTCGTTCACCAGCTTCTCGAGCTCGGCATCGCCGAAGTTCTGCCAGAACTGCGCCACGCTCTGTTCGCCGGTGTAGGTGGGCGACTCGAGACTGTCGAAGCGGTCCGCCGTCTTCGTCTCCGGAGCGTGGTAGTTCGGGCCGACGGCGCAGGCAGAAAGGACCGCTGCCAGGATTGGCGACAATAGAAAACGCGCATTACGCATGGGAAATAACCTCATCGGCCACGACCGGCGCAGGCTTGGCCCGCTCACGACGCAGCAGCACATAGAACACGGGGGTCAGCATCAGGCCGAACACGGTCACGCCGATCATTCCCGAGAACACCGCCGCGCCCATGGCGCGACGCACTTCCGCACCGGCGCCATCCGCGAGCACCAGCGGCAGCACGCCCATGATGAACGCGATGGAGGTCATCACGATCGGACGCAGTCTCAGGCGAGCGGCCTCGAGCACCGCCGACACGCGATCGCGACCCTGCTCCTGCAGGTGCTTGGCGAATTCCACGATCAGGATGGCGTTCTTGGACGCGAGGCCCACGAGCACCAGGAATCCGATCTGCGTGAAGATGTTGTTGTCGCCACCCTGCAGGTGAATGCCCACGAGGCCAGCCAACAACGCCATCGGCACGATCAGGATGATGGCGAGCGGCAGTGAGAAGCTCTCGTACTGCGCGGCCAGCACCAGGAACACGAACAGCACGCACAGCGGGAAGACGAAGAGGGCGGCATCGCCGGCATCTATCTGCTGGAAGGCGAGGTCGGTCCATTCATACGTCATGCCCGCGGGCAGGTTCTCGTCGAGGATCTTCGAGATGGTTGCCTGCGCCTCGCCCGAGCTGTGGCCCGGTGACGGACCGCCGTTGATGTCGGCGCTCGAATAACTGTTGAAGCGCTCGACGATGTCCGGCCCGAACGATTCCTTGACGGAGATCAGTGAGCCGAGCGGGACCATCTCTCCAGCGGCGTTGCGTGTCTTAAGTGAAAGAATGTCATCCACTTGAGAACGGAACGGCGCATCCGCCTGCGCCACCACACGGTAAGTACGACCAAATCGGTTGAAGTCATTGACATACAGGGACCCCAGGTTCACTTGCAGTGTCTGAAACACATCGGAAAGTTTCACGCCCTGGCGCTTGGCCTTGAGACGATCCACGTCGACGTCCAATTGCGGTACGTTGATCTGATAGCTGGAGAAAACGCCGGCCAGACCGGGATCGGCCCAGGCTTTCTGCAGCGCACCCTGCACGGCGCCATAGAGCGCCTCGGCGCCGCGATTCTGGCGGTCTTCCACGTTGAGCTTGAAGCCGCCCAATGTGCCGAGACCGATCACCGGCGGCGGCGGGAACACGGCGATGTACGCGTCCTGGATGCCCGCGAACTTCTGGTTGAGCGCGCCGGCAATGGCGCCGGCCGTCAAGCCCTTGCGCTCGTCGAAATCTTTCAACGGGAAGAACACCAGCGCCGCGCTCGACTGCGCGGCGAAACCATTCGCCGACATGCCGGTGAACTGCACCGAATCGAGTACGCCGGGCTGATCCTTGGCGATCTCACCCATGCGGTGTACGACCGCGGCAGTGCGCTCGATCGACGATGCCGGTGGCAGCTGCACGATGCCGACCAGATAAAGCTTGTCCTGCTGCGGGATGAAGCCGGCCGGTGTCTTGTAGAAGCCGAACACGGTCAACGCCACGAGGCCGGCGTACACGGCGATCGCGATCGGCGCGCGTTTCACGGTCCGCGCCGCGCCCCGGGAATAAGCATCGCTCGCCCTCGTGAACAGCCTGTTGAAACGCGCGAAGAAGCGGCCGAACACCTTGTCCATGCCGCGGGTCAGCGCGTCGGGCTTGGCGTCATGCGGCTTGAGCAGCAGCGCCGCCAGGGCCGGCGACAGCGTCAGCGAGTTGAAGGCGGAGATCACGGTGGAGATCGCAATCGTCAGCGCGAACTGGCGATAGAACTGCCCCGTGAGGCCTTCGACGAATGCCACCGGGATGAACACCGCGCACAGCACCAGCGTGATGGCGATGATCGGCCGGCTCACCTCGCTCATCGCGCTCTTGGTGGCCTCGAGCGGCTTCTGGCCATTGGCGATGTGGCGTTCGACGTTTTCCACGACGACGATGGAGTCGTCGACCACGATGCCGATGGCGAGGACGAGCCCGAATAACGACAGGGTGTTGATGGAGAAGCCGAGCGCGTGCAGTACCGCGAACGTGCCGATGACCGACACGGGCACCGCGACCAGCGGAATGATCGACGCTCTCCAGGTCTGCAGGAACAGGATGACCACGAGCACGACCAGCGCCACGGCCTCTAACAAGGTGTGGAACACGGCATCGATGGACTGGCGCACGAACTGCGTCGGGTCGTAGATGATCTTGTAGTCCATGCCCTGGGGGAAACTCTTCTTCAGAGTCTCCATGTCGGCCCGCACCTTGTTGGACAGCTCGAGTGCGTTCGAGCCCGGCGCCTGGAAGACGGGAATGGCGACGGCGTTTTCATTGCCGAGCAACGACTGCGTGGCATAGGTGGAGGCGCCCAGTTCGAGACGCGCGATGTCGCGCAGGCGCACGACTTCGCCGGCCTCGCCAGTCTTGACGACCACGTCACCGAACTCTTCCTCGCTGCCGAGGCGGCCTCGCGCATTCAGCGCCAGCTGGAATTCGGCGCCCTCCGCGGGCGGCGCGCCGACCTGGCCGGCGGCCACCTGCACGTTCTGCTCGCGAATGGCGGCGACCACGTCGCCAGTCGTGAGATCGCGCGCGGACATTTTCTGCGGATCGAGCCACACGCGCATGGCGTAGTCGCCGGCGCCGAACACGCGCACGTCGCCGACACCCTTCAAGCGGGCGAGGGTGTCGCGCACGTTCAGCGTGGCGTAATTGCGTAGATATAAGGAGTCGTAGCGGCCATCGGGGGAGGTGAGATGGACCACCATGAGGAACGCCGGCGAGCTCTTAAGCGTGGAAACGCCGATCGCGCGCACTTCTTCGGGAAGTCGCGGCAGCGCCTGTGCAACGCGGTTCTGCACCTGCACCTGGGCGCGATCGATATCCGTGCCGATGCGGAAGGTGACGGTCACCGCCAGCGAGCCGTCCATGGTCGCCTGCGAAGACATGTAGAGCATGTCTTCGACGCCGACGATTTCCTGTTCGAGGGGAGCCGCGACAGTCTCGGAAATGACCTTGGGGTTGGCGCCGGGATAGGCGGCGCGCACCACCACCGAGGGCGGCACCACTTCCGGGTATTCACTGATGGGTAGTTTGAAAAGCGAGATGGCGCCCGCGATCAGGATAAAAGCCGACAGGACCGATGCGAACACCGGCCTGTCGATGAAGTAATTCGAAAATTTCATGGGCTTCTCGCTAAGAATCTGTTTGTCAATTCTGTGCGACGACGGTCTGTCCGCCGTGACGGCCATCTTCCTTGTCGGAAGGCCCCATCGCGACCAGCTGCGGCGTCACCGGCATGCCCGGGCGCACCTGCTGCAGTCCCTTGACCACGATCACGTCGTCGAGCTTGAGACCCTCACGCACCACGCGCAGGCCGTCGATGAGCGGCCCGAGCTTGACCGGCGTGTACTCGATCTTGTTGCCCTCGCCGACGCGCAGCACGAACTTCACGCTCTGGTCGGTGCCGATGGCGCTGTCGTTGATGAGCAGCGCGTCGTACCTGGCGCTGCCGATCAGCTTCACGCGCGCGAACATGCCGGGCGTGAAACGACGATCCGGATTCTTGAACAGGCCGCGGGCGTGAATGGTGCCGGTGTTCGGATCGAGCTCGTTGTCGAGGAACACCATGACGCCTTCATGCGGATGGCCCTGTTCGTCGGCGAGCCCGGCCCAGACCGGGTTGTTGGCATTGCGCTGGCTCTTGAGCTCGCCACGCAGTTCCATGCCGACGTTCTTGAGATACACCTGCTCGTCGCCGTCGAAGGAGACGTAGATAGGATCGATGGAAACCACGGTCGTCAACAGCGTCTGGCCGGCGGCGACCAGGTTGCCGGCGGTGATTTCCGCGCGACCCACGAGGCCCGAGATCGGCGCCCGCACCTCGGTGAATGAAAGATCGAGCGCGGCGGATTCCACCGCCGCTTCAGCCGCCTGCAGATTGGCGGCGGCTTGCTCGTTACCCGAGGTACGCGCGTCGAACTCTTCCTGCGAGATGGCGCGTGCCGCGACCAGCCGACCGGCGCGCTCGCCTTCGGATTTCGCCAGCGCCAATTGCGTCTTCGCGCGCGTCAGTTCGGCCTGCGCGTGTTTGAGGGTCGCCTGGTAGGGGCGGGAGTCGATCACGTAGAGGATGTCGCCCTTCTTGACCTCGTGGCCCTGGGCGAAGTGCGTGGCGGTTACGTAGCCGGAAACGCGCGGGCGGACTTCCACTCGCTCGACGGCCTCGAAACGACCAGTGAATTCATCGAACTCGGTGACCGACTTCTGGACCACCTTGGACGCCTGGACCGGGGGCGGCGCGGCGGGAGCTTCGGCGGCTTCATTGCGCGCACAGGCCACGAGCATCATGGCGGCGAGCGGCGCGAGCGAGAATTTCAAGACTGTATGCACGGGCGAATCTCCCTTCAGGTTGTGTTGCACATACTCCTCGGATGCGTTCCCCGGCACATGGACCAGGTGAGGCACGGGGCGGGACTAATGCGGAAGGGAGTGCTCTACCTCTTTAGGAGGAGAGCAGCGTAAATTAGCGACCCATGCCGACTCATATGGAACTGGTGCTGCGCGCCGCCGCGTTCGCCGCCGAAAAACATCGCAACGGGCGCCGCAAGGACGAGGAAGCCTCGCCCTATATCAATCACCCGATCCAACTCGCCTACATCCTGGTGCAGGCGGACATCGAAGACCCGACCGTGCTGGCCGCGGCGCTGCTGCACGACACGATCGAGGATACGAACACGACGCATGATGAGATCGAGATCGTGTTCGGTCATGAAATCGCAAACATCGTCGTGGAATGCTCCGACGACAAGACGCTTACCAAGCTCGAGCGCAAACAGGCGCAGATCGACAAAGCCGCAAAGATCAGCGCCAGGGCCAAGCTGGTGAAGATCGCGGACAAGATTGCCAACGTGAGCGACATCGACGGCGCGCCGCCCGCGGGCTGGTCGCTCGAACGCAAGCGGGAATATTTCGATTGGGCCAAACAGGTCGTCGACCGGATGCGCGGTGTGCATCCGAAGCTCGAAGCGCGTTTCGACGCGGAGTACCGGAAGCGGCCCTAGCAATGTCTGTCGCCCGTCCAGAACTTCACGACCACGTCGCAGTCTTCCTTACATGACACCCATCGTTCGCCTGCTGCTGCTTGCCAATGTCGTCGTATTCGGTCTGCAGAACCTCGCCGACGACGAGCTGTTTCGGCACTTCGCGCTGTGGCCGCTGGGACGCCACTACGTGTCCGGCCTGGGATTCGTGGGCTTCGAACCATGGCAGCTCGTCACTTCCGCGTTCCTGCATGGCGGCTTTGCGCACATCGCGCTCAACATGTACGCGCTGTACATGTTCGGCGGCATGGTCGAGCGCGTGCTCGGGTCGCGCCGCTTCGCGTGGCTATATTTCGCGTCGGTGCTCGCCGCGGCGGTGGTCCAACTGATCGTGGTGACCGCCACCCTGGCTTCGGGTGCGGCGCCGACGGTCGGCGCATCCGGTGGCGTGTTCGGTGTGCTGCTGGCGTTCGCGCTGCTGTTTCCGCACAGCCGGGTGTACATCATTCCGATACCGTTCGCGCTCAAGGCGTGGGTGATGGTCACCGGCTACGCCATCGTCGAGCTCGCGAGCGGCGTGTTCGGCACCACCCAGGGGGTCGCGCACTTCGCGCATCTGGGCGGCATGCTGGGCGCCGGCATCGTGATGCTGGCGATCGGCTATCGATCGCGTGTGCAGCCGGGTGGCAATCTGCGCGGACCTTAGAGTCCGAAACGTTCGACCACGAAGTCTACGAACGCCTTCATCTTCGGCGTGGCCTGGCCGTCGCGCATATAGATGAGATGCATGACGCGCGCTGGGCGCAGGAACTTCGACAAGACCGGCACCAGGCGTCCCGCGGCAACGTCGTCTCCGAGCAGGGCTTCAGGTTGCATCACGATGCCGGCGCCGGCGAGCGCGGCATTGCGCAGCGCCAGCCCGTTGTTCGAGGTGAAGCGAGGTAATGGCAGCGCAACCTTGCCTCGCTTGCGCCCCAGCGACCAGCCGCCGCGCGAATCCCAGTGCGTGAAGCCGAGAGACCATCCTGCAGATGATGTTCTATGCCGGCGGCGCGGCTGTCGCAAACGCACTGCAAGTAGCGGGTGAAGTATTTCGAAGTCAGGGTGTCAGTGTGAGGCTGCGCCCGTAGCAAGCCAGCCTGCGCGCTCAGTTGTCTTTGCCGATGGCAATCACGCGTCTCTGCAGCGTCGCTCGGTCGAGCTTCTCGATGGGCAGGGCGGTCAAGGCGGTGATGCGCCGTTCGAGTTCGCGGAAAGCGGTGAGAAAGGCGCTTCGCTTGTCGGCCTCCGAACCTTCGACGGTGGCGGGATCGGCGATTCCCCAGTGTGCCTTGATCGGGCCGCCGGGCCAGATCGGGCAGGATTCGCCGGCGGCGTTGTCGCAAACAGTGAAAACGAAATCGAGTGGCGGCGCATCTGCCATCGAGAATTCATTCCAGCTCTTGCTGCGCAGACCGGTGGTCTGCAGGGTCATTGCATCGAGCAATTCGAGCGCAAGCGGATGCACTCGCCCTTTTGGCGCGCTGCCGGCGCTGTAGCCGACGAACCTGCCGCCGCCCAGATGATTCACGAGCGCTTCGCCGAGAATGCTGCGCGCGGAGTTGCCGGTGCAGAGAATCAGCACGTTGAAAGGGCGCCCCGTCATGAGTCGTGACTATAAGCGCAATACAATGCGCGCATGAACCTCGCCCTCACTCCCGACCGCCGCTGGATATACACCGCGGTGCTGGCGCGCTCACTGGCGACCGGCATGATGGGCGTATTGCTAGGCATCTATCTCGCCAGCCTCGATCTCGATGCGAATGCCATCGGCGTGGTCATCGGGTTGGGGCTCGCGGGCGCGGCGTTTGGGACGATGCTCGTCACCTTCTTCTCCGACCGCTTCGGGCGCCGGCGCGCGCTGCTGCTCATCACCGCTCTCAGCGTCGTCGGCGCCGTACTGCTCGCGACTTCGGCGGGTCCTGTCGCGCTCGGCTGCGCGGCATTCATCGGCATGGTCAATGGCATGGGGCGCGACCGCGGCGCGGCGCTGGTGGTCGAGCAATCGGTGCTGCCGGCGACGGTCGCCGACGGGCAGCGCACGCTGGCGTTCGCGCAATACAACGTGCTGCAGGATCTGGGTCACGCGGCCGGCTCGTTGCTGGCAACGGCACCCGCGCTGCTGACCCGCTTCACCTCACTCGACAATGCGCACGCCTTGCAGACTTCGGTCTTCCTTTACGCACTGCTGTCGCTGTTGCCATTGCTCGCGTACCTGCGGTTGTCAGATAGAGTCGAAGCGCCGCGCGCGTCACGCGTCGTCGTCAGTGCGGGCACTCGCCGGGTGCTGTTCAAGCTGAGCGGTTTGTTTGCCATCGATGCCGTCGGCGGCGGCTTTCTCACCACGGCACTGCTGGCCTATTTCTTTTATGAACGCTTCGGTGTTGGCGTCGAATCCATCGGCCTGCTGTTTTTCGTGGCGCGTATTGCCAATGCGCTGTCACATTTCGCCGCGGCCTGGCTGGCGAAGCGCATCGGCCTGGTGAACACCATGGTCTTTACGCATATCCCGTCCAGCGTGCTGCTGCTAACAGTCCCCTTCATGCCCACTTTTCCGATCGCCGCGGCGTTGTTCCTGCTGCGGGAGTCATTGGTCGAAATGGATGTCCCGACGCGGCAGTCGTATGTAATGGCGGTCGTGCGGCCGGAGGAACGGACCTTTGCCTCGGGAATCACGCATCTGGTGCGCATGGCCGGATGGGCGGTGGCACCCGCATTTGCGGGGCTCCTGATGACCGGTACCTCGCTGGCCGCGCCGCTCTTGGTAGGCGCGACGCTCAAGATTCTCTATGACATCGTGCTCTGGCGTGCCTTCAGGAAGCTGCGCCCGCCGGAGGAAGTCGGCTGAGATTCTGATAGACAAGCCGTTGCCCCAATGCCACTGTTACCGCAATGAATGCAGAACTCGCCAGACAGCCCAATCCCGTAGAGCACGCCCGCAACCTGCTGCGCACTATCTTCAAGTACGAGCAAACCCGCGATCCGCGTGGCACCGACACCGGGTCGCTGGAGCGCATGCTCGGACACCTGCACAACATCGAGAAATCGGTGACCACTTCCATGCAGGATCACGTGAACGCGTCCAAACGCCTCAAGGACTTCGCCGAAACGCTGGAGCGCATGAAAGAGCGCCTGTCGAACGGGCACGAAGACCAGGGCAACCAGATCGGCGCACTGATCGTGGTGCTGCGGAAGGCGAGCGTCGAGCTCGGCACCGCGGGCGCGCCGCCAGCCTGGGCCAGCTCCGAGCCGAAACGACCCACGACCTGAGCGGCGGTAGTTAGCTTCGTTTTCCTTTCGGAAACGAGATGATCCGCGCGGACGACGACCCGCCGGTGGTCCAGACCTTGATGGAGCCGGGCTCGCGGTTCCGGCAGCTCGAGCACCGCCAGCGCGCCTCCGGCGGCAAGGGCAGAAACTCCACTTCACGTTGCCCTTTGTGGCCGCACCGGCGGCATTCGATGAAAACGGTGGTCGATCCCCTGGCCATCCCCAAGTCTATTTCGCAGCGCAGCGTCCTCAGCAAGCCCGCCTCATGAGCACTGTATGAGCCGGATTCGCTAAAGTCGGGGGTATGGTTCCGGTCATCAATACGCGCGCGCGGATCATCCTCACCGCGGTCCTGGCCGTGCTGCTGCTCGGCTATACGCTGTTCGGGTTCTTCGGCGTACCGCGCCTGCTGCGCTCGCAGGCCATCGATTTCGTCGCCGCGAAGTATCACCGCAAGATCGAGATCGGCGAGATCCGGTTCAACCCTTTCACGCTGGTGCTGAACGTGCAGGGCCTGTCGTTCCCCGACTCCGAAGGCCAGCCCTTGCTCGGCTTTCAAAATTTGCTGGTCAACCTCAACCTGTCGTCGGTTTTTCACCTGGCGCCGAGCCTGGCGGACATCGAGCTCGACGAACCCTTCACCCGTGTCGTGATCCGCAAGGACGGCACGCTGAACCTCGCCGATCTCGCGCAGCCATTCGACACCGCGCAAGCTCCGCCTTCCGTGCCCGAAGAGCCGTTGCAGCTCGCGATCGAAAGGCTGCGCGTGTCGGCGGGAAAGATCGATTTCGAGGATCACGCGCGCGCCACGGCGTTCCGCACGCGCCTCGCTCCCATTGCGTTCGAGCTGCGCGATTTCGCCACCGTCGGCAAGGCGGGCAACGCCTATGCGTTGCGCGCGACGTCCGCGGCGGACGAACGCTTCGCCTGGAGCGGCAGCTTCGCGCTCACGCCGTTCTCTTCGCGCGGCACCTTCGAAATCGCCAACCTGCACGCCAGCACGCTCTGGTCCTATCTACGCGACGCGCTGGCGTTCGAGATCACCGACGGGATGATCGATCTGGGCGGCGACTACGAGTTCGCGGCGCGTGAGTCGGAGCTCAAGCTCAACGTGAAAAACGTCACCGTGGCGAACCTGGCGCTGAAAGGCACCGGTTCAGCCGAGGAAGACGTCAAAGTCGGGCGGTTGCAGCTCATCAACACGCGGCTCGATCTGAAACGCCGGCGCGTGGACATCGAGAAGACGAGCTTGTCAGGCGCCGCGCTGCGCGCACGCCGCGATGCACAGGGCCGGATCAACCTGCTGACTCTGGCAGGCGCCGCTGAAGCACCGCCGGACGCGGAAGCCACGACCGTTGCGGGAGCCACTGCAACGCCAGCGCCGTCTCCGTGGGTGTTGGCCGCGCCGGATATCTCCATCGAAGGCGCCAGCGTGGACGTCGAAGATTCGTTGGTAAAGCCAGCCGCGACATTCAGGCTCGCGCCCATCGACATGAAGATCGCCGGCTTCAGCAACGCCCCGGGAACGAAGGTCCAGATCGACGCGAAGCTGGGCATCGACGAGAGCGCGAAACTCGTTGCCAAGGCCGAAGTGGTTCCGGATACGTCTGTCGTCGCGGGACATGTCGACATCTCCGACTTCAAGCTCAAGTCCATCCAGCCGTACCTGGGTGCCTACACGCAGATGACGCTGTCGAGCGGAGCGCTGAGCGCGGGGCTCGATTTGAAACGCGGCGCACAGGGTGCTCTGACCATCGCCGGGGACATCGACGTCGCCAAACTGCACACCATCGACAATGCGCTGAAACAGGAATTCATCACCTGGGATCGCCTGCGCGTTTCCGGGCTCGAGTATTCATCGGAGCCCGCACGCCTGCGCATAGCGACGATCGCGGCCGACTCGCCGTATGCACGGCTCATCATCGCGCCCGATCAAACCACCAATGTCAGCAAGGTGTTGAGCGCGCCCGCGGGAAGCATGCCGGCGCCCATTCAGACAGTACAAAAGGCATCGGGCGCGCAGCAGGCAAGTCCGCCGCCACTGCGCGTGAGCATCGGCGCGGTGCGCATCGTCAATGGCGCCGCCAATTTCGCCGATTTCTGGATCCAGCCTAACTACGCCGTCAACCTGCAGAACATGAATGGCGGCGTGCTGGGACTGTCGTCGGACTCGAAGTCGCGCGCCAAGGTGGAGTTCGAGGGCAAGGTGGATCGCTACGCGCCGGCGAAGATCGCCGGTGAGATCAACCTGTTGTCCGCGGCGCTGTATACGGATCTCAAGGTGAGCTTCAAGGGCGTCGAGCTGACGTCGGTGACGCCATATTCCGGACGCTTCGCCGGCTACAAGATCGAGAAGGGCAAGCTGTCGATCGACGTCGCCTACCTGGTCGAGAATCGCACGCTTACGGCCAAGCAGCGTTTCGTCATCGACCAGCTCGAGCTCGGCGAGCGGGTCGAGAGCCCGGATGCGGTGAAGCTGCCGTTGCGCCTGGCCGTGGCGCTGCTCAAGGACCGCAATGGCATCATCGACATCGACCTGCCCATGTCCGGCAGCCTCGACGATCCGCATTTCCGCATGGGCCCGCTCATCTGGAAGGCGCTCGTGGGGCTCATCACCAAGGCGGCCACGGCGCCGTTCGCTCTGCTCGGCGGATTGTTCGGCGGTGGCGAGACGATGAACCAGATCGAGTTCGAAGCGGGCGAGGCCACGCTCGACGCCGCGGGCCAGCAGAAAATCGCCACCATCGGCAAGGCGCTGAACGAGCGTCCCGGCCTGCAGCTGGAAATTCCGACCACCTATTCGCCCGATCTCGATCGCGCGGTGCTCTCATCGCGGCAGCTGGCGGCGACCCTGCGCGCGTTGCCGAAAGCCGACGACGAAGCGCTGGCGGATCCGGCGCGGCGCTTCGAGCTGCTGTTGGCGCAATACCAGTTGGACTACGGTCGCGCGGCGTTGCCGGCGGCGGCGCTCGCCTTGAATGCCGTACGCAAGAGCGCGCGCGAGCCGCAGGCCTTACCGCTGGCCAACGCTGAGCTCGAGAAGGCGATCGGAGAGAAACATCCGGTCACCGATCGTGACCTGGAGCAGCTGGGTCAGACGCGGGCGCGCGCCATTCAGGATGCGCTGCTGGGAGCGGGCGGACTCGACGCCACGCGTGTTTTCGTACTGGGCGCCAATCCGTCGGCGCCCACCGAGAACAAGAAAGTGCGGCTGGATCTCAGCCTCAAATAGCGACTACGGTCGCTGCAGAAACGTACGCTCCGCTTTCTTGGCTTTCTTCGCCGCGCGCTTCTCGTCGAAGCTCTTGGCGGGTTTCTTCTTGGCACTCTTCTTCTGGTCCAGTCCCTTGCTCATGGCAGTCGCTCCAGTGTGAGAAGGCGCGAGCCTAGCAGCCAGCGCGGCGACTTGGGAAGAATCGGCCGAACGCCAATCGTCCGGCCGATCGATTCACCACCGCTCTATTCGTCGAGCACGGGCGCGAAGCCGCCGTAGATCACGCGCTGGCCGTCGAACGGCATCTTCATGCCTTTCACGCGGGGATCGTCCATGGCTTTCGCCCAGCCCTGGTCGCGCGCCGCTTTCGACGGCCACTCGACCCATGAATAGACCACCTTCTCGTCGGGCTTGGCTTTCACCGCGCCTTTGAAATCCGTGACCTTGCCATCGGGCACGTCGTCGGACCAGGCGTCGACGGTGCGGGTCGCTCCGTATTCCTTGAGCACCGCTGCATGCTTGTCGGCCATCTCGCGATAGGCGTCCTTGTTTGCGGCGGGCACCGCGAGCACCGAACCGTCGACATAGCCGGGCTTCGATCCCTTGCCGGTGTCGTTGATAGGAGCGAATCCGCCGAAGATCATGCGCTGGCCGTCGAAGGGCATCTGTGCACCGAGCGCCTTCATCTTCGGGTCGCTCATAATTTTCTGGTTGGCCTTGTCGCGCGTGGCCTTGTCGGGATATTCGAGCCACGAGAACACGATGGTCTCATCGGGTTTGGCCTTCACCGCGCCCTTGAAGTCGGTGACTTTTCCATCGGGCACATCGTCACCCCAGGTTTCCACCTGGCGCGTGGCGCCGAATTCCTTGAACATCGCCACCGAGCTCGCCGCGTGTTTGCGATACGCCTCTTTGTTCGCCGTGGGAACGGCGGCAACAAATCCATCGATATAGGACATAGCGTCTCTCCTTCGTTGTCTTCGGGTACGCGGGTTTGATCGCCCAGCGCTCGCGATGTTCCGTCGAAGGACGTAGGAGGATGCCTAGCGGAGAATTCCCGGCAGGTCGAGCCCGTGCTCCCGCGCGGCGTCGAGTGCGAGCTCATAGCCCGCGTCGGCGTGGCGCATGACGCCCGTCGCCGGATCGTTCCACAACACGCGTGCGATGCGCTTCGCGGCTTCAGGCGTGCCGTCGCACACGATGACAACGCCCGCGTGTTGCGAAAACCCCATGCCGACGCCGCCGCCGTGGTGAACGGAAACCCACGTCGCGCCTGATGCAGTATTCAACAGCGCGTTGAGCAGCGGCCAGTCGGAGACCGCGTCGCTGCCGTCGCGCATGCTTTCGGTCTCGCGATTGGGCGAGGCCACGGAACCCGAGTCCAGGTGATCGCGGCCGATGACGATGGGTGCCTTGAGCTCACCGCTCGCCACCATGTCATTGAAGGCGAGGCCGAGGCGATGCCGGTCGCCCAATCCCACCCAGCAGATGCGCGCCGGCAGTCCCTGGAACTTGATGCGTTCGCGCGCCATGTCGAGCCAGTGATGCAGGTGCTGGTCGTCCGGCAGAAGCTCTTTGACCTTGGCGTCCGTGCGCGCGATGTCTTCCGGATCGCCCGACAACGCCACCCAACGAAACGGTCCCACACCGCGGCAGAACAGCGGCCGGATATAAGCCGGCACGAAACCCGGAAAACTGAAGGCATCCTTCACGCCTTCTTCGAGCGCCACCTGCCGGATGTTGTTGCCGTAGTCGACTACCGGAACACCGGCGCGGTGAAAATCGAGCATCGAGTGCACGTGCGATGCCATCGATGCTCGGGCCGCGGCGCTGACCACGGCGGGATCGGTAATGCGCGTTGCCTGCCACTTCTCCACGGTCCAGCCGATCGGCAGATAACCATTGACCGGATCGTGAGCCGAGGTCTGATCGGTCAACAGGTCGGGTCTGACACCGCGCCGGAAAAGTTCAGCAAGAACCTCGCCGGCGTTGCCGAGCAGGCCGACGGATATCGGGCGCTTTTCCTCACACGAGCTTTGGATCAGCTCGAGTGCTTCGTCGGTGCTGTCCGTGGCGTGATCCAGATAGCCGGACGCCAGGCGCATATCGATACGCGAGCGCTGGCACTCGATGGCGAGGCACGACGCACCGGCCATGACCGAGGCCAGCGGTTGCGCGCCGCCCATGCCGCCGAGACCGGCCGTCAGCAGCCAGCGGCCGGCCAGGCTGCCGCCGTAATGCTGGCGGCCCATCTCGATGAACGTTTCGTAGGTACCCTGCACGATGCCCTGCGAGCCGATGTAGATCCACGAGCCCGCCGTCATCTGCCCGTACATCATCAGGCCCTTGCGATCGAGCTCATTGAAATGTTCCCAGGTGCTCCAGCGCGGCACCAGGTTGGAATTGGCTAACAACACGCGCGGTGCATCGGCATGCGTCTGGAAGATACCCACGGGCTTGCCCGATTGAATGAGCAGCGTCTGGTCGGACTCGAGGCGCTGCAGGGATTCAACGATGCGATCGAACGATTCCCAGTCGCGCGCCGCGCGGCCGATGCCGCCGTATACGACCAGCTCCTCGGGCCGCTCGGCCACCGCCGGGTCGAGATTGTTCATGAGCATGCGCAGCGGTGCTTCGGTGAGCCAGCTTTTCGCCGTGAGCTTCGTGCCGGTGGCGGCGCGGATCACGCGACTCTTGTCTATACGGGTCATGCGGTTTTGCCAGTCGCGAATTTCACGCAAGCATCGAGGATGTCGCGCAGCGCCACGCGCAACGTGGCGGCATGCGCATCCTCGAGCGAGGCGGGCCAGTTGTGTTCGTCGAGCGTGCCCTCGGGTTCGTGCAGGTAGCCACGCATCGCCAGCTCCATTTGTATGGCATGGACGCCATTGTCCGGCCGGCCATAGTGGCGTGTGATCCACCCGCCGCGGAAGCGCCCGTTGGCGACGCTGGTGTAAGACGAGGCCTCGCAGATTTTTTCCACCGACGCCGTCAGCGCGGGTGCGCAGGTCGCGCCGTTGTTGGTGCCGATGTTGAACTGCGGCAACGCCCCTTCAAACAATCGCGGCACGCGTGAGCGGATGGAATGCGCGTCGTAGAGCACGACGCAGCCGTACTGCGCGCGCAGCCGCTCGAGCTCGACGGCCAGCGCGGCGTGATACGGATCGAAATAGTTTTTCCGCCGCCGCGCGATCTGCGCGCTGTCGGGCTCGAGGCCGGGCCGGTAGATGCGCTCCCCGTCAAAGGTGTCCACCGGGCACAGATCTGTCGTGGCCTGGCCGGGATACAGCGTGGCACCGGACGGGTCGCGGTTCACGTCGATCACGGTGCGCGACACGGCAGTACGCAGTGTCGTGGCGCCCATCTCGTGCGCGAAGTCGTAGAGCACGTCGACCCAGTAGTCCGCGTCCTTGCGCGCCAGCCAGGGTGAGACCAGGTTGGCTTCGATATCGGCGGGAATATCCGTGCCGGTGTGCGGAAAGCTCACCACGAGCGGCGCATCGCCGTGATGCAGCGCCAGCCAGTCGTGTTGCGCCGGTTTGCTCATGCGCCTTTCCACACGCGCGACTTCAAAGGGTTGCCGCCGATCGCGCCGACCAGTTCGGCCGGGCGCGCGACATTCCAGAGGGCGAGATCGCATTGTTTGCCGGCTTCGAGCGTGCCGATCCGGTCGCCGAGCCCGAGCGCCTGTGCCGCGGCGCGCGTGACACCGATGAGGCATTCATCGACGGTCATGCGAAACAGTGTCGCCGCCATGTTCAGCACCAGCAGTAGCGAGGTGAGCGGAGAAGTACCGGGGTTGCAGTCAGTGGCGAGCGCCATCGGCACGCCGTGTTTGCGCAGCAGATCGATGGGCGGCACTTTCGTTTCCCTGAGGAAATAGAAAGCGCCGGGCAACAGCACCGCGGTCGTGCCGGCCTCGGCCATGGCCCGGACGCCCGGTTCTTCGAGGTGCTCGAGATGATCCGCCGACAGCGCGCGAAACGCAGCGGCCAGTGCCGCGCCCTGCATGTCGGAGAGCTGCTCGGCGTGCAGCTTCACGCGCAGACCCTGGATGGTGGCGGCGTTGAATACGCGCTTGGTCTGCTCGCGCGAGAATCCGATCTTTTCGCAGAACGCATCGACCGCTTCCACGAGGCCCTCGCGAATCAGCGCCGGCAGCATGACACCGCAGATCTCCGTGATGTAGTCGTCGGCGCGCCCCGCGAACTCCGGCGGCAATGCGTGCGCGCCGAGGAATGTCGTGCACACGGTGACGCGCCGTTCGCTCGCCAGCGCGCGCGCCGCGCGCAATTGTTTGCGCTCGTGCTCGAGCGTGAGGCCGTACCCCGATTTGATCTCGATGGTGGTGACGCCTTCGGCCAGCAAGGCATCGAGGCGCGGCAGGGATTCGGCCACCAATTGCGCTTCGCTCGCGGCCCGCGTGGCGTTCACCGTCGACAAAATGCCGCCACCGTTCCTGGCGATTTCCGCGTAGGAGACTCCTTGCAAACGCTGCTCGAATTCCGCGGCCCGATTGCCGGCGTACACCAGGTGCGTGTGGCAGTCGACGAAGCCCGGCGTGATGAGACCCCCGTGACAATCGACAACATCGGCCGCGTCCAAGCCGCCCGGGGCTTCGCTTTCGGGGCCTGCATAGATAATGAGTCCGTCGCGCGCGGCGATGACGCCGTGTTCGACCAGGGCCAGCCCTTCGCGGTCCGGTGCAAGCGTCGCGAGTGCCGCGTTTCGCCAGATTCGGTCGCAGTGCATGGCGGAACCATATAGATGAGTCGTTCGGGCCGCCAGAGGCGTGAACCCTCCGCATATACTGCGGCCATGAAAATTCTGGTCACGTTGATGTTGTTCGCGACACTGGCGGCCAGCGCGGCCGATCACGACGCGACCGACTCATGGGGCCGCGTTCGATTCATGCTGGGCGAGTGGGAGGGGGTGGCGAGCGGCGAGGCGGGCAAGGGAACCGTCGAGCGGACCTACCAACTCGTGCTCGGCGACAAGTTCATCGAGGAGCGCGACACCACCCGTTACGAAGCCGGGGCGGGCCGCAAACCCGCGATCCATCGTCAACGCGGCTTCATCAGTTACGACAAGACTCGCAAGACCTTCATGCTGCGCCACTTCCACGAAGAAGGTTTCGTCGATTTGTTCGCGCTCAACAGCGACAGGAGCATGCCGGCCTATCTCATCTTCGAGAGCGTCAACTTCGAGAACCTCGGCAACGACTGGAAGGCGCGCGAGTCTTACGAGGTCATTTCGCCGGACGAATTCATCGAGACCTTCGAGCTGGCCGAGCCTGGCAAGGATTTCGTCGTCCGCGGCACCAGCCACTTCAAACGCAAAAGATAGCGTGTCACTGCACTTCGAAACAGCGCTGCTGCCGAGTGGTTGGGCAGCCAACGTCCGCGTCGAGATCGTCGACGGACACTTCACCAGTGTCGAGCGCGACACGCGGGCGAGTCCCGGCGATGAACGAGTCGCCGCCGTGTTGCCCGGGATGTGCAACGTGCACAGCCACGGCTTTCAGCGAGGCATGGCGGGGCTGACGGAATTCCGCGGGCCGGCCGCCGACAATTTCTGGAGCTGGCGCACGCTCATGTATCGCTTCGTGGCACGCATGACGCCCGAAGACCTCGAGGCCATCACCGCCCAGTCATACGTTGAGATGCTCGAAGGCGGCTTCACGCGCGTGGGCGAGTTTCACTATGTTCATCACGATCCCGCCGGCAAGCCGTACCAGAATCCCGCTGAGACCAGTGCTCGCGTGGTCGCTGCCGCTCGAAGCGCCGGCATCGGTCTCACGCTGCTGCCCGTGTTCTACGCGCATGGCGGTTTCGGTGGCGCGGTGCCGAGCGAAGGTCAGCGCCGCTTCGTGACCAACGTCGATGGTTTCGCGCGCTTGCTGGAAGCCACGCACGCGCTGGTGGCGCCGATCGCGGATGCGGTCGTCGGCGTGGCGCCGCATTCTTTGCGTGCCGTCACGCCCGACGAGCTCACACACATCGTGGCGCTGGCGGGCTCGGGTCCCGTGCACATTCATGCGGCCGAGCAGACTGGCGAGGTGGAGCAGTGCCTCGCCTGGTCGGGTGCGAGCCCAGTGCAATGGCTGCTCGATCATGCGGCGGTGGATAGCCGCTGGTGCCTGGTACATGCCACTCACATGGATGACAGTGAAGCGGCGCGGCTCGCGGCCAGTGGCGCGGTGGCGGGGCTGTGTCCCGTGACCGAGGCGAACCTGGGTGACGGAATTTTTCCGGCGACGAGATACCTCGCTGCCGGCGGCGCGTTCGGCATTGGCACCGATTCGAATGTGTCGATCGCGGCGGCCGATGAGCTTCGGCAGCTGGAGTACAGCCAGCGGCTGCGCGATCGCGCCCGCAATGTCATGGGCGCTGACGAGGCGCGCTCGACCGGTCGCGTGTTGTTCGATGGCGCGGTGGCCGGCGGTGTGCGCGCGCTCGGCGTTCGCGGCCGCGATGATGCGGGCATCGCGGTGGGCGCGGCCGCGGATTTCATCTCGCTGTCATCCGAGGCTCCCGCGCTCGCGTGCCGCGAAGGCGATGCGTTGCTCGACAGCCTGGTCTTTGCCGGCGACAGGAACTGCATCGATGGCGTGTGGCGTGCGGGGCGCAAACTCGTTTCGCAGGGCCGGCATCATGCGCGCGACCAGGTATTCGGGCAGTATCGAGCGGTATTGCGGCGACTCGTGGCGCAAGACTAACTAGATCGGCTACAGGCGGTTCTGCGAGTTACCCTGAGCGCGCCGGTCAGAGGTCGACGGACAATACCTATCGCTGGAGCTGTCATGTCGCGCGCGGCGTGCAAGAATGCGACCCGCTTCACCGCAATTTCGCGGCCCAGCAACGAAGGTCAGGAGTCTCGATCGGGTGGGAGCGGGGTCATGAAACACAGGCGGGCCGCATGGGCCGCTGCTTGGTTTGCATCGTCGGCCACATTGGCCGCGGCCCCGTCGGTTCGCGCTCTCAAAGACCTCTCGCTCGACCAGCTTCTCGACATGCAGGTCACCTCGGTGTCCAAACGCAGCGAGTCGCTTTCGGATGCGGCCGCATCCATCTATGTCATCACGCAGGATGCATTGCGCCGCTCCGGCGTCACGACGCTTGCGGAGGCGTTGCGCCTCGCCCCGAATCTGCAGGTCGCCCGTGCCGACAGTGTTCAGTACGCCATCAGCGCGCGGGGCTTCAACAACGCCATCGGCAACAAGCTGCTGGTGCTGATCGATGGACGCACGGTCTACACCCCGTTGTTCTCGGGCGTGTTCTGGGATCAGCAGGAAGTGATGCTCCAGGACGTCGATCGCATCGAGGTCATCAGCGGTCCGGGTGCGGCACTGTGGGGCGCGAATGCGGTCAACGGCGTGATCAACGTGATCACGCGTTCCGCCGCGGACACCACCGGCGCGTTGGTCTCCGCGCTGGCGGGCGAGAACGAGCGCGGCGCGGCGCTGCGATACGGCACCACATTTGGCAGCGGCGCGGTGCGCTTCTACGCCAAGTATTCCGAGTTCGACCATACGCTGCGCGGCAACGACACCGAGCTTCCCGACGACTGGAATCGCGGACAGATCGGTTTTCGCGCGGACTTCGGCGCCGAGCGGGATTCGTTCACGGTGCAGGGCGATGCCTACCAGGGAGATTCGGAGAGCCGGGGCTTTATCGGCCCGATCGAGCTCACGGCAATCGAGGTCTCGGGCGCCAACCTGTTAGGCCGCTGGCGCCGCGAGACGGCGAGTGGCGGTCAGCTGCAGTTGCAGGCGTACTTGGATCACTCCGAGCGTGACGATGCGCTGTTCTACCGGCCGACCGCCGACATCGTCGATCTCGATCTTCAGTACGCGATGCCGGGAACGAAACACAAGGTGCTCTGGGGCGCGGGCTATCGCCTGGGACACGATGACATCGACCCCGGTTTCGTCACCGTCTTCGTGCCCGATAGCCGCAGCCTCGCGTGGGGCAATCTGTTCGTGCAGGACGAGATTCAATTGCGCGAAGGACTCAAGGCAACCGTCGGTCTCAAGCTCGAGAGCAACGACTACACCGACATCGAGGTGCTGCCGAGCGCACGCCTCGCCTGGAAGCTCGGTGAGAAGCAGCTCTTGTGGGGCTCGCTGTCACGCGCGGTGCGCGCACCGGCGCGCTACGATCGCGATGTGCGCTTCCCCGGCACGCCGCCGTTCTTCGTCATCGGTGGACCGAACTTCGAATCCGAAGTGGCCAACGTCGTCGAGCTGGGATACCGCGCGCAACCCGGATCGCAGTTCAGTTATTCAGTGACTGCCTTCGTGCATTTCTGGGACAAGGTGCGCAGCGGCACCTCGCTGCCGGTGGAGCTGGAGAACAAGATCGAAGGCGAGATCCACGGCCTCGAAGCCTGGGCGGAGTATCGGCCGTTCGAATTCTGGTCGTTATCGGCCGGCGTCAATGTCGTGAAGGAAGACCTGCGGCTCAAGGCCGGCAGCACCGATCCGGTGGGAGTCAACAACGACACGCTGCGCAACGATCCGGACTACATCTGGACGCTGCACTCCCGCTTCGACCTGCCGCGCGATCTGAAGCTGGATTTTCAGTTCCATCGCGTGGCCGGGCTTCCGGCGCCAGTGGTGCCTGCGTATTCGGAGCTCGATCTGCGCCTGGCGTGGCTGGTGTCGGAGAAGCTCGAGCTGTCGGTGGTCGGCCGCAACCTTCTGCACGACCGGCATCCCGAATACGGCAACGTCGTGTCGCGCAGTGAGTATGAGCGCAACGTCTTCGGGCAGCTGCGGTGGCAATTTTGAGGACATTGCGCCCCCTGTTGTTAGTCGCGCTGGTGCTGGCGTCGGCCCATCTTCGACCGACGATGGCCATGGCCGCGCCCAGCGAATACCAGGTGAAGGCGGTGTTCCTGTTCAATTTCTCGCGCTTCGTGGAATGGCCGTCGACGGCTTTCCCGAGCGCCACCGCGCCGTTTGTCGTCGGCGTATTCGGTCACGATCCGTTCGGCGCGGATCTCGACGATGTGGTGAAGGGCGAGAGTGTCAACGGACGGCCGCTGGTGGTGAAACGCGTGCAGACCGCGGCCGAGGCCGCCGCCTGCCAGATCCTGTTCATCCATCAGTCGGAGGACAAGCGGCTCGATGAAGTGTTGTCGGCGCTCGATCATCGAAGCACGCTGACCGTAAGCGATCTGCCCGGCGCGGCGCAACGCGGCGTCATGATCCGCCTGGTCACCGAGAGCGGCCGCGTGCGCTTGCGCATCAACGTGGAGTCCGCGCGCGCTGCCGATCTCACCATCAGCTCGAACCTGCTGCGCTCGGCGGAGATCGTCACGCAGAATACGAGAGGAGGCGACTGACCGTGCCTGGCACGCCGATCCGTCGCAAGCTCATGCGCATGGTGCTGCTGACCAGCGGCATCGTGATCCTCTTCACTTGCGCGATGTTCGTGACTTACGAGGTGGTCACGTTCAAACAATCCGTGGCGCGGCAGCTGGACATCCTGAGCAAGGCCATCGCGCAGAACAGCACCGCGGCGCTGGCCTTCGACAACCCCGACGATGCGCGCGCGGTGCTCGCGGCTCTCAACGCCGATTCGCACATCGTGGCCGCCGCGTTGTACGACAAGTCGGGAGCCCTGTTCGCGTCCTATCCGGATGGCGTGAAGCCCGCCGATCTTCCCGCCAAGGTGCAGGCGGACGGGTACCGCTTCGAAGACAGCCATGTCATCGGGTTTGAACCGGTGCGCCTGAACAATCAGATGTTGGGCACGCTGTTCGTGAAATCCGACCTCAAGGCGATCGACGCGCGTTTCCGTGGCTACGCACTCATCACCGCCGGAGTCATTGCGCTGGCGGTGTTGCTGGCCTATTTCGTCGCGCATCGCCAGCAGTCGGAGATCTCCGGGCCGATTCTCGATCTCGCGAAAACGGCGGAGGCAATTTCCGATGCGCACGACTACAGCGTGCGCGCGCAATCTTCGGGCGCACAGGAAATCACGGTGCTCACCGATGCCTTCAATCACATGCTGACGCAGATCCAGCAGTCGGAGACCCGCTCGCGCGCGCAGATGCAACGCTTGTCGCTGCTGCAGCACATAACCGGCGCGATCGGCGACCGGCAGGACCTGCCGAGCATTTTCCAGGTGGTGCTGCGCAACGTCGAGGAAAACCTGCCGGTCGATTTTGGCTGCATCTGCCTGTACGACTCCGCCAGCGCGACGCTCACCGTGAATACGGTCGGCGTCGCCAGCCGCGACTTGGCGCTGACGCTCGGCCTCACCAACAACAGCACGGTGCCAATCGACGAGAACGGCCTGTCGAGCTGCATTCGCGGCAGGGTGGTGTATGAGCCGGACACGCGCACGCTGCCATTTCCCTTTCCGCAGCGTTTCGCGCTGACCGGCGTGCATTCGCTGGTGATCGCTCCGCTGCAGGTGGAGGCCAGCGTATTCGGTGTATTCGTCGCGGCGCGCCGCGCCGCGAACGCCTTCAGCAGCGGCGATTGCGAGTTCCTCAAGCAGCTCTCGGGGCACGTCGCCCTGGCATCACACCAGGCCCGGCTGCACGGCGCGTTGCGACAGGCTTACGACGACTTGCGCCAGTCGCAGCACACCGTGATGCAGCAGGAGCGATTGCGTGCGCTGGGTCAGATGGCGAGCGGCATCGCGCACGACATCAACAATGCCATCTCGCCAATTTCGCTGTACACCGATTCATTGCTGGAACGCGAGCCCAACCTCACCGAGAAGGGCCGCGCGGCGCTGGTCGTGATTCAACGCGCCATCGATGGCGTGGCGGAAACGGTGGCGCGCATGCGCGAGTTCTACCGGCAGCGCGAGCCGGAGATGACGCTGGCGCTGGTGGACCTGAATGCCGTGGCGAAGCAGGTCGTCGACCTCACGCGCGCGAAGTGGTTCGACCTGCCGCAGCAGCGCGGCATCTCGATCGAGCTCAAGCTGGACCTGTCCGCCAAACTACCCGGCATCATGGGCGCCGAGGGCGAGATCCGCGATGCGCTCACCAATCTCATTTTCAACGCGGTCGACGCCATGCCCGAGGGTGGCGCGCTCTCGGTGCGCACCTTCGCCCGTCCCGGCGCGGGCGAAACGCAGCTGGTCAGGGTCGAAGTCACCGACACCGGCATCGGCATGAACGAAGAGACGCGCAAGCGCTGTCTCGAGCCGTTCTTCACCACCAAGGGCGAACGTGGCACGGGTCTGGGGCTGGCAATGGTCTACGGGATGATCCAGCGGCACAGCGCGGAGTTCGACATCGAGAGTGACGTGGGCAAGGGCACGACCATGCGCATCACGTTCCCGGCGTACACGCAGCCGTTGATGGCGACCGAGCGCGCGACGGACGTCCACACCGCGATGCGTCGCCTGCGCGTGCTGCTCATCGACGATGACCCGATCATCATCAAGGCGCTCGAGGATTCATTTGCCGGCGACGGCCACATGACAGTGGCCGCGAACGGCGGCCAGGCCGGGCTCGAAGCGTTCGCCACGGCGGTCGGCACCAATCACGCGTTCGACCTGGTGGTGACGGATCTTGGCATGCCCACCGTGGACGGTCGTCGCGTCGCCGAGGGCATCAAGAGCCAATCGTCCGATACGCCGGTCATCATGCTGACGGGCTGGGGCTCGCGCATGATCGCCGAAAAAGAAACGCCGCCGTTTGTCGATCGGGTGCTCAGCAAGCCGCCGAAGCTGCTGGAGTTGCGCGCGGCGATCCGCGAGCTCGTGGAATAAGTGTCGGGCTTCCCTAGGTACTAGCTCGGGGTTGCGTGCGCTAACACGGTGCTCGTATATTGCGCGCGCTGAAGGGGGACTCGAGAGCGCGGCCAAGATCGGCGTGACAACGCCCAAGGATGGCCCATGAAGATTTCACGGATGAACGCCGCGGCTGCCGCCGGCGCTGTATTTCTGTTGCTCTCGCTGAGCGCCCAGGCGCAATTCCAGATGGAGCGGCTGTCGCGCGGCGTCATTGCCGTGCGCACCAGCAGTTCGCAGGTGTATGTCGGCTGGCGTTTGTTTGGCAACGACGCCGCCGGCACCGCGTTCAATCTGTACCGAGCAAGCAATGGCGGCGCGGCAATGCTGCTCAATGGCACGCCGTTGACGGCGTCCACCAACTTCGTCGACACCTCGGCGCCCACGACGCAGTCGAATGCGTACTTCGTGCGGCCGGTGATAAACGGCATCGAACAGACCGCGAGCGCGACGTTCACATTGCCGGCGAATGCTCCCACACAGCAGTACCTCGAGATTCCGCTGCAGATTCCATCCGGCGGTACGACGCCTTCCGGCGAGGCTTACACCTATACGGCGAATGATCTCGCCGTGGGGGACCTCGATGGCGACGGCGAAATGGAATACGTGCTCAAGTGGGATCCCACCAACTCCAAGGACAACTCGCAGAGCGGCTACACCGGCAACGTTTTCCTCGATGCCTATGAGCTCAACGGCACGCGTCTGTGGCGCATCGATCTCGGTCGCAACATCCGCGCCGGCGCGCACTACACGCAGTTCCAGGTGTACGACTTCGACGGCGATGGACGCGCCGAGGTCATGTGCAAGACCGCGGACGGCACGCGCAGCGGCACCGGGCAATTGATCGGCAGCTCGACCGCGGACTTCCGCAATTCGAGTGGCTATGTGCTGAGCGGGCCCGAATTCCTGACCGTGTTCAACGGTCAGACGGGCGCCATTCTCGCGACCACCAACTACGTGCCGGCGCGCGGCACCGTGGGCGATTGGGGTGACACTTACGGCAATCGCGTCGACCGCTTCCTCGCGGGCGTCGCGTACCTCGACGGCCAGCGTCCGAGCGCCATCTTCACCCGCGGCTACTACACGCGCACGGTGATCGCCGCCTGGGACTGGCGCAATGGCCAGCTGACCCAACGCTGGGTATTCGACAGCAACAACTCGGGCACCCAGTACCGCGGTCAGGGCAATCACAACCTGTCGATCGCCGACATCGACGCCGACGGGCGCCAGGAAATCATCTTCGGATCGATGACCATCGACGACAACGGCTCGCCGATGTACGTGAGCGGCCTGGGACATGGCGACGCGCTGCATGTCGGCGACCTGGTTCCGTCGCGCGCCGGACTCGAGATCTGGGATATCCACGAGGCTAACAACGTTCCGGGCGCGGATCTGCGCGAAGCGCGCACGGGCGCCCGCCTGTTCGCCATCAACAATACCTCGGGCACGGAAGGGCCGGGACGCGGTGTGGCCGATGACATCTGGTCCGGCCACGCGGGCGCGGAGTTCTGGGGCTCGGGCCCGGGCATGACGAACCTGTTCAGTGAGACCGGCGCGAACATCGGCCGGACGCCGGGATCCGCGAATTTTCTCGTCTGGTGGGACTCGGATACGGTGCGCGAGCTGCTGGACAGCAATCACGTCGACAAGTACGGCACCAGCAGCGACACGCGGCTGCTGACCGCTTCGGGCGTGACTTCCAACAACGGCACCAAGTCCACGCCGGCACTGAGCGGTGACATCTTCGGCGACTGGCGCGAGGAAGTGGTGTGGCGCACCTCGGACAATCGGTTCCTGCGGATCTACACCACCACCAACGTGGCCACCAATCGCATCTACACGCTGCTGCACGATCCGCAGTATCGGGTGGCATTGGCGTGGCAGAACACGGCTTACAACCAACCGCCGCATCCGGGCTTCTTCATCGGCAACGGCATGTCCACGCCGCCGACTCCGAACATCGTGATCGTGGGCGGTACTGCCACGCCGCCGGATCCCGGCACGCCTACCTACCAGCTCGAGAATGCGGTGCTCGCCGGCGGCACCGTGAGCGAAAGCACCAACGGCGGTTTCACCGGCAGCGGTTACGCGAACTTCCCGGCCACCGGTGGTTCCGCGCAGGTGAACAACGCGGATGGGCGGGGTGGCGGCAGCCACGCGATCCGCATTCGCTACGCGCTGGGCGTCACGGGCAGTCGCACGGGACGGATTCTCGTGAATGGAGTGGCGCAGAGCATCACGTTCAATGCGACCGGCGCCTGGGCCACCTGGGTCACGCAGAACGTGACGTTCACGTTGAACAGTGGAACGGTGAATACGATTCGGTTCGAATCGAACGGCCAGGATCTGGGGAACGTCGACCAGATCGAAATCCTGTAACAGCTGGTACCGGGTTGGGAAAGTCGTGAGTCGCGCGAATCACGAGAATCCCAACCCGGTACCGCCCTCAGTCCGGTACCGCCCTCAGTCGCCGGTACGCGCTCCCCAGAGCGAGACGCCCAGTTGCGACTGCGCGCTGAAGGTCACCACGAAGCGGTTGGCGTTGGTGTTCCACTGGCGCGAAAGCACGCCGTTGTAGATCACGCCGCTGAGCGTGACGTCGATGAAATTGCTGCCGCGGTGCAGCCACGTGCCCGTCACGGCACCGCTGACCGTGCCATCGGCGTTGAGCCGGATGGCCTGCGAAGGCTTGATCGTCACAGTCATGTCCTTGCCGTGATCGATCAACTTGTAGGCGCCGGCAACATCCGCATTGATGACCTCGGCCACGACCGGTGTCGGGCTCAACGATAGCGGTGCATAACGGAACGGCGCCACCACCGGCCAGCCTTCGGAATTGAACAGCAGTTGATGCACGCGAAGCTCGTGCTGCTCGCCGCGATTCGGGAACCGCGCGTGGAAGATCAGGAAATACTTGTCGAGGCCGGCGTCGTAGTAAGCCGAGTTGTGGCCCGGAGACACGTAGCCGACGGGCGTTCCGCTTTCGCCGGCCGCCAATGCATACTCATAGTTGCCCATGAGCTTCTGGCCATAGGGCGCGATGCGCGTGTCGTCGAACAGCACCGCCGGATTGCCGCGCACATTTCCCATGTCGGTGCCGGCGGCATCGAAGTACGGACCATCGGCTGCCTGCGAACGCGCCACGCGAATGTTGTACTTGCCATCGGCGGCCAACCCGCCGAACGAGGTAAACAGGTAGTAGAAACCGCTTTGCGCGTTGTAGAGCACGTACGCGCCTTCGATGCGCGCGTGATTGCCGCCTAACAAGTGTCGGCCATACCCCTGGCCGGGTTCGGGCAGGCCCGTAGTTTCATCCATCGCCAAAATGAAAATGCCGCCGGAATAGGAGCCGTAGACCATCCACAGGTGGCCGCTGGCGTCGAAGAACGTCTGTGGGTCCACCACGTTCGGGTGAACCTGCGCGTCGTAGTTCGTTACGCCATCCTCGCTCAGGCCCACCATGCCCGAGCGGAGGATGATCTGCTTGTTGGCGTAGGGACCGTTGACAGTGTCGGCCACCGCCACGCCGAGCGCCGACAACGGTGAATCGCCCTTGCACGAGTCGTAGTAGAAATAGAACTTGTTGTCGGCCAGCTTCACCACGTCGGGCGCCCACAGGTCATTGACCTGCGACCACGTGAAAGTCTGCTGGAGCGCCGTGAGTACATTCGTGAACAGTGGATTGGCGTTGTTCACGCCGTCCGCGACCATGGTCCAGTTCATGAGGTCGGTGGTCTTTGCGGCCGCCAGGTGCGAGCCGAAGACGTAGTACTCAGCGCCCACCTTGATGACCGAAGGATCGTGCACCGAGGCATTGACGAACGTGAACGCGGGTGTTGGTGCGGGCGCAGGAGCGGGCGGTGGCGCGGTGCCGCCGCTCGACGATGAGCTCGAGCCGCTACCGCCGCCCCCGCCGCATGCGGCCAGGGCGAGGAGGCTGGAAATGGAAAATGCGCGCAGCGCCGGCGTCGTTTTCATGACCGCGAGGTTGCCTCAGGCCGGCAGAGTCACCAATGCCGAAACCGCGCGATTGCGATAACAATGAAAGTGTTAGCGCGATCAGGCCGGCGGCGGCCTCTTGGTTTGCGCGCCGAGGTAATCGCGTTTGCCGATGCTCACGCCGTTGTGGCGCAAGATGGCGTAGGCGGTAGTGAGGTGAAAAAAGAAATTGGGTATGGCGTGCTGCACCAGGTAGTCCGCGCCCGTCATCCATTCGCCTTTCCACCGCGGCTGGCTCACGACGCGTGCGGCCGCGCCGTCGAAGTCCTGCGGTGAAAATCCATCGAGATACTTGATGATGGAGCGGATCCGCGCCTGCAACTCTTCGACGGTCTGCTCGGTGTCAGGCTGGGATTCGGCCGGTTTGCCGCTGAGATATGACGCCGCGAGCTTGACCGTGTCGCAACAGATCTGCACCTGGCGCGTCAGCGGGAATTGATCGGGGGCTAGGCGCAGTGTCGGGAAGACGTTCGGATCGAACGACTTTCCCTTGGCGTGTTCGGCGGCGGTGCCGAGCCATTTGTCGAGCTGGCCCAGCTCCTTTTTCATCTGCGAGAATATTTCGGTGTACATGCGCGCATCTTAGTCGGTTCGCACCGCGCTCAGGTTGGAATCTTGAGCGTGAAGCGGGTTTCTTCAGTCGTCGACGTGACGGTCAGCGCGCCGCCATGCGCGCGCGCGATTTCGGAAGCGATGTACAAGCCCAGGCCGAGGCCTTGCTGGCTCGGCCGCACTGCACCGCGTTCAAAGGGCGCGAACAGGCGTGCCATCGCTTCGGGCGGAATCGGATCTCCGTGGTTCGATACCGACAGCTCGAACACGCCATCGGCGAGCCGCGTGTGCGCACGCACGGCAGTGCGCGGCGCGCTGTAGGTGAGTGCGTTCGCCACCAGGTTCGAGAGCAGCTGCGCGATGCGCGCACGATCGCAGTTCACGCAATCCTCGGCCGTGAAATCCGTTTCGATGAGGCGATCCGGAAAGCTCATGCGCAGCTCCGCGATCACCTGCTCGAGTGCCGGCGCCAGCGGTTCGTCGGCGCTCAGCGTGAGCGACAAGCCGCCGCCCAGGCGGCCGCGTGCGAAATCGAGCACGTCATCGATGAGCCCCGCCATGCGGCGCACGCTCTTCTGCATGATGCCGACCATCTTGTGCGCGGCTTCGGGCAGCTCAATTCTCGTGAGCACGTGGGCAGCGCTCGAGATGCTGCCGAGCGGGTTGCGCAGGTCGTGCCCGAGCACGGCGATGAACTGCTCCCGCAGGTGAGCGGTTTCGCGCTCGTCGCGCAGCGCGGCTTCGCTCATCGCCAGGCGCCGGTTCGTGTCCAGGTGAAAGGCGATGAGCTCGGCAAAGAGTCGGAACATGCCGACGATCTCGGGTGTGTTGACGCGCGCCGGCCGCGGATCGATGGCGCAGAGCGTGCCGAAGAATTCGCCATTCGGCAGCACGATGGGCATCGAGATGTAGCTTTGGAATCCGTACTTCGCCGGCGTGTGGTGCGTGCGATAGCTGGCATCGCCGGCGACCTCGTCGATGACGACCGGCTGCCGGTGTCCGCGGATCTCATTGCAGATCGTCGTCTGGATCTCGAGCTCGTCGCCGGGCTTCAGGCCAAAGGAGATCTCGTCCTTGACGCCACAGGCGATCCAGCGCTGCTCGGTGACGCGCGCGACGGCCGCAAAGCCCATGCCCGTGGCCCGGCAGACGACGTCCAGGATGGTCGGGACTGAAGGGATCTTCTGAACGGCGGCGATGTCGTTCTGCAAGGCGGCTTCTTCCGGATTCGTCGTCACCAATACCCAGCCAGTGAATTCGGGGCGGCGATAATAGCGGCCTTTTCGCGCGTTCCAAGGTTCGTGGCGCAATCGCCACGCAAATGTCCCGCAGACAGAGGCGAATGGTAGAACTTTCAAACCCCGGAAATTTCCGGGTGTGGCGTGGGAGTCCCGCGGATCGGCGCCGTCGCGGCCAGGTTGTTAGGACAGGAGTGGTTGTCCCGCGCGCCGCTAACTAGCTCCGGGGACAGTGCATGTAAGCGGTTTCACTAGATAGACGGGGTCCTGCGCATGGCCGACTGACCTGTCGACGATGAAGGCGGGACAATGAGACGCAGCCGACAGATTGGGACACTAAAGCGCGAGTGCGCGGCGGACGGGCCGATATTGGTCCTTGGGCCATGCATCATTGCCGCTGGCACCACGGAGGGTCGCTGTGTCGCATACAGGTGATACGAGTACGTCGCAGATGTCGCAGCACGCGCTGGCGCTGCGGTTTCTCCTGCGTACGCAGGCGGAAGTGGCGCAATTGCGCGCCTGCCTCCCGGATGAGCCCTTGCCCATCGAACTGGCGGCCATCGCGCACGTCGAGCGCATGGCACACCGGATTTCGAGCGGCGCCGAAGCATTCGGCTTTCCGGAGATCGACGCGATCGCCGGTGCCATCGAGCTCATGACGCAGGATATCGCCGGGCGAACCGTGCGTCAGAGGATCGAGCTCGCCATCCAGCTCGCCGAGAAAGTGTCGGCGTTGTCGGTCTACGTGGAATACGAGATGGCCGAGAAAGAAGCGAAGCGCGTGCCGGCAGAGCTGCCGTTGTCGGCGCACTTGCCGGGGTTCGGCGTCCGGCGCAAATAGGGCGCGCCGCTCTCATTCCAGTTCGAGCGGGAATCGACCGCCTTCAGCACCGTCACCCGTGAGCGTGACGTGGTGGCGATTGAGCCGCTGCATTTGCCGAGGCACACCCACGCGATGGCTGTGCCGCGTCAACTCACGCCCGATGTCGCGTTGCTGCCGGCCGATGAAGTTCCGATCCGGTTCGTCACCCGCACTTTGTTCGACCAAGAGGATTTCGTGATCGTGCGACGCGCGGGCCACCCCGTGGGAAAGAAGGTCACGCTCGCGCGTTACCGCGTGGTGATCTCGGAACCGCCGATCCCATTGTCCAGCTCATCGGTTCGCGCGGTCGCGCCGCAGGGGGCGACCACGGACGGGGGACTGAGCTGGTTGTTAGGGATGCTCGAGCGCGCCGCCCGGTACCGCTAGACAAATCGGCCCGTCGAGTCGCCGTGGCTTTCGATGCGCTGCGGGCTGCCCATGGCGTCGGCCATGCTCAGGAACAGGTTGGTGATGGGTGCGGCTTCGGTCTTCACATAGCGGCCGGGTTTGAACGCGCCGCTGCCGGCGCCCGCGACGACGATGGGCAGGTTGTCGTGCGTGTGGCGATTGCCGTCGGCGTTGCCCGAGCCATAAAGGATCATCGAGTGATGCAGCAGCGACTGCCCGTCGACATCCTGGGTGGCGTCCATCTTCTCGAGGAACTTCGCCAGGTGCGCGACATACCAGCGATCGATCTCCTTCACCTTGGCGATGATTTCCGCATCGTTCTTGTGATGGGTGAGGTTGTGGTGACCCTCGGCGATGTTGATCTCGGCAAAGCTGCGGTTGCTGCCTTCGTGCGCGATGAGCATGGTGGCCACGCGGGTGGAGTCCGTCTGGAACGCCAGCAACAGCATGTCGAACATGAGCTCGATGTGATCGGCGTAACTTTCCGGCACGCCCGCCGGCGCGTCGATGTTCGGATTCTTCACCTTCAGGCGCTCGGAATTCTCGATGCGCTGCTCGATCTCGCGGATGCTGGTGAGATATTGCTCGAGCTTCTGCCGGTCGCGGCCGTCGAGCTTGCTGTCGAGCTTGCGCGCGTCCTGCATGACGTAGTCGAGAATGGAGTGCTGCTCTTGCTGACGGCGCTTGAGATTGGCGACGCGTTCGTCGCGCGCGCCGTCTCCAAACAAGCGCTCGAACACGAAGCGCGGATTGTGTTCGGGCGACAGCGGCTGATTCGCCGAGCGCCAGGCGAGGTTGTACGCGTACGCGCAGGCGTAGCCCGAATCGCAGTCCCCGGCCTTGCGCACCGCGTCGCAGGTGAGCTCGAGCGATGAGAACCGCGTGAGATGGCCGATCTGGCCGGCCACCACCTGGTCGATGGACACGCCGGCGTGGATGTCCGAGCCGGCAGTCTTCTTGATGCGCACGCCGGTGAGGAATGTGCCACCGGCGCGCGCGTGGTCGCCGGCGCCGTCGGGACCCGCGTCGGCGGACAGATCCTGCAGCCCGGAGATCACCTGCAACTGGTTGCGCACCTTTTCGAGCGGCTGCAGCGTGCGCGAGAGCGCAAAGTCCCGGCCGACGGCCTCGGGCCACCACGCCGCGGGAATCATGCCGTTCGGTACATAGACGAAGGCCATGCGCGTCGGCGCTTTGTTGCTCTTGCCTTGGCTTGCAGCCCCGGCGAACGAGGCAAAGCCGGGCAGTGCGATGCACGCGCCCAATCCGCGGAAGAAGCGACGTCGCGAGAAGCCGTCATGCCGCTCGCGAAGAAAATCTGGCGTGTTGTCTTTCATGTCAGTTGGCTGCCGTAACCGTGGCTTCAGTGCGCATTTTCTGGAATGGCGCGGATTCGATGACACCCATCAGCAACGCGGAGAATCGTCCCTCGTTGTCATTGAGTCGCTGCACGATCCCGTCGATGGTCTCGGTGTCGTAATACTCAGTACCGCGACCGGTGGCGTAGATCAATAGGCGGTCGGTCAGAGTGCGATAAAAGTCCTGCCGGTGCTTCGAAACCAGCACTTTCTTGAGCTCGCTCACGCTGTTGAAAGTCTCGCCGGTGATGAGCTTGCCCGGGGCCAGGATGGCTTGCTTGCGCTCGGTGTCGCGCCACATTCCCAGCGCATTGAAGTTCTCGAACGCAAGTCCGATGGGATCCATGCGGTTGTGGCAGGACGCACACGAGGGATTCTCCCGGTGCTTGAGCAGCGATTCGCGTAACGTGGGCTCGTGCCCGGCGACGTTGCCATCGCTCGCTTCCAGCGCCGGAATGTTTGGCGGCGGCGGTGGCGGCGGAGTGCCGAGGAAATTGGCGAGCACGAACAGCCCGCGCTTCACCGGCGACGTGCGATCCGGGTTCGACGTGACCACGAGCGCCGTACCCTGCGTGAGCACACCGCCACGCGCGCTGCCCAGTGGCAGGTTTACCTTGCGCAATTCAGCGCCGCCGACCTCGGGAAGGCCGTACAGCTTCGCAAGCTTGTCATTGAGGAAGGTGTAGTTGCTGTCGATGAGCTCGGTGATCGGCCGATTCTCGCTCACGATGTAGGAGAAATACATCTCGGTTTCGCGGCGCATGGCGCGGCGCATTTCGCCGTCGAGCTCGACGCTGCCCTTGTCTTCGATGATCTTGTCGATGCGCGCCGCCAGTAGTTTGGCCGTGGCTTCATCACCGCTTCTGAAGGCGTTGCGCAACGCCTGCAAGGTCTGCTCTTCGCCGGCGTCGCGCAGCTGAATCTCGCGCGCGTTGCTCGCAATGCCTTCGACATCGCGCGCCTGCAGCCATTGACCGACGAAGTTGCGCGCGCTGCTTTCCGCCTTCGGGTCCGCCAGCATCCGCTTCACCTGGGCGGTCAGGTTCTTGCGCAGCTGGCCCGCGGCCGCGAGCTTCGTGAGTTCCTCGTCCGGCATCGTCGACCAGAGGAAGTAGGACAGGCGTGAGGCGAGCGAGTATTCGTCCACGTCCGCCACCATGGCATTTGGCGCATGCGGAACCGGCTCTTCCAGCCGGAACAGGAAATGCGGTGAGGCAAGCACCGCCGCCATGGCGTGCGCGATGCCTTGTTCGAACGACTTGCCCGGCTGGCGGTAGACGCCTTCGGCGAGCTTCGCGAGGCGCGCGGGCGTGTCGTCATCGCCGGCGAGCGGACGGCGATAGGCGCTGGCGGCGAATGCACCTAACAGCTCGCGCGCGTAAACCAGCCGCTGCGCGCGGTCCTGTGGAATCGGCCGCGGGAAGAAGCGATCGTAATTCTCCGTCTTCACCCACAGCTTCTTCTCGAGCGGACCCCGCACCGTCACTTTGCTGATGATCAGCCGCGTGGGATTCTTCTTCGCCTCGGGCGTGCCGATCGGCTGCAACTCGAGCGACAGCTGGTGTTCGCCCGCCTTCAGCTGGTGGCTGCTCTGGAAGGTGAATGAACGCTCGTTGAAATACGGGAACTCGCGATTGAGTGCCTCTTCGTTGTCGATGCGGAATATCGCGCGGCACCGCGCCGGGTCGAACACGAAATCACCACGCACGTCGAGGTCGAGCGCCACTTCATAGTTGCCGGCATTCGACGCGGTCACCGTGGCGGTGGCGGTGGCCGGCTCTATGTATGAGAGGCGCAGCTTGTCGCCGCGGACCTGGCCTTGCGTGCCGCCGAACTTCGTTCCGGCCAGAATCTGTTCCGCGGGCTTCATCGCGGCGGTGGGGACGCCCTGGTCGACGATGACCTGCGCCGCGGCCACGTATTTCTCCATGAGCATGGGCGACAGCGTGAGCACGTCTCCGATGTTGTCGAAGCCATAGCCGGTGTCGTCCGGTGGGAATTCGACTTCAGAGTCGAAGTCCACGCCGAGCAGATCGCGGATCGTGTTGCGATATTCCACGCGGTTGAGCCGCCGCACGGTGACGCGGCCCGGATCAGGATTCTCCGGGTCGATCTTGAAAACGCCGTATTTGATCCAGCGTTCGAGCTTCTGCTGATCGGCAGGCGAGAGCTTTGGCTTCTGTTCCGCCGGCATGAGGCCGGCGCGCGTGTTGTTGAGCACACGCTGCCACAGCGCGGGCGCAAGGATCTGCTCGTCCGTTTCCAGGGCGTCGAATGCCACCTTGCCCTTGTCATAGCCATCCCCGTGGCACTCGTAACAATGGTTCTCGAGCATCGGGGAGATGACGGCGTGGTATTCGGCGACGACCGGGTTCTTTGCGTCGGGCTGCTGCGAATCGGCCGCTGAAGGGCCCGAGGAAGCCGAAAAAACCAGGACTGCCGCCCCTGCGACAGAGGAGGCGACGCGCGATGAAAACTTCGAAACAATCACCGGCGAGCGCCCCTCACACGAATGCGGAAAGGCGCGCATTTTGCGGGTTTTCGCCAGGTCAGTCACGGCTCATTTGTAGGCCAAAAGTCGAACACGCCGCGGCCACGCGCCCGGGCTCACCCATACCGGACAAAGTCGTTTATAAAGGCGCCTGCGCAATACATAGAGGTACGAGCGTCATGTCGGGCAAATTGTTCCTTTCGTTCGGTTCCGCGGTTTTGGTGGCTTCTTTTCTCGCCGGCGCGAATGCGGCTGCGCCGGCCACGCCGGCTGACTTGCAGAAATTGCGTCACGATCACTATCACGAGCTCGGTGACGCCTTCAAAGAAGTGCGCGACCAGTCGAAGGCCAGCTCGCCGGATTTCGACGCCCTGTTGAAGGCCGCCGAAGTCGTGAACAAAGCCTCGGTCGATCAACAGCAGTGGTTCCCCAAGGGCACGGGACCTGAAGCCGGCAAGACGCGCGCGCTGCCGGAAGTCTGGAGCAAGCCCGACGATTTCACCGCGGCGCAGAAAATGTTTTCCGATCGTGCGCCGAAGTTGTTAGCGGCGGCGAAGGCGAGGGATGCCGCGGCCGTGCAGGCCGCGTTCAAGGACCTTGGTGGCGCCTGCAAGAACTGCCACGACAACTTCCGCGCGCCCGAAGAACATTGATCGTCGATGAGAATGCTGCGGCCCCGATCCGGACGCGGGTCTGGGACGTGCCGGTCCGGCTGGTTCACTGGCTCATGGTGCTGACGGTGGCGGCCGCCTGGTGGACCGCCGAAACCGGGCGCATGAGCTGGCACCAGTACTGCGGCTTCACGCTGCTGGCCCTGCTCACATTCAGGATCTATTGGGGTTTCTTCGGCAGCTCCACCGCGCGCTTCGGCCAGTTCGTGCGCGGGCCGCGCGCCGTCATCGATTATCTCAAGGGCACCTGGGCGCAGGCGCCGGGACACAACCCGCTGGGTGCGCTGAGCGTGGTCGCCTTGCTCGCGCTCATGCTCACGCAGGTCGTACTCGGATTGTTCACCGTGGACGTGGACGGGATCGAGTCCGGGCCTCTATCTACCTACGTGAGTTTCGATGCCGGGCGGCTGGCGGCCGATTGGCACGACAAGCTGTTCGACGCGCTGCTCTGGTTGATAGGGCTGCACATCGCGGCGGTGGTGTTCTATCTGCTCAGGAAGCAAAACCTCATCGGTGCCATGTTCACCGGGATGAGGGCGCATGACGGCGATCAGCCGCCGGTCGTGAACGCGTCGGTGCTGCGTTTCATCGTCGGAGTCGTGCTGGCGGGAATTCTCACCTGGATGGCGAGCCGGGCGTTTCAGTTCAGTTAGGTCTCGCGCTGCTAGGCAACGGCGGCCCCGTCGGGGAAATCGGTGTCGACAGTCTCGTGGTCAGCCCGGCGACTCGAGGGATTGGCCGCCCAGCCGCGTCCGGAGTTTTCGTGGCGGTAGACCATCGAGATCGCCTCGCCGCGGCAGGCGACTCCCAGCTTCGCGAGAATGCTGTGCACGTGATTCTTCACCGTGGAGAGACCGATGCCCAGCCGCCGCGAGATGGACTTGTTCGACAGACCCTGTTGCATGAGCTTGAGGATTTCCATCTCGCGGGCAGTCAGGTCGTCGATGCTGGCAGTAGTTTGGATTTCGCGAACCCGGCCGGCGGCGCGGATCGCATCGATGAGCACGGCCACGGTGCCGTCGCGTGACACGTAGCCGAGAATGCTGGAGGGCAGGCAGGCGATGATCTCGGCCGGCACTTCTGGAACGCTGAGTATTACCACGCCGCCCATTTGCGGAACGCGGGCAATGGGCATCGCCAGCGAAAAACTCTCGCCCATTGCCATGTCGATGACCACGACGCTCGGGACGAGCAGACAAGCTTGTTTGACGACTTCCTCGACCGAGGAAGCGACGCCGACGACGTCTATCCCGGCGACATCACGCAGCACTCGCTGCAGTGCGTCGCGGTACAGCCGGACCTCACTAGCTACCATCACGCGAAAATCCATCGCGCTACTCCCTGGCCGTCTGGCCGCGCATTCCATGCGTGGTCCCCCAAGACCCCGATCCATTCCCTTAAGTCTTGGTCCTCGTGCAGCTTTGGTCTAGACGATCTCTTAGACCAAGTTCACTGTCAACACGAAAAGCGCAGTGCGGTAGCGCGCTCCTTCGCCGGCGTTGCTGCCGCGCGAATGTCTTCCTTATGTCTCTGGATCAAATGATCTATTCCCACGCGCGCCGAGCGGTCCCTAGACCAAACGATCCATTTTCTCCGCGGTGCCGCGGGTGCAGATTTCGCGCGGCGCGGGTTTCTGAACAGGGAGACGAACGTGATCAATCGGAAAATTGTCGGGCCGCTTGCGGCCCTGGTCGTACTCATGTCTGCTCCGGCGGCATTCGCACAGACCGATCCTGGCTTGCAGGGCGGGGCGAGCCGGGCCGGACTGCCTCTACCTAATCTGACTGCCAACGAGCTCACTTTTTTCGACGTAGGACGCGACGATTTCAACGAGGCCGAGGGCATCGGCGATGGCCTGGGCCCCAGGTTCAATCTCGATGGCTGCGGCGGCTGCCACTTTCAGCCGGACATCGGCGGAAGCTCGGGTGTCGTGAATCCGCAGTTCGCGATTGCCACCGCCTTCGGCGCACGCAACACGGTGCCGTCGTTCATCACGATGAATGGGCCCATCCGCGAGGCACGCTTCAAGAGGCTGCCGAACGGCCAGCCCGACGGTGGCGTGCACGGATTGTTCGTCATCAGCCAGCGCAATGACGGCACGGGCAATGCGTCCGGATGCAACATCCAGCAGGAGAATTTCGCGGGCGCGGTGTCCAGCAACAACGTGATCTTCCGCATTCCCACGCCGGTATTCGGCCTGGGGTTGATCGAGCAGATCACGGATACCGAGCTCAACCGCAACTTGAGCGAGGGCGCGGCGACCAGGGCGCAGCTCGGGATCAGCGGGCGGCTCAATCACAACGGCAACGACGGGCGCGTGACGCGCTTCGGCTGGAAGGCGCAGAACATCTCGCCGCTGGTGTTCTCCGGCGAGGCGTACAACGTCGAGATGGGCATCACGAACGAGAACTTCCAGATCGAGCGCGATGAAACGCCGGCCTGTCAGTTCGCGCAGCTGCCCAACGACGTGACCAACGTCGACGGCGCAACGGGCCCGGACACCATCAGCGCCATCGAGAAGTTCGCCTTCTTCATGCGCTTCCTGGCGCCCCCGGTGCAGTCGACGACCACCCCGGGTGGCAACGCGTCGATCTCCGAAGGGTTCAACTCGTTCGTCAACATCGGCTGTGCGCAATGCCATACGCAGCAGCTGCGGACCAGTAACTCGACGGTGGCGGCGCTGCGAAACCAGAACGTGCGCGCGTTCTCGGACATAGCGCTGCACAACATGGGGCCGGGGCTGGCGGACGATGTTTCGCAAGGTGAGGCGACGGGCGATGAATTCCGCACGGCGCCGCTGTGGGGCCTCGGGCAGCGTGTGTTCTTCCTGCATGACGGACGAACCAACAATCTGCTGACGGCGATCACGGCTCACCGCAGCAACGCCAACGGAACGTATCCCGCTTCCGAGGCGAACACAGTCGTGGATCGCTTCAACGCGTTGTCCACGACCGCGAAGCAGAACATGTTGAACTTCCTGCGCTCCCTCTGAGCGAGTCTCAGCACCCCCCGGCCGCCGCAGTTGCTTGCGGCGGCTGGGTCGGTGTCTTCTACAGCCGCGCCTGGCGCGCGGTGGTCTCGGCGGCGGCGATCTCGGACTGTTCCCGGCGCCGCATCAGCGCGCCGAAGTCGCTGGCCGTCAACGGCGGACTGAAGTGAAATCCCTGGTACTGGTCGCAACCCATCGACTTCAGCGAATGCAGCTGCTCGGGGGTTTCCACGCCTTCGGCCACCACCTTGAGGCGCAGGCTGTGGGCGAGTGAAATGATTGCCTGGACGATCGACGCGTCATCGGCACGCGTCATCAAGTCTTTCACGAAGCCACGATCGATCTTCAACTTGTCGATCGGGAAACGGCGTAGATAGCTCATGCTCGAATAGCCGGTTCCGAAGTCGTCGACGGATACCATCACGCCCATGGTATTCAACTTCTGCAGAATGCCGGTCGACTCTTCGGGGTTGGTCATGACGGCGCTCTCGGTCAGCTCGAGCTCGAGGCAGCGCGGATCGAGCCCGGCATCGTTGACGGCGCGGTGAATGACGGCGAGCAGGTCGCCCTGTCGGAACTGGGACGCGGAGACATTCACGGCGACCCGCAACGGCGGGAAACCTTCGCGCTGCCATTCCCGGCATTGACGGCAGGCCTCGCGCAGCACCCATTCGCCGATGGCGTTGATGAGGCCGCATTCCTCCGCGAGCGGGATGAAGTCTTCGGGCATGACGATGCCGCGTTCCGGATGCCGCCAGCGGATGAGCGCTTCGGCGCTGTGAAAATAGTCGGTCGCGGTGTCCACCTTCGGCTGGTAGTACAGCTCGAATTCCTGGTTCTCGAGTGCGGTGTGCAAGTCGCTCTCGAGCCGCACGCGTTCGCGCGTGGCCGTGTCCATGCCTGGCTCGAAGAACTGCAGATTGTTGCGGCCGCGCTGCTTGGCGCAATACATCGCGGCATCGGCATGGGCGATGAGATTCTCGGACGAGGTGCCATCGGTGGGATAGAACGCGATGCCAACGCTGGTGGAGATGTGCAGGTCGACTCCGGAAATCCGGATCGGCGCCCTCAAGGTGTCGATCGCGCGTTGCGCAACACCTTCCGCGTCCGAACGATGCGCCGCGGTGCCGAGCACCAGCACGAATTCGTCGCCACCGACCCGCGCGACGGTGTCGATCTTCTTGACGATGCCTTGAAGGCGCTGCGCGAACTTGTTGAGCAGTTCGTCGCCGGCGCGATGACCGAGCGAATCGTTGATGAACTTGAAGCGGTCCAGGTCCAGGACCAGGACCGCGAAGCGATGCGCGTCGCGCTCGGCATGAACGATGGCCTGTTCGAGGCGGTCGTCGAGCAGCACGCGGTTGGGCAGGCCGGTCAGCGCATCATGCGTCGCCAGGTGACGCAGCTGATGATTGGCCGCCTCCAATCCCATGGTGCGGACCGCGACCATGTGTTCCAGGGATTGAACCTGGCGTCGAACCACCTGCGAGTCGTGCCATTTGCGGGTGAGTGCGCTCGCGCACTGCAGGACTTCGATGGGTTCGAATGGCTTCTTCAATACCAGTAGTTTGTCCGAATGTCCGAGCCGTTCGATGAAATCGGCCCAGTCATAATCCGAGTGCGCGGAGCAGATCACTACCTGGACGTCCGCATCCACGGCCCACAGGCGCTCGATGGTTTCCAGTCCATCCCAGCCGGGAGGCATGCGCATGTCGATGAAGGCCAGCGCGAACGGCTTGCGGTCCGCCACGGCGCGTGCCGCGAGCTTCACTCCCTGTTCGCCCTGTTGGGCGAAATGCAATTCGAACGAAGGCTGCGTCACGGCGACATCGCTTTCACCGAACAGGATCTTTTCCGCCATCGTCATGCCGGTGGACACGGCCGGTTCGCGGGCGAGGATCTTCTCGAAATCCTGGTGAATCGCCGGGTTGTCATCGATGACGAGGATGCGGCCGTTGATGCATTCGGCGGGGTCATTCATTGCCGGCTGTCTCCGTTGGATGCGCCGTGGCGGGCGGGAATATGTACAACGTGAAACCCACACGGCACGTGACGTCAGAATTGTTAGCCGCTTAACACTAGCGGTTTCTCCGAGAGGCTACCGTTAAGCCCTTCACATGGAAGCAAATTACAACTCCTGGCTGGTCGCGCTTTCCATCGTTGTCGCGATGGTGGTCGCCTATACGGCACTCAAGCTCGCCGCTCGCGTCGCCGAGGCCGGCCGCTCGGGCGGAAGGCTCTGGCTGCTCGGCGGTGCCGCCGCGATGGGCATGGGCATCTGGTCGATGCATTTCGTCGGCATGCTGGCGTACTCGGTGGCGATCCCGCTGCGTTACAGCGTCTTCAAGACGCTGCTGTCGCTGGCGATCGCGATGGTCACCTCGGGCTTCGCGCTGGCGATCGCCAGCCGCTCGCGCCTCAGCCTCGCGCGACTCGCGGTCGGCTCGGTGGTCATGGGTGCCGGTATCTGCGCGATGCATTACTCGGGAATGTCCGCGATCCAGATCGTGCCGATCATCACGTACCAGCCGATGCTGGTGCTGGCATCCATCGCCATCGCGGTTGGCGCCTCGTTCGCCGCGCTGTGGCTGGCATTCAATCTGCGCAACGGCCAATCTACCTACATCGCGCTGGCGCGCGGCGGCGCCGCCGTGGTCATGGGCCTCGCCATCAGCGGAATGCACTACACCGCGATGGCCGCCTCGAAGCTCGCGGTCGGCGCCTACTGTTTCGGTGGGGCGGCGTTCGACAACAACTGGCTCGCGGTCACCATCGGCCTGGTGGCGCTCGGCGTGCTCGCGCTCACGTTGATCACCGCGGTGTACGACGCGCACCTGGTTTCGCAGACGCGGCAGGATGCCGTGCGGCTCGAGCAGGTCAACGCGGCCCTGCAGCACGGCAAAAATCTTCTGGCACTCGCCACGCGCGCTGCCGGGATCTCGTCCTGGGAGCTAGACATCGCGACGCGCAAGACCTTGTGGACCGAGAATGAAATCGAGTCCCTGCGGATCGCCGGGGTGGACACCCGCGCGCAGCCCGACGCGCTGATGACACTCACGCATTCCGCCGACCGCTCGATCATGTTCGACGCGATCAGCGACGCCATGGCGAAAAACGAGGAAGTGTGCGCATTCCGCTTTCGCGTGATGACGCCCGCCGGCAATGCCATTCACCTCGAGGCGCATGCGCGTATTTTCTGCGACGCCGCCGGCAAGCCTGAACGGATTCTCGGCGTCTCCTGGGATGTCACCAACCAGGTGCTGCAGGAGGAACGCAAGCGCGATCTTCAGTCGCAGCTGCGCGATGCATCGCGCGACGCCGGCATGGCCGAGGTCGCGACCGGTGTGCTGCACAGCGTCGGCAACGTTCTGAACAGCCTCGGTGTGTCCGCATCGCTGATGCAGACGCAGCTGCGTGACTCGCGGGTCGGCAACGTGCAGCGTATCGCCTCCTTGCTGAGCGAGCAGGGCAGTGATCTCGCCGGTTTCCTGGAAAACGACCCGCGCGGGCGGCAGTTGCCTACCTACCTCGTGCAACTCGGCGAGAATCTCCTCGGCGAGAATCAGCGCCTGCAGGCCGAGGCCGCCGCGATCGCGGCTCACGTCGGCCACATACGCAACATCGTGGCCGCGCAGCAGACCTACGCGCGTCGCGGCGGCGTCACCGAGGCGATCGACATCGCCGAGATCCTCGACAGCGCCGTCGCCATTCATTTCGCGGACATGACCGATGTAACGGTCAAGCGTGAGTACGAGCCCATGACGCCGCTGACGCTGGACCGGCACAAGCTGATCCAGATCCTTGGCAATCTCCTGAGCAATGCGCGGCACGCGCTGAAGGATCTCGCCGAAGGCCGCCGCCTGCTCACGTTGAGAGTGCGACAGCAGAATGCCGATAGCGCGGTGATCGAAGTACAGGATTCGGGCGTGGGAATCGCTCCCGAGGTTCTTCAGCGCCTGTTCGAATTTGGTTTCACGACAAAAAGGGACGGCCACGGATTCGGGCTGCACACCAGCGCCATCCTCGCCAAGGAACTGGCGGGCGAGCTGTCGGCATCGAGTGACGGCGCGGGGCGTGGAGCGCGCTTCGTGCTGCGCTTGCCAAGTGTCGCCGCGGAAATGAAGCGGCAAGCCTGAGAAAGGGCGACTTTGCGTCGCGTTGTCCGACACGCAGGCGGGAGGAGGCGCGCTTCGTCAGCGAACTCTGAAATCGCGAACTGCCCGCTCTCCACGATCGACCAAGTAGGCGCCGACATTTGCAGGCGTGAGTTTGCGTTTTACTGGCTGCCAATGAACTACGCGAAGTATTGCGGCCCCCGAAGAACGCTTCACGCGTTGGATGCGAGTGAAATCCCGCCGCTGGGCGCGCACCTCATCACTCCCTGGCTGGGCTACACCCACCATGGCATCTACATTGGCGACGGCCGGGTGGTCCAGTACGGCGCGCTGAAGTACGACATCATTCGCAAACCGGTTGAAGAGGTGTCGCTGGAAGATTTCGCGCAGGGCCGTGCGGTGTTTGTCGTGCGGCATGCCGAGGCCTGCATCGACGCGCAAAAGGCCATCGATCGCGCCCGCTCGCGCCTCGGTGAAAAGCGCTATCGCCTCCTCACCAACAACTGCGAGCATTTCGTCGAGTGGTGCCTGCACGACGAGCATCGCAGCTTCGAGGTCGAGACCGCGCTCAACTTTCCGCGCTGGTTCGGCGAGCGGGTGGTGGCGGCGGTGGCGCGCTTCGCCAGTAGTGAATTCCGCACGAGCGTCTTTGCCCGCGCGAAGAGTCCCGGGCCGCGAGAGCCGGACAAATAAAAGGGGACATTCCTGATTTCCTAGCGACCTGCAGCAAGCTTGCGCGGCAACACGCCGCGCACCGCGTGCGATGCGGCCGCTGCGCGCGCACTGCGGCGCAGGATCTCCAGCAACCGTTGCTGTGTGCTGGTCGGGTGCCAGTCGCGGCGCAGCGTGAGGCCGATCGGCCGCACGACCTTGCCAGCCGGATGCGGCAATGCCACCAGCAGCCCGGCCTGCATCTCGTAGTGGATCTGATGCGCCGACAGCAACATGATGCGATCGCTCTCGAGCAGGAACGCGCGTGCCGCCGCCAGCGAATTGCACTCGAGCGGCGGGCTTGGCATCTCGAGCCCGGTCGATGCCAGCAATGCGTTGAAATGCACGCGCAACGGCGAGCCCACGCGCGGCGCGATCCACTGGAATTTTCGCAGGGCGGTCGCGGTGAAACGCCGGCGCCGCGCCAGCGGATGTTCGGCCCGCACGACGATGGCCAGCGGATCGTCGAAGAGATGCTCCTGTACCACGTCGGAGGCGGGCGCCGGGTCGCGCAATGCGCCGATGAGCACATCCGACTCGCCGACCCGCAGTCCGGACAGCAGGTGCTCGTAAGTGCCGTCGATGATCGCGACACCATGCCGCGGATGTTCCTGCGTGAACTCGAGCAGCGCCGCCGGCAGTAGATAGCTGCGCGCGAGCGGCAGGGCGCTGATGACGGTGCGCCCCGACTCGCCACCGCTCAGCGCGTGCACCTCGGCGCGCGCCTGCTCGATCTCGGCGAAGGCGAGGCGCGCGCGACGCGCCAGCCGTTCCGCTTCGCGCGTCGGCGTGATCCCGAAACTCGTCTCCTCGAACAGCGGCACGCCCAGCAGGCGCTCGAGCTCGCGCGCCGAGCGGTGGATCGTCGGCTGCGACACTTGGCGCGCGCGGGCGGCGACGCTGAAGTTTCCATGCTCGACGACCGCGCCCAGCGCATCGAGCTGTCGCGATCGCACCAGCCGTTCCACATCGGCGCCGGGCCCGGCGGCGGCGCTGCGCGCGACCTCGGCCAGCGCCTCGCGCAACTGGCCAAGTGAGCGCTCGATGCGCGCGAGACAGATCTCCCCGGCACGAGTCAGGGAGACGCCCGTGCTACGCCGCAACAATAGCGGTGCGCCGAAATGGCGTTCGAGCCCGGCAATGGCCTGCGTGACCGCCGGTTGTGAGATGTGCACCGAACGCGCGGCCGCACTGACGCTGCCGAGGCGCGCGACTTCGCGAAATGTGTGCAGGTGCCGGAGGTTGGCGTGCATGGCCTGCATCGTAGGAAGCCAGCGGGTCTATAGCAATTACTTATGGCGATGTCCGATTTCCGATTGGCAACACCGCGCGGCGCGGGCGGAGAATGCCCGCTGTCGGCAAGGGGGGCGGGCGGATGTCGGTTGTCGTGCGGAATCTGGAACGCGTCGAAAGCCGCGTCGTGGAGGCGTTTGCGCCGTTTGGCGTCGCCACCGTGCATGAAGCGCAGGGGCGCGCGGGGCTCATGGCGCCGTACATGCGTCCGATCTATGCGGGCGCCCACATCGCCGGCACCGCGGTCACCGTGAGCGTGCCGCCCGGCGACAACTGGATGCTTCACGTTGCCGTCGAGCAATGCCATGCCGGCGATATTCTGGTCGTAGCGCCCACTTCCGCGTGCGACAGCGGCTACTTCGGCGAGCTGCTCGCCACCTCGCTCAATGCCCGCGGCGTGCTCGGCCTCATCATCGAAGCCGGAGTGCGCGACGTGCGTGCGCTGACGCAGATGAATTTTCCGGTGTGGTCGCGATATGTTTCGGCGCAGGGAACCGTCAAAGCCACGCTCGGCAGCGTCAATACGCCGCTCGTCTGCGCGGGCGCGCTCGTGAATCCCGGCGACCTCATCGTCGCCGACGATGACGGCGTCTGTGTCGTTGCGCGCGAACAGGCATCGGCAGTGCTGGCGCAATCCCGCGCGCGCGAGCAGAAGGAAGCGGCGGCGCGCGCACGCCTGGCGGCCGGCGAGCTGGGGCTCGACATCTACGACATGCGTGAGGCGCTCGCCGCGAAGGGACTCACCTATCGCGGCGACAGCTGAAATGCTCACCGGCATCCCATGCACGCTGATGCGCGGCGGAACCTCCAAGGGACTCTATTTCCATGCCGCCGACCTGCCGCGCGAACGAGACTTGCGCGATCGCGTGCTGCTCGCCGCCATGGGTTCGCCCGACACCCGCCAGATCGACGGTCTCGGCGGCGCCCATCCGCTCACCAGCAAGGTCGCGGTCATTTCGCCCTCGAGCGTGCCGTCCGCCGACGTCGACTATCTATTCCTCCAGGTGGCGGTCGACGAGCCCGAGGTCAGCGACAGCCAGAACTGCGGCAATCTGCTGGCCGGCGTCGGTCCATGGGCAATCGAGAACGGACTGGTGCCGGTCGCCGGACCTTCGACGCCCGTGCGCATCCACATGGTCAATACCCGCAGCATCGCGGTGGCGCATGTGCGCACCCCCGGGGGCGTGGTCGAGTATGAAGGCGAGGCGGGTATCGACGGCGTCCCCGGTACGGCCGCGCCGATCGCGCTCGAATTCCTCGAGGTTGCCGGATCGAGTTGCGGCGCCTTGCTGCCGACCGGCTCGGTCACCGATGAGCTCGATGGCATCGAGCTCACCTGCATCGACAACGGCATGCCCGTCATCATCGTGCGCGCTTCGCATCTCGGCGTAACCGGCGCCGAAAGCCCCGCGCAGCTCGAGGCCAACGCTGGGCTCGTCGCGAAGGTCGAGAAAATCCGCCTGGCGCTCGGCCCACGCATGAATCTCGGCGACGTGACGCGCAAGACCGTGCCCAAGGTCTGTCTGGTGAGTGCTCCGCGGCACGGCGGCACCATCGCGACGGCGACCTTCATCCCACATCGCGTGCATGAAGCCATCGGCGTGTTGGGCGCGGTCAGCGTGGCCACCGCCTGCATGATTCCTGGATCGGTGGCGGCCCAGGTGGCCCAACAGACCCGGCAGTCCCGGGATGGCGCCGCGCGACCTGTTGAAGTCGAGCATCCATCGGGCTTCTTCACGGTAACCGTGGAAATCGAAGTGGGGCAGCGCATCGAGGTTCGCAGCGCGACGTTGCTGCGTACCGCGCGCAAGCTGATGCGCGGCGAAGTCTTCGTGCCTGGGACAACGTGGAGCCGCGCGTGAAGCCGTTGCGCGTCTGCATGCTCGGTTTCGGGGAGGTGGGGCAGACGCTGGCAGCGGATTTGCGCGCCCGCGTGGGCCGGCTCACGGCCTGGGACCTCAAGTTTTCGGATGGCGCGAGCGATCCTAGCCGGGCTGCCGCGCGGCTCGAGATTTTTTCGGCCGATGCAGGACGTGCCGTCGCGCAATCGGACCTGGTGATCAGTGCGGTCACGGCGGCGCAGACTGCCGAAGCCGCGCGCTCGGTGGCCCGGCACCTGCCATCTTCGGCCTATTTCTTCGACCTGAATTCCACGTCGCCGGCCGCCAAGTGCGAAGCCGCGAGCATCGTCGAATCGGCGGGCGGCCGTTTCGTCGAAGCCGCCATCATGTCGCCGATCGCGCCGCGCGGCGCAGCGGCGCCCATGCTGCTCGGCGGCCCGCACGCCGCGGAGTTCCTGCCGCTGGCGATCGAGCTCGGGTTCAAAGGCGCCACGGCGTTTTCGGAGAAGTTAGGGGCGGCCGCGGCCGCCAAGATGTGCCGCAGTGTCGTCGTCAAGGGCCTCGAGGCGCTGCTCATGGAGTCGCTGCTCACGGCGCGCAGCTTTGGAGTCGAAGGCACGGTACTCGAGTCGCTGCGGTCGCTCGATCTCGAGGACTGGCGTGCCACCGCGCCATACATGATCACCCGAGCGCTCACCCACGGGCGCCGCCGCGCCGAGGAAATGCGCGAAGCGGCGCGTACGGTCGCCGAGGCCGGATTCGCGCCGCGAATGAGCGGTGCCTGTGCCGAGTGGCAGGAGTGGGCCTCGCATCACAGTGCCGCCGTGGATGGTCGCCTCGAAACGATGCTCGACACGATGCTCGCGGCGCAACGCCCGCTCGTGCCGCGAGACGCGCCATGATGATCATCGACTGTCACGGGCACTACACCACCGCTCCCGACCGCCACCAGAAGTTTCGCGACGCGCAACTGGTGCGCATCAAGGATTCGACGCTGCCCGCGCCGGTGGCGCAACGCGTCAGCGACGATGAAATTCGCGAGACCCTCGAGACCAACCAGCTGCGCCTGCAGCGCGAGCGCGGTGCCGACCTCACGCTGTTCTCGCCGCGCGCCTCGGCCATGGGTCATCACATCGGCGACGAGTCCGTCTCGATGGCCTGGACGCGCGCCTGCAACGATCTCGTCAAACGCGTGGTCGATCTCTATCCCGCGAATTTCGCCGCTGTCTGCCAGCTGCCGCAGTCGCCGGGCGTGCCGATCGCGCATTCGATCCGCGAGCTCACGCGCTGCGTGCGCGATCTCGGCTTCGTGGGCTGCAATCTCAATCCGGATCCATCGGGGGGTCACTGGAACGCGCCGCCACTCATCGATCCGCACTGGTATCCGTTCTACGAAAAAATGGTCGAGCTCGACGTGCCGGCGATGATCCACGTGTCGGCGTCATGCAATCCCAACTTCCACGCCACGGGCGCGCACTACATCAACGCCGACACCACCGCATTCATGCAGCTGATCCAGGGCGACCTCTTTGCCGATTTCCCGACGCTGCGCTTGGTGATCCCGCACGGCGGCGGCGCGGTCCCCTATCATTGGGGGCGCTATCGCGGTCTTGCCGACATGTTGAAGCGGCCGCCGCTCGCCGGGCACCTCATGCGCAATGTGTTCTTCGACACCTGCGTCTATCACCAGCCGGGCATCGACCTGCTGACGAAGGTCATAGACACCGACAACATCCTGTTCGGTTCGGAAATGCTCGGCGCGGTGCGTGGCGTGGATCCGGATTCCGGGCATCACTTCGACGACACCAAGCGCTACATCGATGCGCTCGTGATGGAGCCTGCACGCAAGCACCAGATCTTCGAGCTCAACGTGCGGCGCGTGTATCCGCGCCTCGACGCGCAGCTCAAGGCGAGGGGCCTTTGAGCGCGAAGAACAAAAGCCCTTTTCGCGCCGACCTGGGCTGGCTCAGCTTTCATGCGTCGCCGCGCAAGCCGGCTTTTCGTCCGCCGCCGGGCGCCGTGGATGCGCATTGCCACGTGTTCGGGCCTGGCGACACGTTTCCGTACGCGCGCGAGCGCAAATACACCCCGGTGGATGCGCCGAAAGACAAGCTGTGGGCGCTGCGGGATTTTCTCGGCTTCGAGCGCAACGTGATCGTGCAGGGCACCTGCCATGGTGCCGACAATCGCGCACTCGTCGACGCGCTGCGCGACTCGGGCGATCGCGCGCGTGGCGTTGCAACCGTCACCCGCGAAGTGACCGGCGCCGAGCTCACCGCATTGCACGCGGCCGGGGTACGCGGCGTGCGTTTCAACTTTGTCAGGCGGCTCGTCGATGTCACGCCGCCCGACGTGCTGCTCGAGATCGCGCACCGTATCGCACCGCTCGGCTGGCACGTGGTGGTGTACTTCGAGGCGCAGGATCTGCCGGAGCTCGCGCCGTTCTTCGCTTCGCTCCCGACCACGGTGGTCGTCGATCACATGGGCCGGCCCGACGTGCGGCAGCCAGTCGATGGCACGGAGTTCGGGCGTTTCGTGCGCTTCATGAGCGAGCACGCTCACGTGTGGTCGAAAGTGAGCGGGGCGGAGCGGCTCTCGGTGAGCGGCCCACCTGGCTATGCGGACTTCGTGCCGTTCGCGCGGCGTATCGTTGAAATGTTTCCCGAACGGGTCCTGTGGGGCACGGACTGGCCGCATCCGAACATGAAGTCGCACATGCCCGACGACGGCGACCTCGTCGATCTCCTGCCTTGCATCGCCACCACGCCCGAGCTGCAGCGGCGGCTGCTGGTCGACAACCCGATGCGTCTCTATTGGGAGCCGTGAACTTGCGCAAGTCCTATCAAAGCATTCCCGGCACGACGGTGTTCGACGCGGAGCAATCGCGCAAGGGCTATCACCTCAACATGTTCTGCATGTCGTTGATGAAGCCCGCGAACCGCGAACGCTTCAAGGCCGATCAACGCGCCTCTCTGGATGAGTGGCCGATGAGCGGGGAGCAGAAGCAGGGGGTACTCGATCGCGACTACAACCGCCTGATCGCGCTCGGCGGCAACATCTATTTTCTCGCCAAGATATTCGCGACCGATGGCAAGAGCTTTCAATACGCCGCGGCGCTCATGACCGGCATGAGCCAGGAAGACTACGCGCGCATGATGCTCGGCGGCGGACGCGCGTATGAGCCGGAAAAGGAGTCACGCTAGTGGCGCGCGTCACCGCCGGCATCGCCTGCTCGCACGTGCCGGCCATCGGCGCGGCCATCGATCTCGGCAAGACGGCGGAAGCCTATTGGGCGCCGCTGTTTGCCGGCTTCGAGCTCTCGAAGAAGTGGATGGCCGCGAACACCCCGGATGTCGTCTTCCTCGTCTACAACGATCACGCCACCACCTTCAGCCTGGATTTCATTCCGACCTTCGCGATCGGCTGCGCGCCGGAATTCGCGCCGGCCGACGAAGGCTGGGGCGCGCGGCCGGTGCCGGTGGTGCGCGGAGCGCCCGAGCTCGCGGCGTACATTTCCGCAAGTGTCATCGAGTCCGACTTCGATCTCACCATCGTGAACAAGATGGACGTGGATCATGGCCTGACGGTGCCGCTGTCGCTGATGTTCGGTCAGCCGGCAAGTTGGCCATGCCGCGTGATCCCGTTCGCGGTCAACGTGGTGCAGTACCCGCCGCCCTCGGGCAATCGCTGCTATCAACTCGGGAAAGCGATTCGGCGCGCCATCGATTCCTTCGACGAAGATCTCAACGTGCAGATATGGGGCACGGGCGGCATGAGTCACCAGCTGCAGGGGCCCCGCGCGGGGCTCATCAACAAGGAGTTCGACACGCGGTTCCTCGACGCGATGGTCGCGGATCCGCAGGCGCTCACGCGTATTCCGCGCGAGCAATACCTGCGCGAGGCGGGTTCCGAAGGCATCGAGCTCGTCATGTGGCTCATCATGCGTGGCGCGCTGGAAGGCGCGGTGCGCGAGGTCCATCGCTTCTATCACGTGCCCGCCTCGAACACGGCGGTCGGGCACCTCATCCTGGAGCCGCTCGCATGACTCCGCCTGTGAAAGTCATCGTCGCGGGCGTGGGCGCTTTCGGCCAGAAGCACCTCGACGCCATCAAACAGATCGGCGGCATCGAGGTGGTGTCGATCGTCGGCCGCCAGATGGAGCCGACGGAAGCGGTGGCGCGCAAATACGGTGTACCGCACGTCACCACCGACCTCGGCGAAGCGCTGGCGCGCCCGGGGGTCGAAGCGGCGATCCTGTGCACGCCGACACAATTGCATGCCGCGCAAACCATGCAATGCCTCAACGTCGGCGTCCACGTGCAGGTGGAGATTCCGCTCGCCGACCGCTCGCAGGATGCGGAGGTCGTGGCCGTCCTCGCGCGCCGCTCGGACCTGGTCTGCATGGTCGGCCACACGCGTCGCTTCAATCCTTCGCACCAGTGGATGCATCGCCGCATCGTCGCCGGCGAGATCGCGATCCAGCAGATGGACGTGCAGACGTATTTCTTCCGGCGCACCAACATGAACGCGCTCGGCCAGGCGCGCTCCTGGACCGATCACCTGCTGTGGCATCACGCCGCGCATACGGTCGACCTGTTTCGCTATCAGACACAGTCGGAGATCGTGCGCGCCAACGCCGTGCAGGGGCCTATCCACGCGACGCTCGGCATCGCCATGGACATGTCGATTCAACTGCAGGCCGCCAGCGGCGCGATCTGCACGTTGTCGCTGTCATTCAACAACGAAGGCCCGCTCGGCACGTTCTTCCGCTACATCTGCGATCGCGGCACCTACATCGCTCGTTACGACGAGCTCTTCGATGGCAAGGAAAACGTCATCGACGTGTCGAAAGTGGACGTGTCGCTCAACGGCATCGAGCTGCAGGACCGCGAGTTCTTCGCCGCTATCCGCGAACGCCGCGAGCCGAATGCGAGCGTCGCGCAGGTGCTGCCGTGTTACCGCGTGCTCGATCAACTCGAGCAGCAACTCAATTCGCAGGGAAAGTGAGGAAACGATGCCGCTGACTCAACCGCCATTTCGCGCCGATCATGTTGGCAGCCTGCTGCGCCCGCCCGAGCTTGCCCGCGCCCGCGCCGAATTCAAGGCCGGGCGCATGGCCGCGCCGGATCTGCGCGCCGCCGAAGACGCGGCGATTCGCGACGTGGTGAAGATGCAGGAGCAGCTGGGCCTGCAAGGCGTCACCGATGGCGAGTTCCGCCGTTCGTCCTGGCACATGGATTTCCTCTACCAGATTGGCGGCGTACGCAAGGTCCAGCAGAACATCACGGTGCATTTTCACAGCGACCAGGGCGACGTGGACTTCACGCCCTCGGGACTGCGGGTTGAATCCAGGCTCACGCTCGACGGCTGCATTTTCGGCGATCACTTCGATTACCTGAAGTCGGTGGTGAAAAGCGGTACACCGAAGCTGACGATTCCCAGCCCGAGCATGATGCACTATCGCGGCGGCCGCGCCGCCATCGACGAAGCCGTCTATCCGCGCATGGAGGAATTCTGGCGCGATCTTTCCGCCGTCTACGCCCGCGAGCTGGGCGAGCTCGGCAAGCGCGGCTGCACCTATCTACAGCTCGACGACACCAGCCTCGCGTATCTCAACGATCCGAAGCAGCGCGAGTACGTGTCGAGCATCGGCGGCAACCCCGACGAGCAGCATCGCATCTACATCGGCAACATCAATGCCGCGCTTGCCGGCAAACCCGCCGGCATGCGCGTGTGCACGCACATGTGCCGCGGCAACTTCCGCTCGGCGTGGGCGGCGTCCGGCGGCTACGACCACGTGGCCGAGGCGCTGTTCACGGAGCTCGACGTGGATGGATTCTTTCTCGAGTACGACGACGCACGCTCCGGCGGCTTCGAGCCGCTGCGGTTCGTGCCCAAGGGAAAATTCGTCGTGCTCGGCCTGGTCACGACGAAACGCGGAGGGCTCGAAAACAAGGATGAGCTCAAGCGCCGCGTCGATGAAGCGGCGCGCTACGTGCCGCTGGAACAATTGTGCCTGAGCCCGCAGTGCGGTTTCTCCTCGACGGAGGAGGGCAACGCACTCTCAATGGATGAACAGAAGGCCAAGCTCGCGCTCGTCATCGAGACCGCGGGCGAGATATGGGGATAAACCAAGGGGGAACAATGAAAACCAAACTACTCGCCAGAGAACTGACAATCGCCATCGGCCAGGTGCTCGCCGCAGCCGCGGCAGTCACCATAGCGCCCGCGGCGTTCGCCCAGGAGCCGGAAGCGGAGGGCCTCGAGGAAATCATCGTCACCGCGCGCAGGGTGGAAGAGAACCTGCAGCAGACGCCGATCGCGATTACCGCCCTTTCCGGAACCGAGCTCGAAGACCGCCAGATATTCAGCACCGATGTGTTGGACCAGGTCGTACCGAACCTGCAGTTCGCCAACAACGCGCCGCTGGCCGGCAACAACTCCTCGTCGCAGGTATTCATCCGCGGCATCGGGCAAACCGACCCGACGTCCACCGTCGATCCGGGTGTCGGCCTCTACATCGACGACGTCTACATCGGCAATGCGGTCGGTGGCTCGATGGCGCTGCGTGACGTCGCCAACGTGCAGGTATTGCGCGGCCCGCAGGGCACGCTGTTCGGCCGCAACACCATCGGCGGCGCGGTGCTCATCACCACCATCGACCCCGGCGATGAGTTCGGTGGCGAAGTACGCGCCGAGCTCGGCGATGACAATCTCATCGATGCGCTGGTGGCGCTCGACGTGCCGCTCTCGGACACGTTCAAGACGCGCGTTTCCGTCGGCATGCGCAAACAGGATGGTTACGTCGAACGCCCCGACGGCACGGATCTCGGCGACACGAACACCTTCATGGGCATGGTGAAAGCCGTGTGGACACCCACGGAAAAAGTGCGCGCCACATTCGCGTTCGACTACACCAAGTCCGACGAGAACGGCAGCCCGCTGGTGTTCGCGGCCATGAACGAAGCGGCGACTTTCCCGCGCGTTGCCAGTCTCGACGCCGGCTGCCCGGGACTCACCGACGGCGCGGTGCCGCCGCCGGGTCTGCCGGACCAACCGAGCGTGCCGATGATCGCCGACCCGCGTTGCGCCAACGATCTGCAAGGCGCGGGTCCTTACAAAAACAACGGCACGCTGCCGCTGTTCAGCACGTTGAAAAATCTCGGCGGCTCGGTGCGCCTGGCTTTCGACTTGAGCGAAGCGCTGACGCTGAAGTCGATCACCGCCTATCGCAAGATCGACTGGACGGGCGCGCGCGATGCCGACAACACGCCGCTGACCATTCTCCACACGCTCTATGACGTGAGCGGCGACCAGCTGAGCCAGGAGCTGCAGCTCACCTATGAGACCGATCCACTCGTCGGTGTGATTGGCCTGTACTACTTCGAGCAGAGCTCCGACGACATCGCCACGGTGTTCCTCAATCCGCCGCCGCCCGGCGTGCAGCGCGACAGCGACAACAACAAGGTGGACAACTCGAGCTGGGCCGCGTTCACGCAGTGGACCTATAAGTTCGCCGACAAATATGCCTTCACCGTCGGCGGTCGCTATTCACAGGACGACAAAGGTTCGTATCCCAACCAGTTCGACTACTCCGCACCCACGGTGAAGCAGGTTCCGGTGCGGTGGTACCGCGAAACTTTTAGCTCATTCACGCCGTCGGCATCGTTCGCCGTTCAGTGGACCGGCAAGGCGATGACATACCTGAGTTACTCGGAAGGATTCAAGGGCGGCGGCTGGAACAGCCATTTCAATGCGGTGCTGACCCAGGCGCAGCAGGACGCGCTGCAGAAGTTCGAGCAGGAAGAGGCGCAGACCATCGAGCTCGGCGCAAAGTTCGACATCGGCAACACGATGCGACTCAACCTCGCGGTGTTCACCTCCGACTACACCAACATGCAGCTCACCTATCGTGGACCTGCTCCCGCCGGCGTGGCGCCGTTCATCACCAATGCTGGTGAGACCAGCATCGATGGCGCGGAAGCGGAGTTCACCTGGGAGCCGACCGCCGCGCTGCACATCGAGAGCAGCATCGGCCATCTCGACGCCACCATCGACAATCTCTCCAACATTCCGCTGGCGGTGCTGCCGCCCGGGCTGCTCGAAGGCAACTTCCTGCCGTTCGCGCCGGAGTGGCAGGTACACCTCGGGCTTTCCTACACCGCGCACCTGGGTTCGCTCGACGTCGAGCCGCGCATCGACGGATCGTTTCAGACGACTACCTACTTCGATGCGACCAACACGCCGGAAATCGCGCAGCTCGACGACGTGCTGACGGTGAACGCCGCGGTGCGACTGAGCCGTGGCAAGGATTCGCCGTGGAAACTCACGCTCGGGGTGAACAACGCCACGGACGAGACGTATCCGATCGCCGGCAACTCTTCGCTGACCACCGGCAGCGGTTATGCGGAGATCGCTTACGCCCGCCCACGCCAGTGGTTTGCGAACTTGCAATACGAGTTTTGATTTGATGCGAACCCAGGTGGCCATCGTGGGGGCGGGGCCAGCCGGGTTGCTTCTCGGGCAGCTGTTGCACAAGGAGGGCATCGACACGCTGCTGTTGGAACGCCGCAGCGCGGAGTACGTCGCGGGGCGGATCCGCGCCGGAGTCCTCGAGCCGGGTACGGTGGATGTGCTCGATCTCGCCGGGGTCTCGCAACGCCTGCACGCGGAAGGGCAGGTACACGAAGGCGTGGAGATCGGCTTTCGCGGCTGCCGGCATCGCATCGCGTTGAAGGATCTCACGGGCAAGGCGGTGACTGTCTACGGCCAGACCGAAGTGACGCGCGATCTCATGGAGGCGCGCAACGCGAGTGGCGCACCGAGTGTCTACGAAGCCGACGACGTGGCGCTGCATGACTTCGCGGGTCCGAGTCCGCGGGTGACATACCGGCACCAGGGAGTGGCACGCGAGGTCAGCTGCGATTTCATCGCCGGTTGCGACGGGTTTCACGGCGTCAGCCGTCGCAGCGTTCCCGCGCCGGCGCTGACCATCTTCGAGCGCGTCTATCCATTCGGCTGGCTCGGCGTGCTCGCCGACGTGCCGCCGCCCTGGGCAGAGCTCATCTACGCGCATTCCGAGCGTGGGTTCGCCCTGGCCAGCATGCGATCGCCCACCCGCGTGCGCTGCTATCTGCAGTGTTCGCTCGAGGATCGCGTCGAACTGTGGAGCGACGAACAATTCTGGGATGAATTCCGGCGACGCATGGGCGAAGAGCTGGCGCCGCGCGTGCCGACCGCGCCGTCGATCGAAAAGAGCATCGCGCCGCTGCGCAGCTTCGTGGCCGAGCCGCTGCGCTTCGGCAATTTGTTCCTGGCCGGCGATGCCGCGCACATCGTGCCGCCCACGGGTGCCAAGGGACTCAATCTCGCCGTGAGCGACGTACTCTATTTATATGAGGCACTGCGCGGGTTCTATCGGGAGCAAAGCGAACACAGCCTGGACGAGTATTCGCCGCGAGCCTTGCGGCGCATCTGGCGCGCCGAGCGCTTTTCATGGTGGATGACGCGCCAGTTGCATCGCTTTCCGGGCGATGGCTTTTCCGCACGCATGCAGCAGACCGAGCTCGAGCACCTGTTCGAATCCCGCGCGGCGCAGGCCGGCATGGCGGAGAATTACGTCGGGCTGCCGCTATGAAAAAAATCGCCATTCCGATTGCGCTGTGCATGGCCGTGGCCGTCCTCGAGGGCTTCGACATCCAGGCCATGGGCGTGGCGGCGCCGCGTCTTGCGCCCGAGTTCGGTCTCGGCAAGAGCGACATGGGGTGGCTGTTCTCCATCAACAACGTCGGCATGGTGCTGGGCGCCGCGCTCGGCGGCTGGCTCGCGGATCGCGTCGGTCGCAAGCCGGTATTCCTGGGCGCGGTGACGATGTTCGGTGTGTTCACGCTCTGCGTGGTGATCGCGCCGAACTTCCAGACGCTGTTGACGGCGCGGCTGCTCGCCGGACTCGGCTTTGGCAGCGCCTTGCCCAACATGATGGCCATCGCCGTCGAGCTCAGTCAGCCCGCGCGCCGCGCCTCCACGGCAACACTGATTTTCTGCGGCCTGCCGATCGGTGGTGGCAGCGTGGCGCTGCTCAGCCAGATTTTGCCCGCCGGGCTCGACTGGCGCGTGTTGTTCATCGTCGGCGGCGCGCTGCCCGCGTTGCTCGTGCCGGCGCTTCACTGGCTGCTGCCCGAAACGCTGAGCATCGCCGCGCGGCAGACGCCGAAGGAGCGCACGCCGATATTCAAGGCATTGTTCAGCGAAAGACGCGCGCTGCCGACACTGCTTCTCTGGCTCGCGTTCGTGCCGACGCTGCTCATCCTCTACCTGATGTTGAACTGGCTGCCGACACTGGCCGTGGCCAAGGGCCTCGATCCGGCGGTCGCGCCCCAAACCGCGCTCGCCTTCAACTGGGCGAGCGTGGCCGGCGCGCTGGTGCTGGGCGGTCTCGTCGACCGCTTCGGTCCGCGCTGGCCGCTGACCCTTTCCTTCGCGGGACTCATCGCTGCGCTGGTTGCGCTCGGTGCGGCAACCGATCAGGTGATGATCCTCACCCTGAGCGGTGTTGCCGGATTCTTCCTGCTCGGCGCCAACTACGCGCTCTACGGTGTCGCTCCGGCTTACTACCCGGCCGCGATGCGCGGCACCGGCTCGGGCGCGAGCGTTGCCGTCGGCCGCGTTGGTTCGATCCTTGGTCCCGCGGCCGCCGGCGTGTTGCTCGCCGGGGGTTCGAGCGCCATGAACGTGGTGCAGTACATGGCGCCGGTGGCCGCCGTCGCCGGTGTGGCGGTGTTCGCGCTGAGTTTCTTCCGGCGGGAGCACTAGCAATGGCGGCCGGCGCGCGACTGACTATCTATTCCGGGCCGCTCAGCATGTTTGGCGCCAAGGTGCAGATCGCGGCGCTCGAGAAGGGGCTCGATTTCGACCTGGTCATGGTGCCGTACGATTCGAAGCAGGGGTACAGCCCCAGACACCCGGAAGTGTTGCGCGTAAACCCGAAGCGCCAGGTTCCCGTGTTGATACACGGCGCGCTCGAGATCTTCGATTCCACGCAGATCTTCGAATACCTGGAAGACCTGCAGCCGGCGCCGCCGCTGTGGCCCGCAGAGAAGTCCGCCCGCGCCCGCGCGCGCGGCCTCGAGCATCAGTCCGACGAAGTGTATTTCCCGCACGTCATCCGCTTGATGAGCCTGCAGGACGCGCTCGACAGCGAGCCCGCCGTCACCGCGATCGAGGCAGCCAGCCGTTTCTACCTCGAGATGGATCGGCGGCTCGAAAACGACTGGCTCGCCGGCAGCTATTCTTATGCCGACATCGCTTTCTATATGGCCGCTTTGTTTGGAGAACGGCAGAGCGCTCCGCTGACGACGGCGACGCCGCGCCTGCTCGCCTGGCGGGAGCGAATGACGCAGCGCGCACCAGTACGAACGGTGGTGAGCGCGATGGCGGGCTGGCTGAGAAATGCCGGACGGCCGGTTCCGGCGTTCATGGAGTAGTGGTGCCGACGAAGAGCTTTGTGACCCGAAAGGCGCTGGAAACCTGGATGCAGGCCAACCACGCCCGTGCGCCGGAGCTGTGGCTCAAGATTCACAAGAAGGACTCGGGCCTGATGTCGGTGACGCCGGCCGAAGCGCTCGACGTGATGCTGTGCTGGGGATGGATAGACGGCGTCCGGAATGCTTTCGACGAACAGTCCTATCTGCAGCGCTATTCGCCACGCCGGCCGAAGAGCATCTGGAGCCAGATCAATCGCAAGAATGTCGCGCGATTGAAAGCCGCCGGTCGCATGAAACCTGCCGGCCAGAAGCAGATCGATGCCGCCAAGGCCGACGGACGGTGGAAGGCTGCCTACGCGCCGATTCGCAGTGCTTCGCACGCGAGCGTGCCTTCCGACCTGCGCGCCGCCATCCGGGCCAATGCACGGGCGCGCAAGACCTTTCAAACGCTCGGGCGCATGAATCTCTTCGCGCTGGCGTTTCGCACTAACAACATGAAGACGCCGGCGGGCAGGGCGAAAAAGATCGCCGCGCTGGTGGCCATGCTGGCGCGCGGCGAGACCATCGTGCCGGAAAAAGGGCGCCGGGTGCGGTAGTCTGCGGTGATGAAGCCCAGCAGGCAGTCGAAAATTGGCCTCGCACTTGCGATAGCGCTGGCGAGCGGCGGCGCACTGGCCGAAACGCGGCAATGGACGGCGAACGAAGCGAACGCCTGGTACGCGAAGCAGCGCTGGCTCATCGGCAGCGATTACATTCCCGCCGATGCCATCAACCAGCTCGAGATGTGGCAGGCCGAGACCTTCAACCCGGCGCAGATCGACAAGGAGCTGGGTTGGGCGGAATCCATCGGCATGAACACCATGCGCGTGTTCCTGCACGACAAGCTGTGGGAACAGGACGCCAACGGATTCAGGAAGCGCATCGACGAATTTCTGGCCATCGCGGCGCGCCACAAGATCAAGCCGCTGCTGGTGTTGTTCGATTCCTGCTGGGATCCGAACCCGAAGCTCGGGCCGCAGCATCCGCCGATCCCCGGCGTGCACAACTCCGGCTGGGTGCAGAGCCCCGGCCGCGCCGGTCTTGCCGATGCCGCTAACTACCCGAAGCTCAAGGTCTACGTGCAGGGTGTGATTGGCGCGTTCGCGAAAGACGATCGCATTCTCGGCTGGGACCTGTGGAACGAGCCGGACAATGGCAAGGGCGACCAGGAGCTTGCGCGCGTGGTCACGCTGCTGCCGCAGGTGTTCGCCTGGGCGCGCGCGGCGGATCCGGGCCAGCCGCTGACCTCGGGCGTGTGGCACGACGATGACTGGTCACCCAGCGCGGAAGTGAACGCGGTCGAGAAGGTGCAGCTCGATCAGTCGGACTTCATCACGTTTCATGTATACGACTGGCCCGAGCTGCTGGAGAGCAGGATCAAACAACTGCAGCCATATGGTCGGCCCATCGTGGCCACCGAGTACCTGGCGCGCGGCGCGGGTTCGACGTTCGATACCTCGCTGCCCATCGCGCTCAAATACAAGGTGGGCATGATCAATTGGGGATTCGTGCTCGGGAAGACGCAGACGAACCTGCCGTGGGATTCCTGGCAAAAGCCCTACACGCAGAGCCAGCCGCAGGTCTGGCATCACGACGTCTTTCACGCCGACGGCAAACCCTATCGCCAGGCGGAGATCGATCAGATCCGCGCCCTCACGAGCGCGGCGCAGAAAGAGTTCGAGCGCAAGCGCAGAAAGTGATCAGCGTCCGACCATCTTCTGCAGGTGTTCTGGATATCGCGCACCTTGCACGGCCACCTGCGAGGCCGCGGCGTCGATCTCGCGAAGGTCGTCAGCGGAGAGAGTGATGGCGACGGCGCCGAGGTTTTCCTCGAGCCGGTGCAGCTTGGTGGTTCCCGGAATCGGAACGATCCACGGCTTCTGGGCTAACAACCATGCCAGCGCCAGCTGGGCTGGCGAGACTTTCATGCGCGTGGACACTTTTCCCAGCACCTCGACGAGCGCAAGGTTCGCCTTGAGCGCGTCGGGCGCATAGCGCGGCAACACGGCGCGAATGTCGCCCGTTCCGAAAGTCGCGCTGGCGTCGATCTTGCCGGTGAGGAACCCGCGGCCAAGCGGACTGAAGGGCACGAAGCCGATGCCGAGCTCTTCGAGCAACGGAAGAATCTCCACTTCGGCTTCGCGAAACCACAGCGAGTATTCGCTCTGCAATGCCGTAAGCCGCTGCACCGCGTGCGCGCGGCGGATCGTACTGGCGCCAGCCTCCGACAGTCCGAAGTGGCGCACCTTGCCGGCCGCGATGAGCTCCTTGACCGCGCCGGCGACGTCTTCGATGGGCACTTCGGGATCCACGCGGTGCTGATAGAAGAGGTCGATGGTCTCGAGCCGCAGGCGTTTGAGCGATGCCTCGGCGACGCGCCTGATGTTCTCCGGCCGGCTGTTGAGTCCGGTCTGCTTGCCATCCTCATCGAATCCGAAACCGAACTTGGTCGCGATGGTGACGCGCCCCTTGAATGGCGTCAGCGCTTCGCCCACGAGTTCTTCGTTGGCCCAAGGTCCGTAGACCTCGGCGGTGTCGAACAGCGTGACGCCACGCTCGACCGCGGCATGCATGAGCTCGATGCTTTTCTGTTTGTCCGCGGGTGGGCCGAGCCCGGAGCTCATGCCCATGCACCCGAGGCCGAGCGCGGAGACTTCCAGGTTGCTGCTTCCAAGCTTCCGCTTCTGCATGGTCTTCTCCTACATCGCAGGAACATTGGCTCCCGCCATGGCATTAGCTTAGCCCGTGTATGCTGTTCGCAAGTCGGACATTGGTAAAAGAGCATGTCAGAGACAAATTCCGCATCGCAGCGCATTCGCACCCGCCTCCAGTCGAAGAAGCAGCGCTTTCATGCCAACGACAACATCGCCGAGTTCATCGAACCCGGCGAGCTCGAGGAGCTCACGAAGGAAGTCGCCGCGAAGATGTCGGGCGTGCTCGAGAGCCTGGTCATCGACGTCGAGCACGACCACAACACGCGCGAGACCGCGCGTCGCGTCGCCAAGATGTACGTGAACGAGGTGTTCCGCGGGCGCTTTGTGCCGATCCCCAAGATCACCGAGTTCCCGAATGCCTCGCACCTGAACGAGCTCATGATCATGGGCCCGATCACGGTGCGCAGCGCCTGCAGCCATCATCTGTGCCCGATCATGGGACGCCTGTGGATAGGCGTGATGCCCAACGAGCAGTCGAACCTCATTGGTCTTTCCAAGTATTCGCGCTTGGTCGAGTGGATCATGACGCGGCCGCAGATCCAGGAAGAAGCGGTGCTCCAGCTGGCCGACATCCTCGTGGACCGGGTGAAGCCCGATGGCCTCGCGGTGGTCATGGAAGCGGATCACTTCTGCATGCACTGGCGCGGGGTCAAGGACAACGCGTCCAAGATGACCAACAGCGTCATGCGGGGGTCGTTCCTGGCGGACGGCGCGCTGCGGCGGGAGTTCCTCTCGCTGATCAACCTGAAGCCGTGACCCCAAGCCGCGAGACGAGGAGAGTTCGCGCCGGTCCGTTGCAACCTCGCGGCGGGATTTCGCGTCTCAGTACAACCTGAGGGCACCGGGAGCGAGGGGAGTGAGAGCGATTCGGCTGGTCTTGTTGATGGCAATGGCGGTGCCGGCGGCGGCAGTGGAGATCGACGGGCGCATCGACCCCGTGGAATGGCAGGGCGCGGAACACGTCACCGATTTCCGCAAGACCCAGCCCCTCAACGGTGAACCGGCAACGCTCCCCACCGAGGCCTGGATTCTCGCGACCCCGGAGGGGTTGGCGGTAGCCTTCCGCAACGAACAGCCGCCCGGAGTGCCACGCACCCTGCAGCGCGTGCAGCGCGATTTCGATGAGCAGGTCGATCGCGTCAACCTGATGGTCGATTTCGATGGCGACCATCGAACCGGCTACGACTTCACGCTGAGCTCCACCGACGGCATCTACGACGGCATCATCACCAATGAGTCGAACTTCAACTCCGACTGGGACGGCAACTGGCGTCACGCTGTATCGTCGGACGAGCAGGGCTGGTCGGCGGAAATCCTCATTCCCTGGTACATCGCGCCGATGCGCGATGCCAAGGGAGACAAGCGCACGGTGCGCATCTATCTCGATCGCATCGTCGGCTCCACGGGCGAGCGTGTGGCCTGGCCGCAGGCGAGCTTCGAGCGGCCACGCTTCCTCTCCGACTTCGCCGCCGTGGAGGTGGGCAATCACAGCCAGTCCTTGTTTGCCTGGACGCCCTATGCCTCGAGCATCTACGACAACGTGCGCAACACCGGCGATGCCGACGCCGGCATCGATGTATTCTGGAAACCCAATGGTCAGGTGCAACTCACCGCCACCGTGAACCCGGATTTCGGTCAGGTCGAGAGCGACGACCTGGTGGTGAACTTCGACGCCACGGAGACCTTCATCAGCGACAAGCGCCCGTTCTTCACCGAGAACCAGGGCATCTTCGAATTCACGACGCCGTCGGACTTCAGCCAGCTGCTGTACACGCGCCGCATCGGCGGCCCGGCCGACGATGGCGACGGTTCGGGCGACATCACGGCGGCACTGAAGCTTAACGGCAGCTTCGGCGACACCAAGTACGGCGTGTTTGGCGCCGATGAGGCCGGTGACGCCGGCCGCACCTTCGGCGCGCTGCGCGTGGCGCGGGACTTCAGCAACCAGAATCTCGGCGTGCTGTTCACCGAGGTGAAGCGGCCCTTTCTCGATCGCGAAGCGAGCGTGCTCGGTGTCGATCACAACTGGCGGCCGACGGCGCGCTGGAACGTGCGTACGCGGTTGATCGCCACCGACGTCGAACAGGCCGGCGAGAGCTCGCGCGACACGGGCGCCACGGTGTGGGCCGACTATGAGATGAACCATGGCTGGCGCCAGCAATACATGGCCATGCACTTCGGCAACGAAATGCAGATCAACGATGCCGGCTACCTGGCGCGCGCCAACCTCAACTATTGGCATTACCAGGTGAACCGCCGGTTCACGGAGCTGCCGGCCGAGTCCCGCTACGCGTCCAAGGACTGGCGCTGGCGATATTCGGACACCTACAACGATCACGGCGATGTGCTCAATCACCAGTTCCGCGTGAGCCGCGAGAGCCGGCTGCGCAACGGCTCGTATGAATTCGCGCAGATCAACGTGAACAGCGCGCGCGTGGACGACCTGATCACGCGCGGCCACGGCCTCGTCAATCTACCGCCGAACCTGAACACGTTCTTTCAGTACGAGCGACCGCGCAAGGGCAGGTGGGCGTATCGACTCGAGGCCGAGGTCTACACCGGCGGCCTCGACGGCAACGACAAGGTCGGTCACCGCGTCGAATTCGAACCCAGCTTTTTCGTGAGCGATGCGTTCAGCATCTATGCGGGTCTCGATATCAGCCGCACACCATCATGGATGGTGTGGCAACTGGGCAACCTGATTGGAAGCTTCGATGGCAAGGAAGCGGATCTCAATGCCGGTTTCAACTGGACCATCGGCGGCAAGCAGGAATTGCGCCTCAAACTACAGTCGATCGGCATCGACGCGCGCCTGCAGCAGGCGTATCGCGTCGATCCCGCGGGTCGCTCGTTGGCGACAGATGAGCCGGTCGACGACTTCAACGTACGCAACCTGGGGTTCCAGATCCGCTATCGCTACGAGCTCGCGCCGCTGTCGTACGTGTACGTGGTGTATGGCCGCGGTGGCTTCGATCAGGAAGACCAGCCCGAGAGCACCGGCCGGTTGGTCGCCGACAGCTTTCGCCTGCGCGATGACGAGCAGTTGCTTGTCAAGCTGAGTTACCGATTCGAGTAAGCAGGGCCCGGGCGAGGTGTTACTAACTACCAATACCTCTAAAGGGGTAGACGCGCTGCCCCCAATGATCACCGGACTGCAATCTGTCGCGTGATAAATTGCACGCGTTGGCCAGATGGCCATCGCCACTCAAGGAAAGCAATGCAATCGTCGAATCTCGCCACTCGTTTTGAAGTTTCTGTTCCCGATCTGTTGTCCGAGCCCCCGCGCCCGGTATTGCAGGTCATCAGGAGCAGCGAGCTTCCCGAGGTGCGCAATGTCCGTCCGCGGACGTCGCTTGAATTCCGTGCCATCGCCATCCGCGATCACGGATTCCGGACCTTCCGCGTTTATTGATCAGTTGAAGCCGAGCACCGCCTTCGATCGCATTTGCGACGAAGCGCGGTTGCGATGGCGCAGCGCTCAGCGCTGACGGCGCTTCTGCTCCTTGCGAAGCTGCCGCATTCGGGCATAGCCCACCAGCCTCTTGGCCGGTTCATCCCAGAAACGAAACTTCAGAGACTTGATGCTCGCGATCAGCGTGATCGGCCGCACCTGCTGGAATATCGGATCCGCCTCGTGGCATCGCTCCAGGTTGTAGTTGGGGATCTGCGGGCTCAGGTGGTGGATGTGGTGGAAGCCGATGTTCCCGGAAAACCATTGCAGGATCCGCGGCAGCTTGTAGTACGAGCTGCCACGCAGCGCGGCCGCGGTGTAGTCCCAGTCTCCGGCGCGCTCCCAGTAGGCATCTTCGAACTGGTGCTGAATGTAGAAGAGCCAGATGCCCGTGGCGCCCGCGACCATCCACGCCACGGTCTGCAGCAATAGATAGGGGCCGATGCCGAACAGCCAGCTCATCGATGCGGCGAAGCACAGCAGCGCCAGGTTCATCCACCACACGGAATATCGTTCGCGCGGACTCGCCGTGGGCGATGCGAAGCGCTGGCGAAGCAGGAACACGTACAGCGGCGCGATGACGAACAGGACGAACGGATTGCGCACGAATCGATACGAGAAGCGCTTCCACCGCGAGGAGTCGAGATATTCCTGCACCGTCATCGTCCAGACATCTCCGGTGCCGCGCTTATCGAGGTGCCCGGAAGTGCCGTGGTGGATAGCGTGTTGCCAGCGCCAGTGGTAGTAGGGCGTGAACGTCAGGACACCGGCAATGAAACCAACGATGTCATTCGCCCAGCGGGATTTGAAGAACGATCCATGGCCGCAATCATGAAAAAAGATGAACACGCGCACGAGCAACGTGCCGGCGAGCGCGGCCAGTGGAAGCGCCAGCCACAATGAAATCTCCTTGACGTAATACATCAGGAACCAGAGCAACGCGTAGGGGACGATCGTGTTGAAGATCTGCCACAGCGCACGCCCGGTGGAGGGCCGCTGATATTTGGTGAGGACGGCGCGCAGGCGCTTGCGCTCGTCCTGCGTGGGGTCGGTAGAACTGGAAGGGTCCATGTCCATTGGAGCGGTCCTGCGCTGCCGGGTTCAATCCGCCGCCAGACTCGGTCAGCTGCGCTCCTGCGTCTTGCGCATCCGCTGCTCGATGATGTCGTGCGGCACTTCCTCTTTGTATTCAGCGATCTGCCAGCTGAAACCGAATGGATCGGTCAGCATTCCCGATCGCTCGCCGAAGTACTGGTCTTCAATGGGAGTTTCCTCGCGGGCGCCGGTCTGGAGCGCGCGCGCAAATGTCTGGTCGGCATTCTCCACGTAGAGCTTGAGCATGAGTCCGTTGCCCCGTGGATCGCCGCCCGCCGTCCTTCGCGGTTCGTTCTTCCGGTCGACCAGCATGACGCGCGAGTCACCCAGCTTGATTACCACGAGCTGCATGCGGCCGCCCAACTCACGTCGAAAATCTTCGGTCGCGCCGAACGCGTGTTTGTAGTACTCGAGCGCGCGCGTCACGTCATCGACGCGCAGGATCGGATTGATCGCGTGATAGCCCTTTGGATAGAGGTCAGTTTTCAAACGTGCCAACCGTATCGGCTTCGGCGATCGCATGAGCGCGCGCGGCTTCGAGCACTTGCCCGGCGCTGCTGCCTTCCGGCACATCGAGCTCGGGCACATCGAGCGCAAACAATCTGAAGTGATAGTGGTGCACGCCATGTCCGGGCGGCGGTTGCGGCCCGTCGTAGCGCGCGTTGCCAAAATCATTCGTGGCCATCTGGATAGGCGCTCCTTGCGCGCCCGACCCCGCGCCTTCGTGCAGATGCTGCGCGTCGGGCGGGATGTCGTACGCCGCCCAATGCCGGAACGTGCCCTTTGGTGAGTCTGGATCCTCGACGACCAGCGCAAAACTTCGCGTGGTCGGCGGAGCGCCGTGCCATTCGATCGACGGGGAGATGTTCCCGCCCTCACGGCTGAACTGTGCGGGAATATTCTGGTTCGGCGCGAAAGCCGGGGCTTCGATGTGCAGTGCCATATCAGCGAAGTATCGCTGGTCGAACTGCGACCGTGATTCGGCGCGCGCCCGCGCAGCAGGCTCAGAAGCTCAGACATCCGGCGCGGCGGTTTCCTACAGCGCGAGACACCGGCTCAGTGGTCCGCCTCGGGTTCCTGTTCCGCGGCCATGCTGCCGCCGACCCCCAGACCCAGCCCCATCCCCGCGCCACCGGCCGCCATATCCGCGCCCGCGCCGCGACCGCCGCCGGACTTCTCGCCATCGCGCCCGCCACCTTCCGCGCGCTTGCCGCCACCGACTGCGCCCGGACGCGTCGGGCCCTGTTGCGGAATAGCGAGGTCCGCCGCGACGGGCTCAAGATCGAGAACGGTGCGGATGAAGTTGCGCAGCGACACCACGAGGTCGGCGGTGTGTACCGCCCGCCCCGCGACGAGCTCGGTGGCCGCCGTCGCGGCCAACCGCACCTGCTCGGGTGTGCCTAACAGAATGATGTCCGACAGCGCGGCTTCGACCGCGTCGCGAATGCGGCGCGAGCGATCGGAGCTCGTGGACTCGACCGCCGCCAGGACCTCTGGCGCTTCGAGCTCGGTCTTGCGCCGCAGATCGCGCATGTGAGTGGGGTCGACGGCGAGGTCACCGGTGAATGAGCCGCCGAGTGTCTTGTACGCCGCGATCAGCGTGCGCAGGCGTTCGTTGATCTGGCGGTTCTCTCGTTCGCGGCGCTGCTGCACGGTCTGCATGACCAGCAGGCGAATGCCCACGCCGAGCAACGTGATGATGGCGAGGGCCAGCAGCGACGAGACGATGCCCTGCCAGGAGCTGAAATCGAGGTTGCGCATGCATCGCGAGCTTAACGGAACCAGCATCGGAACTGCGTAGGCCGGTACGCCATCGCGTAAACTTCGACCCCATGACGGAACGCAAAATCATTCCCGCCGGAACCGGCGTCGCACTGCGGCTCAGGCAAGGCGAGCAGTTGCGCATCATCGATCCGGAAGGCGGGCAGAGCGGCGATCTCGTGGCGTACGCCGAGGACGGTTCGCAGCGGCTGTCTGGCGGCCGCACCATCGACTACGGCGGAAAGATCTATGTGTCGGCCGGCGATGTGCTGTGGTCGGACCGGAGCCACCCGATGCTCACCATCGTTTCCGATGAGGTCGGCCGGCACGATCTGTTGTTCTCGCCGTGCAGTCTCGAGATGTATCGCAAGCAATATGGCGTGACCGGCTATCACGCAAACTGCAACGACAACATCGGTTCCGCCTTGCGCGAGCTCGGCATCGAGTCCGCCGGCTCACCGTCCTCGCTCAATTTCTTCATGAACGCCGCGGTCATGCCAGATGGGCGAATCGTATTCGCGCCGCCGAAGTCGCGCGCCGGAGATTCCATGGTGCTGCGCGCCGAGATGGATCTCGCGATTGCGCTGACAGCCTGCCCGGCTTCCACCTGCAATGGTGGCGCTCCGCCGCGGCCGCTGGCATACGAAATCCTGGATACTTAGTAGGTAGTCGCCATGAAAAAGATCCGCATGCTTGCATTGATTGCCTGTGGAATCGCGGCTTCCGCGTCCATCGCCTCGACGGGTACCTCGGAATCGAAACCGCAGAGCTGGGATGCGTTCTGGCGCGCGCACAACGTGAATCCGCCGCCGCCGCGCAACTTCATGGGCAGTCTGCCGGCAAACCTGAAGGTGCTGAACATGACGAACGGCGCCATCGACGACGCGGCCGCGCGACGCTGGGCCGAGGCAGCCTTGCGTCGAGGCCAGGCCGACAGATGGGCCGAGTGCAACCTGCGGCTCGACCTCGTGAATTCTGGAGTCCTGGGTCCGCCGGGCCTCAATGGGACCGGCCAGTTCGTCGAGAACGAGCTCGCCAACGGCACGAAATCGCTGAGCTGCAATCCAAGCGCTGACGTCGAGAAGATCGCCGTGATCCATGTGACCGAGGACATGAGGCGCAAACATCCCGACGCGCACCTGACGCCCTATGTCATCGTCTTCATGTCGCGCGTCAATGGCAGCGTCGGCACCCGCACGCGGTCTGATGGCAGCCAGGAAAGCCTGCCGACGCGCCTGAAGAAGGGCGAGATGGCCTGGCAGCTCGACATCGGGCAGATCCGCGACAATCCGGCGATCGGTCAGCTCTGGTATCAGGCCAACGGCTTTGGCTGCAGAGCGGATGGGTCCACGCCGCTCGACGACATCTGCGCTCTCGTGAAGCCGTAGTTAGACGCCGGCTGGATGCCGGCCGGCGCGCTGCGGCAGGATGAAGATGAGTGCCAGCATGACGACGCCCAGCGCCAGCGACGCGACCGGGCGGCTCAAGTTCAGCCCGCCATGGTCAATCGGCTTGTCGAGATAGTCGCCCAGCGTTGCGCCCAGCGGCCGCGTGAGAATGAACGCGGCCCAGAAGAGCGTCACGCGCGAGATCGACGTCCAGAAATAGGCGGCGGCGACGAGCGCGAGGGCCGCCCCGAACACCAGCGCCGCGCCGGTGTAACCGAGCCCCGTGTCATCGGCCATCCAGTCGCCGAGAGCCGTGCCCAGCGTCTGGGAGAATGTGATCGTCGCCCAATAGAACGCTTCGACTTTCGGCGTGTTGACCGTGTCGACTGATACCGATCCTTGCGACCGATACCAGATTGCGAGGATCGCGAGCACGCAGATGAGCAGCACCGTCGATCCACCGGCATAGCCGATGCCCAGCGAGCGGTCGGCGAAATCGGCCATGGTGGTGCCGGCCGTCGTCGAGGCGACGATCGTGGCCCAATAGAGCAGCGGGTGAAATTTCGCGGCGCGTATCTGCACGACGACCAGCACCAGCAGCGCGCTCAGGAAGATGAAGGTGCCGGTCAGGTAACCCAGGTTCATGGTCATCGTGACCGTGTCGCCGCCGGTTTCGCCGAGCGTGGTGGCGAGGATCTTGATGATCCAGAAGCCCAGCGTGACGGCGGGGATCTTGGAGACAGTGTCGTTGTTCATTCGCTGCGATCTTAGACGTCACGCGCAGTCGTGTCCCGTCGCCCGACAGTGCGCTCACGGCTGGCTTCAGGTTTTGGCGTATTCGTCATGCCGCTTCCACCACGGTCCCGTCTCGTTGCGCCCCATCGGCGCGCGGTCCAACCACTGGTACGCGCCCCACAGGCCGTCCAGCCCGCGCGCGTAGGTGGAATAGGTGTGATGGATCACGCCGTCCTTCAGCGCAAACGCGCTCATGCCCGGCCGGTCGCGCGTGTAGGTAGGGGCGTCGGTTCCGCAGTTCGCGGCGAACTGCACCACTGGTTCGGCGTGGCCACCGCGCTCGTAGTTGTACTCGATGGTTCCCGCACGTTGTTCTTCGGCTGTAAACGCGATGTTGAAGTCGAAGTTGAAGTCCGAACCGTTCGAGGACGCCCACGGGAACGTCCACCCCATGCGCCGCTTGTATGCCTGCAGCTTGGGCAGGGGCGCGCGCGACACGGCAGCCAGCGCGACATCGTGGTTTGCCAGGTGCACCGCGAAGCCCTCGAAGCCATCGGCGATCATCGAGCACGACGGGCAGCCGGCCTTGTAGTCGGGCCCGAACATGAAGTGATAGACCAGGAGCTGCGAGCGCCCGCGGAAGAGGTCCTTGAGCGTCGCGGTGCCGGCATCCGTCTCGAATCGGTACTCCTTATCTATACGCACCCAGGGCAGCGCCTGACGCAGCCGCGCCAGTTCGTCGCTGCGGCGTGTGAGCTCTTTTTCCGCCTCGAGCAGCTCGAGCCGCTTCGCCAGCCATTCCTTTCGCGTGCCTACGGGGTGTCGAGTCATTTCGAGTCTCCTTCGATCAGGCTGCGCAAATCATCCTTGATGAGCGAGCTCCATGCGTCCGAGCAAGCTTCGAAACATTCATGGTCGGGAAGCAGGCCGACATGCGTGAAGCGCACTTCGGTCTTGGCATTTTTCTTCGCAATTTCGAAAGTGATCTTCGTGCCGTTCCACTCGCTCTTGTTTTCGACAAAATTCAAGGCGCCGTCGAGCACCAGCCAGACAACCTTCTTGCCGGGCACGAGCTCCGTGACGCGCTGTTTGCTCCAATGGAGGTCCTTGTAGCGATACGTAAACTCATCGCCGACTTTCTCGGCGCTCCCTTCGATTTTCCCCGTCCACCATGCGCGCACGTCCTTGATGGCCTCGAAGACTCGTGCCGGCGTCTGCTCGACGAGCATGGTCGTGTTGAAATTTCGCTTGCTCATGAATCGCTCCTCTCATTTCACATTGGGGGTATCTTTGACGAGAGGCGGCCGAGCATGGGAGTGACAAGTTTGGCGGGATTCGCTTGGATTCTTTGATCACTGCTGCCGGGCGAGCCCTCGCCGCGGGAAACCCGCTGGGTGCGCTCAAGCTCGTCGCGCTGCGCGACGACGCACCGGCGCTGGCGCTGCGCGGCATTGCCATGGCGCAGCTCGGTGATTTCGCCAAGGCAAAAACGCTCTTGCGAAATGCCGCACGAAAATTTGGCGTGAAGGAGCCGGTGTCGCGCGCGCGTTGCGTCGTCGCCGAAGCCGAAGTCGCGCTGGCCTCGCGAGATCTGGCCTGGGACGCGAAGGGCTTGAAGGCGGCGCGTGTCACGCTCGATGAGCACGGCGATCGGGCCAATGCCGCACACGCGCACTATCTGGAGGTGCGGCGGCTTCTGCTCATCGGGCGTCTCGACGAAGCCGAACGGCTGCTCGACGACCTCGACGCCGCGGATTGTTCACCGGCGTTGCGTACCGTTCATGAGCTGGTGATCGCGGGCATTGCCATCCGGCGCATCCGTACGAAAGACGCTCGCGCGGCATTGGTCCGGGCCGAGCACGCCGTGCGCGTGGCGGATATTCCGGCGCTGTGGGCCGAGGTCGATTCGGCACTGCGAATATTGAACGTGCCCGCCGCGCGGCTCATTACGAATGGCGAAGACGAGCCACTGCGGCTCGAAGAAGTGGAAGCGCTGCTCGCGTCGCGCGTCTTCGTCGTCGACGCCTGCCGACTCACGGTTCGCCAGGGCAACACAGTTGTTGCGCTCAACAAGCGGCCGGTGCTGTTCGCGCTCGCGAGGGCATTGGCGGAAGCCTGGCCTGGCGATGTTTCGCGGGACTCGTTGGTCGCACGCGCCTTTCGCCTGAAGCGCGCCGACGAATCGCTGCGTGCGCGATTGCGCGTGGAGATCGGCCGCCTGCGTCGCGTATTGCGACCGCTGGCGGATCTCGTCGCCACACCGCAGGGCTTCGCATTGAAGCCACGCCGCGCGCGCGAAGTCGCGGTGCTCGCGCTGCCCGTGGAAGAGCAATACGCCACCGTGCTCGCGCTGCTGTCGGACGGCGAATCGTGGTCGAGCTCGGCATTGGGGCTGGCGCTCGGAACCAGTCAGCGCACCGTGCAGCGCGCTCTGGACGATCTCGCGGCCGCCGGCAAAGTGCAGTCCTACGGTCACGGGCGCGCGCGACGCTGGCTGACGCCGTTGCCGGGATTCACGACGGCCTTGTTACTCCCCACCTCGCTGCCAGTTGATTAGGATTCCTCGCATGAACAATTCAAAAGCAGATGTGATTCGCGAATACGGGCCCTTCGAAGGCGTCGAGAGCGTGGCGGGAGTCACCTACGACGGCGAAAACGTGTGGTTCGCCTCGGGCAACAAACTCAATGCGTTCGATCCCGCGAGCGGCAAGACCGTGCGCGCCATCGACGTCGCCGCGCATGCGGGCACGGCCTTCGACGGCAAGCACCTGTTCCAGATCTCCGAAAGCCGCATCCAGAAGATAGACGCGAAAACCGGCCGCGTGCTCGGTACGATTCCCGCGCCCGGCAACGGCGGTGATTCAGGCATGGCGTGGGCGGAAGGGTCGCTGTGGGTCGGCGAGTATCGCGCCCGCAAGATTCATCAGATAGATCCGGAGACCGGCAAGATTCTGCGCACCATCGAATCCAATCGCTTCGTCACCGGCGTGACCTGGGTCGATGGCGAGATGTGGCACGGCACCTGGGAGAACGAGCAAAGCGAGTTGCGCCACGTCGATGCGCAGAGCGGCAAAGTGCTGGAGAGCGTCGAGCTGCCGGCCGGCGTGTTCGTCTCCGGGCTCGAGTCAGACGGGAAGGATCAATTCTTCTGCGGCGGTGGCAAGAGCGGGAAGGTGCGGGCCGTGCGCCGTCCACGGAAAGCGAAGGCCGCGTAGTTGCATTACTTCCGATGGGGCCGCAGCGCATCCGCGAGCAGTGAAGTAGGCAAGGCTGGCGGCGATGCAAATATCTTCGCTTGCCAGTCCGGCACCCACGCATCGAGAAGCAGGAACAACGCGAGGCCTTCCTCCTGGGACCAGGCCTTTCGATTGTCTCGTATGAAATCGACGGTCGCTGCGTCGCTCGCGGTGGGATCCGCGTGCGCCTTGGCGTACCGGTACGCAGCCCACTGGGCCGCGCCCTCCATGCTGAGAAACAGCTCCTCGAATTCCGCGTACATTTGGTCCACACCTTTGAAGTATCGCGCCCGGCGCTGACGGATCATCGACAGGCCTCGCGCCGTCAATGCATGGCGCTTGCTCAGGTCGGCTTCGGAGGCGGCCTGGAAGAGCACGTCGCGCTCGGCCTCGAAAGCCTTCGTGAAGCCAGGAACACTTTCGAATCGATGCTGGATGATGTCGTCGTCAAGGTGCAGGTCGGGCAGATTGTTGCGATCGGCCACCTTCTGCATCTGCTCGACAAGCGCGGGCAGCTGCTGCGTATGGACCATCTCGTGTATCAGCACTCCCAACATGTATCGCACGAGCGTGGGGTCGCGCGCGTACTGGGGATCGAGCAACCACACCTCGGGCAAGGCCATCACGAAGAACGTCGCCGAGCCCTCGCCATACATCGACGCGTAGGCGATCGGATCGGCGGGAATGTCATCACCGCGCGGCAAACGAATCGTGCCGCCGTGTGGCTTTGCCCGAACCGGAATGGCGGCTCCGGCGAACGACAGTGAGGTCGCGATCGGCACCGTTTCAACCGGCACGCCGTCGCCAGGCATGAGATGCCAGACGCACGAGTTATCGAACAAGACCATCCATGGCAGCGGAGCGTTCTCCAGGTGCAACGACTCGCTCATCTCGTGCCAACCGTCGAGCGCCTTCTGGATCCATTGCGACTCCACTTCGGCGAGAGAGCAGACCGGTGCCGACCGAGCCGCTGGGTGCACGAACAACAGTGCTGCGAAGACGCTGAACAAAGCCCGAGGGTGTCTCATCGAAAGATTGTAAGCGGTTCCGCCGCGCCCTACAGTGGTGGAAGGTAGTTGGAGGGCGGGATTGCTCGATGCGGCGCGTGCTAAAGACACTCGGTGTCCTTCTTGGAATCGCCGTTGTGGGCGTGCTCGTCCTGCTGTGCTGGCCATTCGTGAACCGGTCAGCGCCCGCGAGCCGACCGGTGCCGATGCCGGAACTCCCGATGACAAATCCGCGGCCTCTCGTCGCGTTCATCGAAACCCGGGCGGAGGGTATCGACGCGTTCGTCGTTCACAAGAACGGCGCGGTCATCTTCAGCTACGGCCAGGCGGATGTGCCGATGAACTTGGCCTCGGCTCGCAAGAGTGTGCTCAGCCTTCTGTACGGAATTGCTTGGGACCGCGGACTCATCAAGCTATCGAAGGCACTCGGTGAGCTGGGCATCGATGAAAGCGCCACGCCCCTGACTCAGATCGAACGGCAGGCGACCATCGAACAACTTCTGCAGGCGCGATCGGGTGTCTATCTTCCCGCGGATGCGGAGACGCCGGAGATGAAGGCCGCTCGCCCGAAGCGCGGGCAGTATGCGCCGGGCGAGCACTTCTATTACAACAACTGGGACTTCAATGTTCTGGGCGCGATATTCGAGAAAGAAACGGGGATGCGCATCGGCGACGCCTTGGATCAGTGGCTCGCACAGCCGCTCGGCATGGAGGATTTCAGTCCCTCGCATGTCTACTTCGGTCGCAGAGAGGGAACGACGGACTTCCCGGCGTACCGCATGAACATGAGCGCCCGGGATCTTGCGCGCCTGGGCACGCTGGTTCTTCAAAAAGGTGAATGGAAAGGAACAAGGATCGTCTCCGAAGCTTGGTTGAACAGGAGCTTTGCGGCCTCTTCGACTTTCGCGACGATGCAATGGGGGTTCTCCAACAACGCGTATGGCTACTCGTGGTGGCTCAACACGGACAACGGCGCGGTCGTGGCCGATGGATGGGGTGGCCAATACCTGTATGTCGATCGTGCCAACAACATGGTGGTGGTCGCGCGGCGCGATATGGGCAATTCGAGTTTGGGATTTCTATGGTTCAGTCAGTTCAAGAAACCCGGCAACCAGGTTGACGTGATGACTCTGCGGGAACTGGCGCTGCAGCAGCCGACTCAGTAAGGGCGAAACCTTTTCGCCAGCCACCTGTCACAGCCGCACCTGACGAGTCGTCTTACTTCCATGCAGGCCGAAATCGAAAATCGTCACAGCGCCGCGTTCGCGGAGAACCGCGGACGCCTGTGGAGCATCGCCTATCGCATGCTCGGCTCGCGCGCCGATGCCGACGATGCGGTGCAGGACGCCTATCTTCGCTGGCATGGCGCGCACCTCGAAGAAATCCGTTCGCCGCAGGCGTGGCTAGTCACCACCATCACGCGGCTGTGCCTCGACCGGCTGAAGCAACTGCGCGCCGAGCGCGAGCACTACACCGGGCCATGGCTGCCCGAGCCCATCGTCGAGGAGCCACACGCCCCCGACAAGACCGCTGAGCTCGCGTCGGAACTGTCCGTCGCGCTGCTGACCGTGCTCGAGCGGCTCGCGCCCGAGGAGCGCGCCGCATTCCTGCTGCACGAGATGTTCGACAGCGGCTACGACGACATCGCGCAGATCCTCGGCAAGAGCGAGGCCGCGTGTCGCCAGATCGTGAGCCGCGCGGTGAAGCGCGTGCGCGCGGAGCGGCCGCGCGTGCACGTCAGCGCGGAGGCCAAGCAACGCCTGCTCGACGGGCTCGTACAGGCGCTGCAAACGCACGACAAGGATGCGCTGCTGAAAATCCTGGCCAAGGATTCCGCCTGGATTTCCGACGGCGGCGGCAAGGCGCGCGCCGCACTCAAAGTGATTCGCGGCGCCGAGAGCGTGGCGCGGTTCGGCACCGGCGTGTACCGCAAGATACGTCAGTACGTCACGTTCCAACGCGTCGTCGTCAATGGCGAGCCCGGCTATGCCGGGTTCTACAACGGCCGGCTGTTTTCGGTCATCACCATCCGCACCGACGGTGAACGCATCCTGAATATCTTCACCATCCTGAACCCCGACAAGCTGCGCGCCGTCGAGGTCACGAAACACTGACCTGTCACAACCGCAAGGCTTGACTCGTCTAGGTTTCGTAAACATCGAAACCGAAGGAGTGAAAGCCATGAAACCCCGAATCGATTTTCTGCGTGTGTCACCGAAGGCCATGCAGGCCATGCTGGGCCTGCAAAACTACGTGAATGCCTCCGGCCTCGAGCACTCGCTGATGGAGCTCGTGAAGATGCGCGCTTCGCAGATCAACCACTGCGCCTACTGCCTCGACATGCACAGCAAGGACATGCGCGCCGCCGGCGAGACCGAGCAGCGCATCTATCTTCTCAATGCCTGGCGCGAGGCGCCGTTCTATAGCGACCGCGAGCGCGCCGCGCTCGAGTGGACCGAGACACTGACGCTGGTGAGTGAGACCGAGGCGCCGGACAGCGCGTTCGCCATCGTGCGGCAGCATTTCTCCGAAGAGGAGATCGTAAACCTCTCGCTCGCCATCGTCGCGATCAATGGGTGGAACCGCTTGTGTGTCGGGCTGCGGGCGGAGGCGGGGACGTATCAGCCGCGCGCCGCGGTGTCCGAGGCCGCCGCGAAACGGGCGCTTCCCTAACGTCGCGAGGCGTGCTTTCATCCGCGCCGGGCACGGATGCCAATGGGACGCGAGCGCAGCGCGATGAAAAAGGAATTGGTGATCACCAGCGACGATCTCGGTATGACCCTCAGTGTCAACCAGGGCGTCGACAAGGCGCGCGAGCTGGGCGCGCTCACCAGCACCAACGTCATGGTGCCTTGTCCCTGGTTCGAGCACGCCGCGGTGCTCTTCCGCGATTCGGCCATCGACGTGGGCGTTCATTTCACGCTGACCTGCGAATGGACCCACTACAAGTGGCGGCCGCTCACGCGCGCGCCTTCCCTGCTCGATCGGGCCGGAGTCATGTATCGCACCGTGTTCGATCTGATGACCCATGCGAATGCCGAAGACATTCGCGGTGAATGCCGCGCGCAGATCGAAACCGCGCTGCGGCGCGGGCTGCCGATAGGCTATGCCGACGTGCACATGTGCATCCCGGTGGTGGAAGAATCCGCGGGCGCCTCGCGCATTGCGAACCCGGACTACGAGCTCGCACTCATGAATATCGTCGGCGGTGTCGCCCGTGAGTTCGGGTTGCCCTATCCCTATGCGCTCAAGGGCGAACGTCTCGAGCACTTCCGCTCCGCCTTGTCCATTTCCGGCAAGGGGCGTGATGCGATAGAGCGATACATCGGCTCGCTCGAGCCGGGCATTCACCATCTGAGCTGCCATTGCGCCATCGATTCGGAGGAGCAGAGCAATCTATCGGACGCTTCCGCCGCGGAATATCCGTGGTCTCTGCAGTATCGAGCTGATGACCTGCAATGCATCACGTCGCCGTGGTTCCGGAATTTGCTGGCCGTGCACGAGGTGCGCCTGGTGCGCATGCCATTTGGCGGGCGGCCCGCCGTTTCGAGTGTCACCGCGTCGTGAGGCCGCGCGTGGACCTCGCGGTCGTCGGCGCGGGCCTCTCGGGAGCGCGCGCTGTCATCGAGCTGGTGCACGTACTTGACGCGCATCGTCACCCGCTGTCGCGTCCGCTGCGCGTCGCGCTCATCGATCCGGCCCCTGATCACGGTCGCGGCGTGCCGTACGGCAACCGTTCGGATCGGCGGGCGTTGCTCATCGAGACGCTCGCGCAGACGCGCTGCCCGGAATTCTCGCGCTGGATTGGCGAGCATCGGGTCCTGCTCGCGGAAATGCAGCACTCGCAGGACACGGACGACCGCGCCTGGCATCGCCGCAATGCGGCGGCCGTCGCCGCCGGCGATTTGGCGGATCTCTATCTACCACGCCACGTGTTCGGGGCTTTCTCGGAAAGCTCGCTCGAGGATGCCCTGGCACTCGGCCGCCGCAACGGCCTGCTGACGGTGACCTCACATTGCGCCGAGGTGGTGGAGATCGAGCCGTCCGCCGGCGGATCCTACGGGCTGCGTTGCAGCGACGGGACCTCGATGGAGTGTGGCGCCGTGCTGATCGCCGTCGGATCCATCCCGCGTGGCGATGGGTTTCTTCCCACGCTCGGGCAACCCTTGGCGCACCGCTACATCACCGACCAGGCGTACTGCGGCAGCTTTCAGCTGCGCGATGCTTTCGACCTCTATCAAAGCCGCGAGTCCGCGGGGCCGGTGCGGCTCGCGATCATCGGCGCGGCGGCGTCCGCCATCGAAAGCCTGTACTGCGTCGTCAACCATCCACCGTTGTCGCAACGCATCGAGAGCATCACGACGATTTCGCGCAGCGGCATGTTGCCGGGAGGGATCACCGGCAATCGGAGCGTGATCGCGTCCGACTATGCGATCAGGCGCACCTCCGCGGACGTCTATGTGCAGACGGCGCGCGAACTACTCGCACGCGGACATCTCGACATCGTACCTGCGCGCGTCGGGTCGATCGAAGCGGTGCCGGGCGCGTTGCGGCTGGAGCTGATCGACACGCTCGATGGCCAGCGCACCCAGACCGAGTTCGACCTCATCATCAATTGTTCGGGCGCCGGCGACGTGCAGACGAGCCGGTCACGTCTGCTGAATTTCCTGGGTCAACGGCTCGAAGTTCGCCGGCAGGGACGCGGGTTTCGAACCAACGGCGATCACTCGCTCGCTCAATGGCCGCGCGTATTTCTGGCCGGCCCACTGCTCAACGGTGGCGATGCCGGCAGCGACGTCGAGAGCATCAGCGCGGTTTTCAAGGTCGGACGAGAGCTGGGTCAGGCCCTGGCCGCGTCGCTGACCGGCTCCGGCGCCGGAATGGCCACGGCGCCGCGCTCCGCGCAGGGCACCTGAGGCAGCGTGATGGACGCCGGTTCCACGGCATTCGCGGCGATGACCTCGCGATACCAAAGCGCGCTGTCCTTGAAGCGACGCTCCTGCGTGTCGTAGTCCACCCAGACGATGCCGAAACGCTGCGTGTAGCCGCGCTCCCATTCGAAATTGTCGAGCAGCGACCACACGAAATAACCGGCGAGCGGAACGCCGGCGTCGATCGCGCGATGCGCTGCCAGAAAGTGGTCGCGAAGATATTCGGTGCGCCGTGTATCGCGGATGCGTCCTTCGGAATCGGGGCTGTCCGGGAAGCTGGCGCCGTTTTCAGTTATGAAAATGCTTGCCGGGGAATACTCGCGGTGCAATCGCAGCAGCGTCTCGTACAGGCCGGCGGGGTAGACCTCCCAGCCCATGTCGGTCCACTGCGATTCGGGCGCGGCGTGCCGGGTGCGCGGAGCATTGTCATGCTCGGGCACGCGTGTGCTGCGAACGATCGCGCGGTAGTAGTAGTTCACGCCGAGGAAGTCGAGTGGCTTCGCGATGTCGGCGAGATCGCCGCGCGCGACGATCGTCTCCCAGTCGTCGGGCAATCGACCGTCGGCTGCGTAGTCGCGCAGCATGTCGGCTGGATACCCCCGACCAAACAGCGGATCGAGAAACCAGCGATTGAAATTGCCATCGAAATGTCTCGCCGCATCCGCATCAGCCGCGCTCGCCGAGGCGGGATGAGCGGGGCAGAGATTCAACGCGATGCCGACCTGCACTTGTTTGGAGCAATCACGTATGGCTTCGACCGCCCGGCCATGAGAGAGCAACAGGTGATGGCTCGCCGCGAGCGCCGCGGGCCAACTAGTGAGGCCCGGTGCGTGCTTGCCGATCTGGTAGCCGAGCATGCTGGTACACCAAGGTTCGTTGTGGGTGATCCAGCGGTGCACGCGGTCGCCGAGCCGGCGCGCCACGACATGCGCGTACTGGCCGAAGGCCTCCGCGGTTTCGCGTCGGGCCCAGCCGCCAGTTTCCTGCAGCGGTTGCGGGAGGTCCCAGTGGAAAAGCGTCGCAAATGGCTGAATTCCAGCGGTTTGCAGCATGTCTACTAGACGATCGTAGAAGTCGAGGCCAGCTTCGTTGATCGCGCCGCGTCCGTGCGGAACGATGCGCGGCCAGGCGATCGAGAACCGATAGGTGGACACCCCGAGCTCGCGCATGAGCGCCACGTCTTCGGCGAAGCGCCGGTAGTGATCGCAAGCCACGTCGCCGTTAGCGCCGTGCGCGATCTTGCCTGGCGTGCGGCAGAAGCGATCCCAGATCGATTCACCGCGGCCATCGAGCTGCGCGGCGCCTTCGATCTGATAGGCGGAAGTGGCTACACCCCACAGGAAATCTGTAGGAAAAGTTACCTTGCTCAACTGGATGGAGTTCTTTTGCAGACGCGATTTACCACCGGCTCCACGCGTTTGTCCCGCGCTGTCCGCATCGGGGACGCGGGACAATACTAAAAGTGATTTGCATTAATCAAGCGGCACGGGCAGAATTTTCATTACTTCGCCGTCACGCACGCCTGGTGACGCACCGAAAACAAGGATAGTTAGGGGTCCCTGCATTGCCGTCGTTGCCGCGCCAGGATGGCGCGCGACCGGAACGCTGCACGCGCCCCCGCGCCGAGATTACAAGGAAGGACCGGGGGAATTCACGATGAAGGCGAATCTGCACCGCATGGGCAAGGTCGATCATGTTGCGATCGCCGTGCGCGATCTGGACGCGGCGGTCGAGATGTATCAGTCGATTTTCGGCTTTGCACTGCTGAAAAGGCGCGAAGTGCAGGGCAAATTCTCCGGGATGCGCTCCGCCGAGATGGACGGCGGCAAGTTCACCATCGTGCTCATCGAAGGCACAGACCCCGCCTCGCAAGTCTGCCGCTATGTGGACCGTTACGGCCCCGGCGTGCAGCACATCGCCATCGTCGTCGACAACCTCGAAGCGACCGCGCGGCAGCTAGCCGACTCAGGGGCGCAGTTCGCCACCGAGATAATCCGCGGCGACGGGCTGCTGCAGCTGTTCACGAAGCGCGAAGACAACAGCGGAATGATGTTCGAATTCATCGAGCGCACCGAAGTCACTGGCTTCCAGGCGCAGAACATCCAGAAGCTCTTCGATCAACTGGAGAGTACCGCGGCTTACTGAACACATCTCGCGCGCGGCAAGGACAGGAGAAGGGGATGACAGGTTCAGGGACGAGCGCGTCGGTGCGTTCGCGCGGAATGGCTTTCGATCCATCGCTTTGCATTCATGGGCTGGTTGAGCGGCAGGCGCAGCTCAGCCCGCGAAGCGTGGCGGTGAGCGACATGCGTGGCTCGTGCAGCTACGAGGAACTGGAGCGCGCGTCCGCGATTCTGGCGCGCCGGCTGCTTCGATGCGGCGTGAAGCCGGACACCCTGGTCGGGCTCAGCGTACCGCGCGGCATCGACCTCATCGTCGGCGCGCTCGGCATCCTCAAGGCCGGCGGCGCCTACGTTGCACTCGACCCGTCCTATCCACCGCGACGGCTCGGCGAGATGGTCGAGGATGCAGCGCTGCGCGTGGTGGTGTGTACCCGCGCCACGCAAGCCGTCGCCGGTTCGGCGCATGCACTGCTGCTCGACGAAGATGACATCGCGGCCTCGGCACCGGAGGGCGTGCTCAACGCGCCGCGCAATCCGCAGGCAAGAAACCTCGCCTACGCGGTGTATACCTCCGGTTCCACCGGCCGGCCCAAGGCGTCGCTGCTCGAGCACCGCGGCCTGGTGAATCTCGCGCACGAGCAGTCGTTGCTGTTCGACGTTTCCACCCGCAGTCGCGTGTTGCAGTTCGCGTCCTTCTCATTCGATGCCGCGACATTCGAGTGGATCATGGCTCTCGCGAACGGTGCGCAGCTTTGTTTGCCCGACGAGCAGACGGTGAAGTCGCCGGCCGCGTTGTCGCGTTTCATCGCCGAACGTCAGATCACTCACGCCACCTTGCCTCCGGTGATGTTGGCCACGCTCGACCCGCAAGCGTGGCGTTCAGTCACGACGCTCATCGTCGCCGGCGAAGCCTGCAGTCGCGAACTCGCGGAGCGCTGGTGCGCAGGGCGCAGGTTCTTCAACGCGTATGGACCATCGGAGGTGACTGTGTGGTCGACCACCGGTGAATTCCGGCCCGGACAGCAGACAATCCACATTGGCCGGCCCATCGGCAATACGCATTGCCTGGTACTCGATGAAGCGCGCGCGCCGGTCGCGTCCGGCGAGGCGGGAGAGCTATATATCGCCGGCGTGGGAATTTCGCGCGGCTATCTCCGGCGGCCGCAGCTCACCGCCGAGAGGTTCGTGCGAAATCCCTTTTCGCCCGCGCTCTCACCGCTCATGTTTCGCAGCGGTGATCGCGTGCGCGAGCTGCCCGACGGCAACTTCGAATTTCTCGGGCGTGTAGACCGCCAGGTCAAGGTGCGCGGCTTTCGCGTCGAGCCGGAAGAAATCGAAAGGTCCCTCGCCGAGCATCCGGCAGTCACGGCCGTCGCCGTCGAGCCGCAGCCGTGGCAAGGCACGAGCCGGCTGGTGGCTTACGTGGCGGTCGATGCCGGTTCGCTGTCCGGCGCCGACGCCGCGGCGGCCACCATGGCCCAGTGGGAAATTGCGTTCGATCGCACCTATCGCTCACGCAAACCAGCCTTCGCCGATTTCACCGGTTGGAACAGCAGCTATACGCGGGCCGCGATTCCGGAGCCGGCGATGCTCGGCTGGCGCGACGCCACCGTCGCGCGCATTCGGGCGTTCGCGCCGCGGCGATTGCTCGAGGTCGGTTGCGGTGCCGGGTTGCTGCTCGCGCCGCTGGTTGCGCACTGCGAGCACTACACGGCCACCGACATCTCCAGGGAGATAGTCGCCCGGCTCGCGCGCGACCTGCATCTGCTCGGCGAGAACGCGCGCAAGGTCGTGTGCCTCGCCGGCGCGGCGCACGAGCTCGAAGCGCTGGAAGGACAGCGCTTCGACACCATCGTCATCAATTCCGTCATTCACTACTTCCCGAACGATCGCTTTCTGTGCGACACGCTCGCGCGTCTCATCGGCATGCTGAGCGAGGGAGGGCGCTTGTTCGTCGGCGACGTCCGCAACCTCAACTGGAATGAACAATTCCACGCTTCGGTGCTGCGCTTCCAGGGGCCATCGGATGCCGGGTTCTTCGAGCAGCGCCTGCGCGAGCGCTTGCGCACCGACCGCGAGCTGGTCGTTGCGCCCGAATTTTTCCTGAGCGCCGTGCGCGCCCTGCCGGGCGTGGAGTTCGTGGAAGTGCTGCCCAAGCTCGCGCGCGAAACCAATGAAATGAACGTCTTTCGTTACGACGCGATCATTCATCGCGCGGCGCCGGGCGCGCGGGCGGCCGTCAAGCCCGCGACTCTGGAATGGGCATCGTCGCGGCGGGATTGGTCGGTGCAGCTGCACGAGCGATTCGCCGCGCAGGGCGCGCTCGTCATCCGGAATATTCCCAACGCGAGGCTCAGGAACGATGAGGATGCCGTCGATCCAGTCGAGTGGCTGGATCTCGCGCAGCGCCACGGCTGTGAAGTGGAGTTCGCCCTGGGCACGGGCTCGAACCATGATCGCTTTCACGTGTTGCTGCGCCGTGGCGATCGCAACCCGGGCCTCACCGCGGCGATGTACGACGAGCCCATCGACACCACGCGCGAGCTCTGCAACGACCCGCAGCGCAACCGCGTCGAACGCAGCCTCGAACCCGCGCTTCGCGAGCATCTGCGCGATCGGCTGCCGGCGTACATGGAACCGGCGGTCTTCGTGCTGTTGCCGGCGCTGCCGATGACGCTGAACGGAAAAATAGACCGACGGGCTCTTCCGATCCCCGATGCGAAGCCAACGGTCGAAGACGATTTGTCGCTCACCGCCACCCAGCGGTTGCTGCGCGCCATCTGGCAACGACTGCTCGGCGCGCGGGAGTTCGGCATCAACGACAGCTTCCTCAGCGTCGGCGGCGATTCGTTGAGCGTCGTCAGCCTGGCGGCGGAGATCCACCAGCATTTCGACACCGACCTCGACTGGGCCGAGCTGCAGGGATCCACGCTGGCAACGCTCGCCGAACGCATCGAGCTGCGGATCGCGGAGCGCACATCGCTCGCGGCGCAGCTGCAGATCGATCCACGGACCCAGGCTTCGCGCGAGGTATTGCGACTATGAATGCGACGTCGGTCCTGACGGTGCTCTTCAACAAGGGCGTACACGTCTCGACGCAGGACGACGAGCTCGTCATCGATGCGCCGAAAGGCGCGCTGCAGGCCGAGGACGTCATGTTGATACGCGAGCATCGCGACGACATCGTCGACCTGCTGCGCCAGATCAAGATGCAGCGCGAGGCCGCCACCCCCGTGATCAGCGTGCAGCACGACGGCCACGCGGCGTTGTCGGACATCCAGCAGAACGTGCTGCTCATGGAGGGCATGGCGCCGTCGATACCCTACGGGAACATCCCGCTGGCCTTCATGATCGAGGGCGCGCTCGATCGAGCGGCGCTCGGCAAATCGCTGGACGCAGTCATTTCGATGCACGAAATCCTGCGCACCACGTATGTGGTCCGAGGCGATCGCACCGTGCAGCAGATCGCGCCGGCGTCGTCGTTGCCGCTCGCTTTCACGGACTTTGCGCTCGAGCCCGACACAGAGGCCAGGATCGAAGCCGCGTTGCGCCAGCACGAGGCGCGACACTTCGACCTCGCCAGGGAATTGCCGGTGCGTGCCATGCTGTTGCGGCTCGCGCCTGGGCGTTACGTGCTCAGCCTGGTGTTTCACCAGGTGGCGATGGATGGCCACAGCTGCCAGTTGTTCGTGCGCTACCTGTCCGAGACCTACGCGCGGATAGCGGCCGGTTCTGGCGAATCGCCGGCGGCGTTCGCCGGGCATCAATACGTGGACTTCGCCGATTGGCAGCGGCGCAGCGAGAAATCGCCTAACTATCGCCAGGCAGTGGCGTTCTGGAAAGACTCACTGGCCGGCGCTCCGGCGCTGCACGGCATACCCGGCGATTTCCTGCGGCCCGCGATCCAGACGTTCGCCGGCAGGACGCTCGCGACGGAGCTGGCGGCGCAGGACCTTGCCCGCATCGAGCAGTTCGCGCGCGATCATGAAACCAGCGTATTCACCGTGCTGCAGGCGGCGTTCGCGCTGCTGGTGGCGCGCTACAGCGACTGTCACGATGTCGTGATCGGTACGGCCGTGGCGAATCGCACGCGCCGCGAATTCTTCGGCACGCTCGGCAACCTCGTGAACACGCTCGCGTTCCGCTTCGATCTCGAAGCGCCGCGGACTTTTGCCGGCCTGGTCGAGCACGCGAAACAGGTCATCGACCGCGCGATGCAGAACCAGCAGGTGCCGTTCAACGTGATCGTGGACCAGGTGCGCCCCGCGCGCAGCTTCTCGCACAACCCGCTGGTGCAGCTCATGCTGGTCATCCAGGAAGAAGAGCAGACGCAGCTCTGCCTCGCCGGTACCACCGTGACGCCGATGTTTCGCGATCCCGGCGTCGCCAAATTCGACCTGACACTGCACGTGTACAAACAAAGTGGCGGCGCGGCGCTGCGCTGGGAATTCAACACCGCGCTGTTCCGCGACAACACGGTGACGAGGTTCGCGCGCCATTTCCAGGAACTGCTGCTGCGATGTATCGCCAGTCCGGAATACGACCTTGCGCAGTTGCCGCTGCGGGTGGACCGGGCGACGGGCCACGGTGCGCCCGAGGCCAGCGATTTCCCCGCGCCGGTGTGCATACACGATCTCATCGCGCGGCAGGTGCGCGAGACGCCGCTGAATATCGCGATCGCTGATGCGCACGGGCATCTCACCTACGCGGAGCTGGAAGCACAGGCCGAGAGAGTGGCATCGCACCTTCGCGCCCATCGTCCACGTGACCAGGAGTTCCGTGTCGCGATTTTCTGCGAACGTTCCGCACGGCTCGTCGTGGCTCTCTACGCGACGCTCAAGGCGGGCGGCGTCTACGTGCCGCTCGATCCGGCGTATCCGGAGGCGCGCATCGGATTCATGCTCGAGGATTCCGGCGCATCGCTGGTTCTCGGCGACGGCAGCGCACCGCAGACCACATTGCCGGTGCTCGATCTGGCGGCGCTGTTGGCGGCCGAGGTGTCGACGCCGGCCGTTCAAACCACCGCCGCCGATTCCGCGTACGTCATCTACACCTCGGGCTCTACCGGCAAACCCAAGGGCGTACTCGTATCGCATCGCAGTCTTTTCCACTCGCTGTCAGCCAACAAGGCGCTGATGCGGTTTGACGCATCGGATGAGATTCCCTGTCTCGGCTCTCAGGCTTTTGGCATTTCGCTGCTGGAGATCCTGCTGCCGCTCGTGAGCGGCGCCTGCGTGCGCATGCTCGCCCGCGATGCGATCCGCGATCTCGATCTGCTGATCTCGTCCACGCAGGACGCGACCATCCTGCACGCGGTGCCGAGCCTCATGTCGCGATGGCTGGAGCGGGTCGTGGAGCAGGGTGGCGGCGGCTATGAAAAGCTGCGCCTGCTGCTGGTCGGTGGCGAATCGGTCGCCGACGATCTGTTGCGCGCGATTCGCGCCTGGCGCCCGGACGTGGAGCTGATCGAGCTCTATGGCATGACCGAATCGGCCGTGGTCTGCGCCAGCTATCGCCCGGGCGCGAATTACTCCGCGCACTATTGCATCGGCAAGCCGCATCCCACGGCGAGCTTCTACGTCCTCAATCGTCATCTGCAGCAGCAGCCACCCGGCGTGCCCGGCGAGCTGCACATCGGCGGATTGAGTCTCGCGTCGGGATATCTCAATCAGCCGGAGCTCACCGCGCAGAAATTCATCCCCCATCCGTTCGCGACCGGCGAGCGCCTCTACAAGACGGGCGATCGCGTACGGCTGCTGCACGACGGACAGTTCGAGTTCCTCGGGCGCGTCGACCACCAGGTGAGTCTGCGCGGCGTGCGCATCGAGCCCGGCGAGATCGAAGCGCTGCTGGCGGCGCACGGCGACGTCAAGAAGGCCGTGGCGCACGTGGTCAAACTACCCAACGGCGAAGCGACGCTGGTCGCCTACTACACCACCGGCGAGCCGCCGGCCGACATCGCCACCCTCAACGAATCGTTGCGCGGGCACCTGTCGCGCTATCTGCCCGACTACATGCGGCCCACGTTGTACCAGCACCTGTCGGCGCTGCCGCTCAATCCCAACGGCAAGGTGGATCGCAACGCGTTGCCGATGCCGGTGGCCCATGTACGCGACGCGCCCCCCGAAACGCCGGCGGAGCGGCAGCTCGGCCATCTGTGGTGTTCGCTGCTCGGAATCGAAGTCGCGGGCGTCGAGGACAACTTCTTCGAGCTGGGCGGCAATTCGCTGCTGGGTACCCAGCTCATCGTCCAGGCGGAGAAACTTTTCGGCATCGAGCTGCCGGTGACTGCGCTGTTCGAGTCGCCCACGGTGCGCCAGCTGGCGAAGGTCGTCGATCAGAAGCTGCAACTTCGCGCCGTGTCGATGCTGATGTACGAAGCCCCCGGGCAGGCGGTGGCGACGAACGAGATGTTGATATGAACGACAGCCATGTGAAAACCGGGCGCCTCACGCTCACGCGCCTGATCCTGCAGAGCTCGCCCAAGCTGCTGTGGTCTTCACTGACGCTCAGTCTCGTCGCCGGTATCTGCTACAGCCTGATCATCCCGTTCCTCATGCACGGCATCGGACCGGGCGGCATGCTCGATCCGGCGGCGCGCGCACAGGGGTGGCTCGCGGAAAATTTCGCCGTCCTGTTCTTCACGCTGTGCCTGGTCACCTTCGGCGCCAAGGCGATGTCGCTGATCCTCGTCACGTACCTGGTCAAGGATCTCGCCGCGGACATGCGCATCCGCCTGTGCCGCAAGATCAATCGCGCCAGCGTGCAGGACATCGATACCTTCGGCATGGCCCGCCTCACGAACATCCTCGTCGAGGACATCGGGCGCGTGAGCTTTGCGGCGGTTTGCCTGCCCATGGTCGCGGTGCAGGTGACCACGGTCACCGGGATGCTCGTCTATCTCGCGTGGCTCGACTGGCGCGTGTTCCTGTGCGCCGTGGCGGTGATCGTCGGCGGGTTGTTCCTCAATCGCATTCCGCTGCGCATTTCGCTCGGCTACATGGAACAGTCGCGCCGCATTCGCGACCAGGTGCAGGGCGGCGTCAAGGGCATCGTGTTCGGCGCGTACGAGCTCAAGCTCGCACGCGAGAAGTCCGAACAGTTCCTCGAGCAGGAGGTCGTCGGCCCGGAGCTGAAGGCCGCGCGCATCGACAAGATCGCCGATACCTACCTGCACGTCGCCGGCAGCTTCGTGGAGCTGATCTCGTTCTTCGTCATCGGCCTCGTGGCATTCGTGCTGCCGCGCTACTTCAGCTTCCAGCTCACCGACATCTACGCCATCGTCATGGCGCTGCTGTACGTCATGTTGCCGATCATGATGGCCTACATGTTGCTGCCCAATATCCAGCGCGGCTCGGTGGCGCTGGCGCAGATCGAAGAGCTCGAGGCGCTCATCGAAGAACCGGTGGCGGGCGAGCCCATCGGTGCGTGGTCCACCTTCGAAGTGCGCAACCTGCAGTATCGATATCACAATGCCGCGGAGCCCGGTGAGGGCTTCCGCCTGCAGCCCATCACGCTGCGCTTTCGCCGGGGCGAGGTGGTATTCGTGGTCGGCGGCAATGGCTCGGGCAAATCGACGCTGAGCAAGCTCATCTCGCTGCACTACGCGGCCGAGTCCGGTGAGATCCGCTTCGATGACACGCGCGTCGGTCCGCACAACCTCGGCGCGGCGCGCGAGCAGATCGCGGTGATCTATTCGAACTACTATCTGTTCGAACGCGTGTATGGTCCGCTGGATTCCGCGCGCGAGGCCGCGATGCAGAAGTATCTGCAATTGTTCGGGTTGCAGGACAAGGTGCGGTTCGAAGCGGGCAGATTCTCCACCACCAAGCTCTCCGACGGCCAGCGGCGGCGCCTGGCGCTCGTGGTTGCGCTGCTCGACGATCGCCAGATCTATCTGCTCGACGAATGGGCGGCGGACCAGGATCCGGAGTTCCGCGAGATCTTCTACACGCAAGTGCTGCAGCAGATGCGCGCCGACGGCAAGCTGGTCATCGTGATCACGCACGACGACCGCTACTTCCATCACGCCGATCGCGTGGTGGTCATGGAATTCGGCGGCGTGCGCCAGGAAACGCAGCGGCAGCACGGCCCGGCGCCGCTGCCGCGCAGCTTCGGCACTTCGCAGGCCCATGGGCCGGTCGCGTTGCAGTCATGAACGCCGAAGCAGCCGGACGCGCTGACGTTGCCGACGTGATCGCGCAGTGCGCGCGCTCCGGCGTGCGCATGTCGGTCGACGGCGAGCAGTTGCGCCTGCAACTGCCGCAGGGTGGCATAGCACCCGCGCTGGTCTCGCTGATCCGGGAGAACAAGTCCGGTCTGATCCGGGCGCTCACCGCCGTCAATGCCAGCGTCGCGAGACTCGCTCCGCCGCCGATGAAACGCGCGGCGCACGCGGGACGCCTGCCACTCGCCTACGGCCAGGAGAATCTGTGGCTGGGCGAGGAGCTGGCCGAGGTGGGCGACATGTCGCACCTCACCGTGGTCGTGAAGCTCCAGGGCACGGTGGATGTCGGTGCGCTGAAATCGGCGATTGCTTTCATCATCGAGCGACACGCGCCGCTGCGAACCCGGTACCCGGAAGCGGCGGACGGAAGACCGTATCAGGAAGTGCTTTCCGCGGACGATACGCCCTTCGAATCGCTCGATCGGTCGGGCGCGGCGCCGCAGGTCATCGAGACCCTGTTAGGCGAGCTGCACCGGCGGCGTTTCTGGCTCAAAGACGGATTTCCTTGCCGCAGCACGCTCATCCGGCTCGCGAACGAGCAGCACATCTTCGTTTTCACGACGCATCACATCTGCTCCGATGGATGGTCGATCGGCGTGCTGCTGCGGGAGATCGGCGAGTGCTACAACGCCGTCGCCCGGGGCCGCGCGCCGTCATGCCCGCCGCTCGAGATCGAATATTCCGATTACGCACTGTGGCAGAAGGACGCGGAAGAGTCGGCGTGGTTCGGCGCGGGACTGCGGTACTGGAAGGAGCGGCTCAAGGATCCGCCGGCGCTGCATGGCCTGCCTCTCGACCGGCCGCGACCGACGGTTCAGTCGTATGCGACGGCTCGCGTGAGCCACGACATCGATGTCGCCACCCTGCGGCGGCTCGAGACCTTCGCGCGCGCGCAAGGCACGACCTTGTTCGTCGTGCTGATGAGTGCCTTCGGAATGCTGGTGCATCGCTACAGTGGTGACGAAGACATGATCGTCGGCACGCCGATCGCCAACCGGCTGCGCGACGAGATGTCCCCGCTCGTCGGACTCTTCATGAACGTGCTGGCGATGCGGCTGCGCATCCAGGCCGCCGACACGGGTGCGGACTTCATCGCGCGCACGCATGCGCACTATCTGCGCGACATCGAGCACCAGGGCATCCCCATCGAGCGCGTGGCGGTCGAGGTGGCGCGCGAGTCGAAGGCCTCGAGCCATGCACCACTCGCGCAATTGTCGTTCGTGCTGCACAACAACGTCGTCGCCGAAGTATCCATGCAGGGTCTCCAGTGCCGCACGGAGTTCACGCTGCCGGGCGCGTCGGTCTATGAGCTCAACGTGTCCGCGCACGAGACGGCACAGGGACTGCATTTCGACTGGCAGTACAACACCGGCATTTTCGACCCGGACCGCATCGGCCGCATGGCCGCGCACTTCGCCTCTCTGCTGCGCGATCTGCTGAAGTCGCCGCGCAAGCGCGTCGGCCAGCTGCGGATGATCTCCGACGAAGAGCAGGCGGCGTTGCTCACGCTCGGCAACGACAGTGCGACGCCGTACGCGCCCGAAGTGGCGTTCCACGAATTGTTCGAAGCGCGTGCCGCGAGCGACCCGCGCAAGATCGCGGTGATCTGCGGCGAGCAGCGCCTCGACTACGATGCGCTGAACCGGCGCGCGAACCAGCTCGCGCACTGGCTGCGCGCGAGCGGCCGCGCGCAGGCGGATCTGCCCATCGGCGTGAGCCTCGAGCGCTCGGCGGACATGCTGGTGGCGCTGCTCGCGGTGGTGAAGGCCGGAGCCGCCTATCTACCGCTCGATCCGGCGTATCCCGCGGCACGGCTGGCCCACATGGCCGGCCACGCCGGGGTGCGCACCGTGATTGCCTCGCGTGCCACCGCGGCGGGGGTCGGCGATCCGGCGGCGGCGGTACTGCTCGACGACGGCAGCTTCCGCGCGGTGCTCGAAGCGCAGCCGGACACCAATCCCTCGGCCACGACGGGCTGGCAGGGCGGCAACCGCCTCGCCTACGTGATCTACACCTCGGGATCCACGGGTCAGCCGAAAGGCGTGATGATCGAGCATCGCAGCCTCACCAATTTCCTGCGTTCGATGCAGAAGGAACCGGGAATTCACACGGACGACGTGATGCTCGCTGTGACCACGCCGTCGTTCGACATCCACACCCTCGAGCTCTTCGCGCCGCTCGTGAGCGGTGCCACGGTGGTGATCGCCGGGCCCGGCGAATATGCCGATCCCGCCGAGCTCGCACGCCTCATCGACACGCACGCGGTATCCGTGGTCCAGGCCACGCCCACGACCTGGCTCGGGCTCATGGATTACGGCTGGTCGCCGCAGCGGGATCTCAAGGCCTTGTGTGGCGGGGAGGCGCTGCCCGAAGCGCTCCGGGACAAACTACTCGCGCGGCCACTGCTCGCGCTGTGGAACATGTACGGACCCACCGAGACCTGCGTATGGTCGGCGGTCAAGCGCATCGAGAAAGACGTGGTGATCGGCCGGCCGATCGCCAACACCCGCTTCTACGTGCTCGACCGCGAGCTGGCGCCGGTACCCATCGGCGTCGACGGCGATCTCTATATCGCGGGCGACGGCCTGGCACGCGGCTATCTGCATCAGCCCGAGCTCACGGCCGGGGCATTTCCGACGACGCTGCCGGCGTCGCTGCCGGAACAGCGCCTCTACAAGACTGGCGATCGGGTGTGCCGGCGCGCCGATGGCGACCTGGTCTTTCGCGGGCGGCAGGACCACCAGGTCAAGGTCAACGGCTTCCGCATCGAAACGGCGGAGGTGGCGGCCGCGCTCGAGACGCTGCCCGGCGTCAAACAAGCTGCCGTGGTTGTCAGGCAGCGCGCCAACGGCGCGTCATTTCTGGCGGCGTTCGTGGTGACTGATGGCGACGCGTGGTCGGCACGGGTGCTCGGCGCGCAACTGCAGATGCTGCTGCCACGCTACATGATTCCCGCGGTCATCGAGCGCCTGGAGCGCCTGCCACACACCGCGAACGGCAAGCTGGATTTGAAACAACTGGGCGCGCGTCCGCTGCAGACGCCGGAATTCGCCGCGGCGCAGTCCGTGGAGCTGCCGCAAACATCCGTCGAGCGTGCGATCGCCTCGGCGTGGACCGATCTGCTCGGCGTGCAAAGCCTCACGCTCGATGACGATGTGTTCGCGCACGGCGCCGACTCCATCCGCGTGCTCATGTTCATCGGGCGCATGCGCAAGCAAGGCCTGAAACTGCGGGTCGGCGACATCTATCGCCTGCCGACCGTGCGCGCGCTGGCCGGCATCGCCGAGCAGGTCGGCGATGACAGCGGTCGGTCGCTGTATTCCGGCCCGGCGCCGCTGCTCGCCGACCAGCTCGCGGCGCTCGGCAATGAGTTCGTGTGGCGCAAGTTCTTCATCAACTTCATGTTCGACCTGCCGCGGCCATTGGACCTCGCGATCCTGCAGCGTGCGTTCGAGCGGCTCGCCGGTACGCACGACGCCTTGCGCGCGCGACTCACGCGGACCGATGGCCGGTGGCGACAGCACATTGCAGCGGAATGCGACCAGCCGGCGGTGTTTGCCGAGACCCTGGGCTGCGGTTGGCTCGAGGCGCAGGCGCCCGATGAGATCCGTGCCGCCACCGATCGTGTGCACGCGCGTCTGTCTATCGAGCAAGGGCCGCTGTCCTGCGCGGCCGAGATCGTCGACTCGCAGGGCGTGCGCAAGCTGCTGTTCTGCGTGAGCCACCTCGTGGCGGACGGATTTTCCACCGTGGTGCTGCTCGAAGACCTCATCGAGGCCTACGCGGCGTTGCGAGCCGGTGCGCAGCCAGCGTCAGCCAACACCCTATCTATCGGCAAGTGGGCGCCGCTCTATCGTGAGTACGTGAGCTCCGCGGCGTTCTGCGCGCAGATTGCCTACTGGGAAGCGCTGCCGTGGAGCAGGTGCGCACCGTTGCCGCTCGATTATCCGCAGAACGATACGCCGCAGATCAACGTGGCGCATTCCTCCCAGCACACCGGACTGCAACTCGACGCCGCCTCGAGCCAGGCGGTACATCTCGATGTGCCGCGACAGCTCGGGATCACGGCGCGGAACTTCATCGCCATCGCGCTCGCGCGCGTGCTCATGCGCTGGAACGGAGCCGATGCGGTGGCGCTCGACATCCACGACGCGGGGCGCCAGCACGTTCAGGACGCGCTCGGAATCGATCTGTCGCGGACCGTCGGCGCGTTCTCGATTCGCAACCGCGTGCTGCTCGAGCGCGTGCCGGCCGCCGATGCACAGCGCGAGCTCCTGGAAATGCACCAGCAACTCGAGCTCATTCCGCAGGGCGGGGCGGGCCTGCTGCCGCTGCAGGTGGCCTGCGAACGTGAAGAGGTGGCCGAGCGGGCGCGCCGGATTCCGAAGGCCGAGGTGTGGTTCAACTATCTCGGGACTGTCAACGACACGCTGTCGGCGCACGAGCGCGCCGATGCCGATATTCCCACGCGCATGTCCGAGGCCGTCCGCCACATCCAGGGCGTTACGCACGACCCGCGGACGCCGCGCGAGCGGACGCTGAGTCTCCTCGGCTTCGTCAGGAATGGCGTGCTCGAGCTCAGTTTCGAATACAGCGCGCAATTGCATCGCGAGGAAACCATCCGCGAGCTGGCGCAGCAGCTGCGCGTCGAGATGATGAACACACTGCGTGCCGTCGGCGCGATTTAGGGGAACGCATGGCGACCGGGCAACCTCTCGAATACGAACGTCTGATCGTGCCGCGCGCGCGCCGGAAAGCCTCCGGGCCCGCGCGTGCCACGATTCTCAAGACTGCGCTCACGCGCCTCGACTATCACGGCCTCAGGAAGGTGGATGTCGACACCGGCACCGGCAGTCCGCGCTTCGAGCCGCAGAGCGCGCCCGACCTGCTGACCGTGTGCCTCACGGCCTATAACGAAGAGGTCTCCGCCTATCACACCTCGCTGAGCGCGCTGGCGCGCGGCGCGGACTATTTCGTCGGCGCGGGCGAGCCGCGCATCGGCCAGGAGTTCACCATCTGCATCCTGGTCGATGGCATCGAGCGCATGTCGGCGGGCTTTGCGGCCTATGCCCAGCGGCTGGGCATCTATCAACCGGCGCTGCTCGATCCGCGCGCCGACTATCACCTGTTCGAGTCGTCCATCGACCGTCACCTGCTGCAGTTCGCGCCGCAGGACCTGCCGGCGCAGGGCGATCACGAAGCCGCGCTGCGCCGCGAGGCCGGCAATCTCACCAATCTCACGCCGGAGGCGAATCGCCAGCGCATCGTGCTGTTCATCAAGCGCGATAACCGCGGCAAGCTCGATTCGCACCGCTGTTTTTTCGAGATCGCCTGCCGGGAAACGCGGCCGGCGTACTTCCTGCAGGTCGACGTGGGTACCAGCCCCGACGCGAGCGCGGTGCACGAGATGTGGCGCAGCATCGCGCACTCGGCCAACGTCGCCGCCGTCTCGGCGCGTTCGCACATGCCGTTGCCGCAGGGCGCCACCGACTTGTTAGGGTCGTGGCAATACGGTGACATCGCCATCGAGCGCATCCTGCTCTGGCCCACCGAGATGCTCATGGGCTACATGAGCGTGCTGTCGGGACAGTTGTGCCTCACACGCAGCGATGCGGTGTGGCGCAAGCAGCCGGTTGCACCGGCGGCGAACGACGAGTTCGCCGCGCCACCGCCCGCCAACGGGCGCGTCATGCAGAGCTATCTACGCGGGCTGGAGCAGCTCGGACCGTTCGAATCGAACATGTTCCTGGCCGAGGACCGCATCCTCGGGCTCGAGATCGTGTTTCAGCCGGACAGCCGTTGGGAGCTCGGTTACGTTCCGCAGGCGAACGCGGCCATCGACAAGTGCGAAAGCTGGAACGAGTTGCTGTGCCAGCGCCGCCGCTGGAAATGCAGCAGCGTTGCCTGCCGCCTGTGGATGTTCACGCGCGTGCTCGACTACGCGCGAAGCGCCAACCGCACGCTGCCGCAGAAGCTGCGCATTCTTTCGGCCACCAGCTTTCACGCCGCGTATTTCCTCATCGAGTGGCTGATGCCGGCGTTCGCGGTGCTCATCTTCTCGTCGTTGCATCACTTCGCCGCCCTGGCCGTCGGCGCGGGCGGCCCATGGCGCGCGCTGGTAGATGCGAGCTTCTTCGGGCTGCTGGCGCTGCTTGGCACGCAGCTGGCGGTGTCGGCGTCGGGGCGGATCACGGCGGCCACCAATCGCTTCTATGGATTCTCGATCGCCTGCCAGACGCTCTACACCTTGTGCATGACGGCGCTGGTGATCGGTGGCAACCTGCATGTAGCGGCGATCGTGAAGCCCCTGACATTGCTGGCCGTGATGTTAGTCGCGGTCCTGGTTCTCGCGCATGGTTACGCGCGCGAGGTGTTTCGCGGCCTGCTGCGCTGCCTGGTCACGTACTGGACGTCGCGCCCCGCGGTGTCTTTCCTGATCATGACTTATGCGGCGCTCAACTCGCACAACACCAGCTGGGGGACCAAGGGACTGACGCGTCCGCACTACCTCGACGAGGCCGTGCGGGCGGGGTTCGAACACTTCCGTCTCAAGACCGTGTTGCTGATGGTCGCCGCCAACGCGGGTTTCTATACGCTCGCCGTACGCGGCGGGTGGACCACGTCGTTCGCGGGGCTCGAGAGCGTGTTGTGGCTGCTGCTCGCACAGATCGGCGTGGCGTTCATCGGGCGCTTCGTCATCGCGTTGCGGAATCACAGGGCGTCCTGAGCGCATGCAAGCGAACGCCATGACCGACATGCTCGTGCGGCTCTACGACCTGCCGCCCGTGGAGCCGATGCTGGCCGACTTCGCCGCACACGGCATCACGGTCCGGCGGCCGCGCGCCTATGAGAAGAGCCTCGTGGTCGAGTGGGTCGCCAAGACCTTCAGCGCCGGCTGGGCGAGCGAATGCGACGTCTGCTTCGCGCGGGTTCCGGTGTCCGCCCACATCGCCACGCGCGACGGCGAGATCATCGGCTTTGCCTGCCACGAGAGCACGTACCGCAACTTCTTCGGTCCGGTCGGAGTGCTCGAGGAGTACCGCGCCGACGGGCTCGGCAAGTGCCTGCTGCTCGCGAGCCTGCACGCCATGCGCGACCTTGGCTATGCCTACGCCATCATCGGCGGACCCACGGATGCCGTGGGCTTCTACGTCCAGGCGGTCGGCGCGTCGCGCATCGACGGATCGAGCCCGGGCATCTACGTGGACCGTTTGCGCGGCTCGGATAGCTAGCCAGGAAGACCCATGCCCTCAACACCCCAGGCCGTCGACGTGCTCGACCGCATCGATCGCTGCACCTATCTCGAGCAGTACCGGTTTCGCAAGCCGTTCCTGCTGCGCGGCGGCGCGACGCACCTGCCCGCGTATCGCAAGTGGACGCTGGAATATCTCGAGAGCCAGATCGCCGACGTCATCATCCAGCCGCTGATCTATGAAGAAGACAAGCGCGACTATTCGCGGGCGAAATTCCTCGAGATGACGTTCCGTGATTTCGCGCGCGAGATCCGCTCCAGTAACTCGCGCATGCTCTATTGGTTCGAGGGCCCCGCGTCGGCGAATTTCTGGGGCGGTGCGGGCAAGCAGGCGCGCGTGAACACCGAGCTCGCCATGCTCGCTGCCGATTTCGCGCCGCCGACGTTCCTGCACGAATCCGAGCTCATCTACGCGCAGATGATCCTCGGCACCGGCAAGAACGGCACCGTGGTCCACCACGACTACGGCGGCGAAGCGAAATGCCTGATGCAGCTCATTGGCGAGAAGCACGTGCTCCTCATCCCGCCGCAGCACGGGCGGGCGCTCAAGCTGCATCCGATCACCGGGCAGAAGAACTTCACCATCAGTACCCTCGACCTGCGCGGCGGCGACTTCAGGGCCATTGCCGACGATGCGCCGCTGTTCGAGGCGCGCATCCGCCCCGGTGATGTGCTGTATTGGCCGTCATTCTGGCTGCACGACGTCGCCAACGAAGGCGCGATCAACTTCGCGATCACCGTGCCGGTCGACGAGATGCCCGTGAACGCGCTCATGTTGCGGCACCTGCTGGCCGAGAATCTGTCGCGACTTCGGCAGCTCGATCCGCAGCTGCGCATCTCGAGCGACGCGATTGCGCAGCTCGAGCAGGAGCTGCTCGATCACACCAGCGTCAACACGCTGTGGGATCTGCATACCGCCTCGATTGCCTATCGCGGCAAGCACTGGCGGCCGCGCCAGGAGCCGGAGATGACCGCGATCGCGGAACCCGCCGGTTGACGTTTTACGGGCTCGCCGCCACGCGACGACGCATCACTTCATCGAAGATGTCGATCGCCGTGCTGGCGCGGTGCTGCGCCGCGTTCGCCGTGACGAACAATCCCACGTTGTTCGCCGGCGAGAACCAGGCCTTGGCGTACCACAGCTCGTTGGTGCCGGCGTGGTAGTAAACGACGCCGGGTAGCGGACCGAACTGCTGCTGCCACCAGCCGAGGGCGTAGTTTGCCGCTACCACCTGATGCAGGGTGTGGAACGACTCGACGCTGAGCAGGCCCGGAACGCCGCGCTCGCCTTCGATGTGCGCCATGAGGTAGCGCGCGTAGTCTGCGAGCGTGGTGTGGACGCCGGCCGCCGGCGCCACCGCCTTGGGAAAGTCCGCACCCGGGCCGACCGGTATCGGTTTGAATCCCGAATTCGTGTCGTTGTGCCCCAGTGGCTCATCGAGCGCGCCCGGCGTGCCGGGCGGACCGAAGCCACTGTGCGTCATGCCGAGCGGCGCGTACACGCGGGTAGATAGCAGCGTTTCCCACGGCGTGCCGGTGCGTGCTTCGAGCATCGCGCCGGCCACCACGTAGCCCATGTTCGAATAGTTCCAGGTGCCGACCGGGAAGTCGGGCTTGCTCGACAGCAATTGCTCGGCCCATCGGCGGCGCTTCTCCATCAAGGTGCCGGAGGCCGCGTCCTTGACGAAATCCGGTTCGCCGCTGAAGGGCAGGCCTGCCGTGTGCGAGAGCAGCTGGCTCAGGGTCACGCCGCGAAGGTCCGCGTGCATGCTCGCGCTCCATTCCGGCCACACCTCGCTCGTGGTGGTGTCCCAGCCGATGGCGCCATCTTCCACCAGCACCGCGGCCAGCGTCGCCGTCATTGCCTTCGTGACCGAGCCGACGATCCACTGATCCGAGGTCGTCACCAGCACCGCGGCATCGGCCGAGCGTTTGCCCACCGCGGTGAGCTCGGCCACCTGCCCGTTGCGCACCAGCACCGCGCTCATGCCGGGAATCTCCTGCGAGGCGCGCGCCCATTCGAGCAACTCGGCCATTCGTCCGTCGCCGACGATTCCCGCGGGCGGCGCGGTGGACACCGGCAGAGGAGTGCGTCCTTCGCCGTCGATGGAGTTGTGATCGTTACCGCCACCGCCGCCGCAGGCGGCGAGTGTGAGGGCGGCTGCGATGGCAGGAAGTCGGAGCGGGCGCTTGGTGTGCATCGATCCCCCGGAGTGCGTCACTGTTAGTGGTCTCTGGGTCGGAAAATCCTTCGCGATGAATCCTCACACTGGCGGCACCGATCGCTAGAATCGCGGCTCACCGCCCATGGAGGCTCAGCCAGTGCCAATGAATTCTTCCTTCAAGGCTTCCGGAGCTGCGCTGCTGGCGTGTCTTTGGGTTACCGGCGCATTCGGCGCGGAATCGCTGGTCATCCAGAATGTGCTGGCGCGGCCTGGCATGACGCTCTCGGGCAAGTGGCACGTCATCGTCGATCCCTACGAAAACGGGTACTACGACTATCGTCGCGAGCCATACGATGCCGTCGACCCGCCGCGCGGCGGCTACTTTCTCGATCGCAAGCCGGCCGACAAGTCCGACCTGGTCGAGTACGACTTCGATGCCAGCCCGACGCTCATGGTGCCTGGTGACTGGAACTCGCAGGAAGACCGGCTCTTCTATTACGAAGGCACGGTCTGGTATCGGCGCAAATTCGACTACACGCCGTCTTTGCCCGACAAACGGGTATTCATCCATTTCGGCGCGGCGAACTACCAAGCCGACGTCTATCTCAACGGCCGCAAGCTTGGCCGCCATGTCGGCGGCTTTACGCCATTTGCCTTTGAAGTCACGGGTCTTTTGAAACCCGCCGGCAATTCACTGGTCGTGAAAGTGGACAACACTCGGCATGCCGAGGCGGTACCGACGGTGAACACCGATTGGTGGAACTACGGTGGACTCACGCGCGACGTGAGCGTCGTCGAGACCCCGTCCGCGTTCATCCGCGACTATCAAGTGCAGCTCGAGCCAGGTTCGCTGCGGCGAATTGCCGTGCGCGTGCAGATCGACGGTGCGAAAGCGCCGGTTCAAGTGACGCTGTCGATACCCGAGGCAAAGCTCACGGCCAGTGCGAAGAGCGATGCCGCGGGTGTCGCGACCTTTTCGCTGGACGCGCGCAATCTCAAGTTGTGGTCGCCCGAGAACCCGAAGCGGTACCAGGTGTCGCTCGCCACCGGCGATGAGCGTGTCGAAGACCGCATCGGCTTTCGCAGCATTGCGGTTCGCGGCACGGACATCCTGCTGAACGGACACTCGGTCTTCCTGCGCGGCATTTCCCTGCACGAAGAGAATCCGCTGCGCGGTGGCCGTGCGTACTCGGTCGAAGACGCCAGGCTGCTGTTGGGATGGGCCAAGGAACTCGGCTGCAACTTCGTGCGGCTCGCGCACTATCCGCACAACGAATACATGGCGCGCGTCGCCGATGAGCTGGGCCTCATGCTGTGGGAAGAGGTGCCGGTCTACTGGACTATCCAGTGGGAGAATCCGCAGACGCTCGCGAACGCCAGGAATCAGCTCACCGAGCTGATCACGCGGGATCGCAATCGCGCGAGCGTGATCGTCTGGTCGGTGGCCAACGAAACCCCGGTGAGCGAGCCTCGCACGCGCTTTCTCAAAGAGTTGATCGACACCGCGCGCACGCTCGATGCCACGCGACTCGTCTCGGCAGCCATGGAAGTGCATGCGGATCCGAAGGATTCGAATCACCGCATCGTCGATGATCCGTTGGGCAACTACACGGATCTTCTCAGCTTCAACCAATACGTTGGCTGGTATGACGGCCTGCCCGACAAGCTACCGCTGATTCACTGGTCGTTCGGCTATCAGAAGCCGGTGATGATCAGCGAGTTCGGAGCGGATGCGCTGCAAGGATTTCATGCCGATCGCCTCACGCGTTTCAGCGAGGAATATCAGGAGGACCTGTATCGCCAGACCCTCGCGATGCTCGAACGCATTCCGCAGTGGCGCGGAACCACGCCGTGGATACTCACCGACTTCCGCTCGCCCCGCCGTCCGCTCCCGCACGTGCAGGATGGATGGAACCGGAAAGGACTCATCGGTGAAAATGGCACCAAGAAGAAAGCTTTCTTCGTGCTCAAGGATTTCTACGAGCGTGTGAAAGCGTCGCCAGAGCGCCGATGACGCTACTTCACCAATGCGAGCCGGAAGCCGCGGTACGCACTGGCTTCCGCCGGCGGGTTGTCAGCCCGGCTCGCTGAACGTTCATCGCCCGCGCCGCTGCCGAAGCTGCCGCCACGATTCACACGTGCGGTGCCAGTGGCGGGGCCGGTGGGATCGGTGACTTCGCCACCGGGATAGAGCGCGTACCGGTCGCGACACCACTGCCAGACGTTGCCGGCCATGTCGTACAGGCCGAAGTTGTTAGGGCGCTTGGTTGCAACGGCGCGCGGCCCGCCATTCGCGCCGGCCGCGACCTTGAAGCCCTTGCCTCGATAGCCGTCGGCGCTGTTCGCGTCGTACCAGGCGATGGCGTCGAGGGGTTCGGCATAGGTGGCGCCGGTGGTGCCGGCGCGCGCCGCATATTCCCACTGCGCCTCGGTCGGCAGGTTGTACTCATATCCGGCCGGCAGGCGACCCGCGGCGCGTTCAAGCACATTCAATCGCCGGCAGAATTCCATCGCGTCATCCCAGCTCACGAAGTACATCGGCAGGTCGGCGGATTCGTTGGCGAGATAGTCCGAAGCCTTCTCGCGCGAAAAGTTCATGTAGGCACGTTTCGTCTGCCGCTTGCCGCCGAGGTCGTATAGCGCGTTGTCGTCGATCACATGCATGAGCTGCGCGCGCACGTCGCGGCCCATGACCGCCTTCCACTGGCCGATCGTCACGTGGGTTCGTCCCAGCCAGAAGCCCTTGATCAGAGTGACCTTGGTCTGCGGCGCTTCGTCGGCGTGGCGCAAGGATTCGGAAGCCGGGCTGCCCATGGTGAAGCTGCCCGCTGGAATCCACGCCAGATCTAGTGTGACTTTGCCGGGCAACTCTAAGTTGTGAGGCTCGCCGACTGCGGGTGCGGCGCCAAATCCCAGCGCGGCGGTGCAGGCGAGCATCACACCGCAGATGCGCGCCACGAATGCCGGGTTCGAGATTTTCGCCATGCGGTGATTACACACCATCCACGCCCGAAAATCTCATAGTTGACGGAGTCAACTATCTTGGTTTAGCTTTCTCCCAGGGAGCCAACCATGACCGACCACGTCGAAACCATTCGCGCCTTCAACCGTTTCTACACGCGGCAGATCGGCCTGCTCGAAGAAAGCCTGCTCGACAGCGGATTCACGCTGACCGAGTGCCGTGTGCTCTATGAGCTCGCGCATCGCACGGCGCCCACGGCCGCGCAGATCGGCAATGCGCTTGGCCTCGATGCGGGTTACCTGAGCCGCATCCTGGCGAAGTTCGAACAACGCAAGCTCGTGCGCCGCACGGACTCCAAACAAGACGTACGCGCCGCGCACGTCGGCCTGACCGCCGCGGGTCGAAAAGCATTTGCGCCCATCAATGCGGCTGCCCGCGAACACATCGACGGACTGTTGAAGCCGCTCGGCGCGGGTGACGTCGGTGCGCTCACCGATGCGATGGGCGTGGTGCGCCGCGTGCTGGGTGATTCGCGCGCGGAACCCAACGCCTATCAACTGCGCGATCTAGAGGTCGGGGACGTCGGCTGGATCGTGCACCGCCAGGCGATGCTGTACACACGGGAGTACGGCTGGGACACGACCTACGAAGCGTTGGTCGCCGACATCCTGAGCGGCTTCATCAAGAGTTTCGATGCGCAGCGCGAGCGCAGTTGGATAGCGGAACGCGACGGGCAGATCATCGGCAGCGTATTCGTGATGCGCGAGAGCGATGACGTGGCGAAGCTGCGCCTGCTCTACGTGGAGCCATCGGCTCGGGGCCTGGGAGTGGGGCGCCATCTCGTCGATGAATGCATCCGCTTTGCTCGAGCGAAGGGATACAAGAAGCTGACGCTGTGGACCAACGATTGCCTGACAGCCGCTCGCAAGATCTATCTCGCGGCGGGGTTCAAGCTCGTCAAAGAGAAGAAGCACCACTCATTCGGCAAGGACCTGGTGGGGCAGACCTGGGATCTCGATCTTCGGTCGCCGGCCTCGTGACAGCGTCATCGAGGCCGGCGCTCCGTTAGTTCGCCGCCTTCGAATCGGCCATGCACTTCTTGACGAAAGACTTGCGCGCGGCGCCGGCGAGCTTCTTGGCGTTCGCGTCATCGCGGCAGTGATGATCGGGGTGGGCGGCGGTGGACGTCGGCTTCGCGGCGGGCGCGGTGGCATCGGCGGCGAAAGCCGAGCCGGCGGCCAGCAGAGAGGTGAGAGCGAGCGTTGCAATCAGTTTCACGGTGGAGTCCTCGAAAGTTGCTGCTGTTGCACAACGCATATGCAGCTACGCGCCACGATAGTTGGGGCGCGATGGCCGAGGCCTTTCGGGAAGATTATTAATTGTTAATGGAGCCGCTCGTCCCGCAAGCCCAGGCGTGAAATGCGGCGGGCATCGTGCCTGGCCTGATCGGCAGCGGATCGACCGGCTCGGAGTGCGTGCCTATCTTGCCCTGCAGGTCGCGCTTCGAGTAACCCGTCGACGACAGCAGCTTCATGGTGTTCTTCGCGCAATCGAACTCCGCCACCGCCACGCTGCTTTGCGGCACCTGCGTCTTCTGGAATTCGACGCGCAGCGAAACTGTCGCGATCGCGCCTACCCGCTTCGCGCTTTTTCGGGCGCCATACGTCGCGAGCTCGCCGTCTCCTTCCAGGGAAATGAGCTCCCATCCTTCGGGCCCCGGAATCGTGAGCGACTTGACCCACGCGAATGCGTCCGATGCTGGAGCCTTGGCAGCCGGCGGTTCCGCCGCGCTTGCCGTACCACAGGCCGCGGCACAGAAAGTCGCGGCGGCCACCGCGACGATCAGAATTCTTGCGACGCGCGCGTTCAATGCTTGTACCCGCGCCATACCCACTCGAGCGCCTGCGGCAGAGTCTGCCCGCGAACGCGCCCATCGCAGTGGCCCGAGTCGAGCGCGAACGTGTACTGGTACTCGTAGCCTTTCTCTTTCAGCACCTTTGCCATGCGGTGGTTGGCGATGACCCAGTCGTGCATGTCGTCGCGCATGAGGTTCGGGTTGTAGAGGTCGCGGTCGCCCACGTGCATCCAGATACGAATCGGTTTGTGCTCCGCGTTCGCGATGATCGACTCGTGATAGCCCCAGGCGCCGCCCGGCGTCTCCGCGTTGAACGGCCACTGCTGGTTCACGTACGTGCCCGAGTAGCTGATGACGCGGTGGTACCACTCCGGGTGATACCAGGCCATCGATAGCGCCGCCGCCGCGCCCGAGCTGCAACCCATCACCGCGCGCGCGCCGGGTTTGCGCGAAAGCTTCAGCTCATAGCGCTTCTCCACCGCCGGCAGCACCTCCGCCTCGATGAACTCCGCGAACTTGCCCGACATCGTGTCGTACTCGAGGCCGCGCTCGCTGCCTTGCGCGTCGCCGCCGCCGTTCTGGATCATGATGGCGATCATCGACGGCACGCGCTTCTGCGCGATGAGATTGTCGAGGATGTGCGGCAACGTCCGGTCAGGCTCGCCGAACTTCGGCCCGTCGTGCGTGACGATGAACGGCGACTTCCCCACGTGTTGGTACTGCGCCGGAATGTAGACCGTGATCGTGCGCAGGTAGGGCGCCGGATGCGTCGCGACGATCAGTGTCTTCGGGTTGTTTGGGTCGACCGTGCCGAACACGTCGCGGCCGATGCCGGGGTAGAACTTGCTGTCCTTCGAGTCGAGCTGGAACTGCTGCACCGTGCCCGACTTGACGCCATCGACCATCATGATTTCGCGCGCCGGGACGTAGGTCGGTCCGATGACGAAGTCGCCATTCTTATCTATAGGGGCGCTGGCACCCTTGCCCTCGATTTTCGTGAACGCCGGGGCTTCCGGCCCGTCGGCGGCGCGGGTGGGGGGAGTGGGGCGCGCGACGGGCGGGAAAGCGGGAGCGGGGGGTGGCGGAGTGACGGCAGGTTCGGGCGCTGGCGTGGTTTGCGCGCCGGCGAAGGATTGCGCCAACAGGCAGCCGGTGAGAACCGCAAGTCGATGTGTTCGCGTTATTCGCATGACGAGACCCCCAGAACTTCGGCCGATCCTAGCGTGGCCTCGCGGATGTTGCGAGTGAACGGGTAGGCAGCCCGTTCGCCGGGGCTCACAATCCCCTCCATGTGCTATTCAGCTCAAATCCAGGCCGCGTACATGAAGTACCTCCGCGAGACCGGCGCGGAGATGGACATCGACCAGTTCGAGGAGATCTTCGGCGCGCGAGTGTCGGATTCGAGCATCCGCATTCCGCGGGCCGTGGAGCGGTGGTTCGATGAGCCCAAGACCGATGGCGAGCGGCGCATCAAGACGTCGATCGATCAGTATCGCGAGGCCGAGATCACCAAGCTCGAGCGTGAAGTGTTCATTCAGCACAAGCGGCTCGTCGATGCCGAGCGCTCGCTGGCAGCGGCGCCGACCAAAGCCGCGACCGAGAGCAAGCGCATCGCCGGCAACAAGATTGAGCAGGCGATGACGCGCCTCGAGCGGCTCAAAGCCACCAAGCCGCATGTGGCCGAGGCGCGCTTCTTCCCGATGCACCACGCGCCGATTGTTCTGCAGGACGGCAACCGGCGAGTCATGAGGTTAGGCCGCTATCACTGCCGTAAGCCGGGCGAGCCCGAGAGCATCGATCGAAAACTCCCCGGCCTCTACAGTGCGCGGCGAGATAGTTTGGGCAAGTACTGGCAAGGGTTGTTTGGCGTGTCGCACGCCGTGATGGCGATCGAGTCGCTCTTCGAGAACGTCGAGCGCGATGGCAAGAACCAGGTGCTGCATTTCGTGCCACGGCCGGCGGAGACGATGCTGGTCGCGTGCCTGTGCGCGACGTGGCAGGACCCGAGTGGCGGGCGGCCGCTGTTGTCGTTTGCGGCTATTACGGATGAGCCGCCGCCGGAGGTCGCGGCGGCTGGACATGATCGGATGATCATCAATCTGAAGCCGGAGCACTTGGATGCGTGGCTTCAGCCTGCGGGAAGGTCGTTAGATGAGTTGGAGCGGATATTGAGTGACCGGCAGATACCTTACTACGAGCATGAGGTGATGGCGGCGTAAAGTAGAGAGTCGAGTCTACTCAGACAGGTCAATTCGCATCTTGCTCGCAACGGAAGGACTGATTCAGCGTTGCTCAAAACCTGTGCACCGCCAGTGCCTCGCGACCACGGCTACATCGATGGCAGTAGACTTTCGCGAAAGGGGGCACGCACGTTGCGTTCGCCCGCAAAGTACCGCCATGCACCGTCTAAATGACTGAGCGAACGTCGGGCTGCTCTCCCTGCCGAAGCAAGTCTTTGATATATCAGCGGTATGATCATCGCCAACAAATCTGTTGACACAGATTCGAGATGATGAGAAAACGCCAGCAGAATTGTTGGCGACGGGCGACGCTGTGAAATTGAAACAAGGGCTTGGCAATTGGGTCGACGGCGATCGCTTCTTCAATCGCGAGAAGGAGATGGCCGTTTTTCGTACTTATCTTCTCGATGGCGTGAGCCTTCTGCTTGTTGCGCCACGGAGAATCGGAAAGACAAGCTTCATGCGTGAAGCAGGTCGCCAACTAGAAACAGAAATCGTTGCTCTGCATGTTGATCTGCAGAAGGCGAATTCCGCCGAGGAAGCGATTGTCGAGCTGGGACTCGCATGTCGCCTTCTTGAGCCAATGTGGAAGCGCGCGTTAGGGGCATTCGGGCAGCTGTTCGGCAGAATTGAATCGCTCAAGCTGAGTGAGCTTTCGGTAACCCTCCGGGGCCTACTCAATTCTACAAACTGGCGCCAGAAGGGAGACGAGCTCATTGGTGTACTTTCGGAGTATTCGAAAGAAGTTAGAAAGCCCGTCGTAGTCTTTTTTGACGAAGTTCCAATTCTCGTAAACCGCTTGCTTCACGATGAAGCCGCGGGTTCTAAGGCTGAGCGTCGTGCTCGGGCAGATGAGCTCATGTCTTGGATGCGAGACAATCTTATTAGGCATAAGAGTCGCGTAGTGTTTGTCGTGACCGGCTCGATTGGCCTTGAGCCAGTTCTACGTTCGGCCGGTCTTAGTGGGACTCTTAACGCCTTCCACTCTTTCGACCTGCGCCCATGGAAAGACGAAACCGCTGCTGCATGCCTCCTGGCTTTGGCACTTGAGAAGGAGTTCCCACTTCCCACGGCCGTGGCTGCCCATATGGTCAAACTACTCGGCAGCGCTATTCCGCATCATGTGCAGCTCTACTTCGACCACGTGTTTTCAAGCTACGTCCTTGACGAAGCAGCCGGCGAGGTGACGGTTGCGTACGTTGACGAGGTCTACTCGACAAGGATGATTGGTCTGCGAGGCCATGCCGATCTGATGCATATGGAGGAACGCCTGCGCCTCGTGTTAACAGAATCAAGATTCTGCCTTGCGCTTACTCTTCTTACGGAGGCAGCGGCGGTTGGATTGCTCACTGTTAGCGCCAGCAAATCAATCGTGTCGAGTCATCGTGCGACCAATGATGACTTGCTTGAGACCTTGGCAATACTCGAACACGATGGATACTTGTGTAAGCAAGCAGATCGGTTTGTTTTTGTCTCCAACCTAGTTAGAGACTGGTGGCGGAATCGCTTCGGGTTTGGCTACTGTCCAGCTCAGTGAGCGTTTATATGAATTACAAGTACAATCCCGGCTTCTTGAGCGACGAAGAAATAATTCGCAAGTTCGTAGTTCGCCAGAAGGACTTTCGGATCCTTCGAGAGATTCTTCGTGAAAATACTCATGCGTCTTCAAATCGACATGTCCTAGTAATTGGGCCTCGCGGTTCAGGAAAATCGACGCTCGCGCGGCGCTTAGTCGCGGAAGTCAGGCAGGATGAAATACTGCGCTCAGATTGGTACCCGATTGTTCTGGCGGAAGAAAGCTATGGTGTGACTTCTCCGGGTGAATTCTGGCTGGAATGTGTTTTCCAGCTTTCCGAACATTCCGGCCGACTAGACGTAGCAACGCGATACCGCGAGCTAAAGATTGAGCAGGATGAAGCGCGGCTAAGGGAACTCGCTCTCGGCGCTTTGATTTCGTTCGCCGCAAGAATGCAATGCCGTTTTCTCTTGGTCGTCGAAAACCTTAATCAGATCCTCGACGAGCAGATGGATGCGCAGCAGGGTTGGGAGATCCGCCACGCATTGCAAAACGTTCCGGAAATCATGTTGCTTGCGACGGCGACGAAGAGATTCGACAGTATAGAAAATGCCAAGGACGCTCTATTTGAGCAGTTCAAAGTGCATGAACTGCGGCCGCTGACTCTCAGCGATGTATCTGCATTGTGGGGCGGATTGACCGATGAACGCCTCCGACGCTCAAAGTCGCGTCCGATTCAAATTCTCACAGGCGGAAGCCCGCGATTGGTGGTGATTCTTGCGGAATTCGCAGTCAGCCATTCGTTTGCCAATTTGATGTCGCAATTGAATTCACTTGTCGACCAATACACCGACTACTTCAAATCGCAGCTTGATGCATTGGCGTCTGCTGAGCGCAAGGTGTTCGTAACGGTTTTGGAAAAGTGGGATCCTGCAACTACACGTGAAGTTGCGGAGAGCGCGCGTGTTTCGGTAAATACGACGAGCGCTCAACTTAGCAGACTTCGTTCGCGAGGTGCCGTTCACCGCCGAATCTCGAATGGGAGCCAATACTGGGAGGCGTCAGAAAGGCTTTTTAATCTTTACTACCTAATGAGGCGACGCGGCGCTCCTTCAAGTCGCGTCAACGCGTTGGTCAGGTTCATGACCGTATATTACGGCCGTGAGCAGCTGTATGAGCGAGCAACAGACCTCGCCAGAGAGTGCGGCGCGCTCGATCCAAAGCTGCGGCAGGACCACTACTTTGCTTTGGAGCAGATTATTCCGAAGCTAGATGAGGAGAGGCGCGCGGCTTTGCTCTCGCAGTCGCCTCCGGAGTTTGCAAAACGGTTTGAGATTGCTGTGGCGGGGCAGCATAGGAAAGAGAATGCGACACCTAAGGGCGATCGCCTTTCGGTAAGAAAACGAATACTGGAGCTTGTTCAAGAAGGCGATGCGGAGACGGCGACTAAGCTTCTCGAAGAATGCGAAGGGTTAAGCAAGGAAGATTCAGCACTTTTGGCGCTGGTAGGTTTCTCGAACGGGCTGAATTCTGGAGATTTTGGAAAGGCTCACGAGCTAGTTGGCAAAGCGCTTGAACTAGACAGTAGCGTCGGTGTGATTTGGTATTTTCGTGGACTCTTGCTGAGAGCGCAGGATCTTCATCGTGAAGCCATTGGAGCGCTGAAGAATGCAATTGAGCGTGGCAACGACGACGCAGATGCATGGCTCGCGCTCGGAGATTCGCACGCTGAAATGGCGGAAAAATCAGAAGCAGAAGCATCCTATCGTTTTGCAATCGCCAAGGATCGTGACCACGCGCATTCTTGGCTTGCTCTCGGCTGCCTTTTGGCCACTCAAATAGAGAGGCTCGATGAGGCAGAGGAAGCGCTGCGCACCGCGGTGAAGCTTAAGCCCGATGAAGAGGAATTCCTCGGCGCCCTTGGCAAGTTTCTGCTTGAGAAGCGGGGCGATGCGTCAAGTGCGCAAAACTTATTTCGATCAATTGTGCTTCGTGACTCAACGGGATGGCGGGGGTGGATGTACTTAATTCGCGCCCTTTCAGAAGGAAAGCGCTCGTCCGAAGAAATCGCGGTGCAGTTTAGGACTGCGATGGAAACGCCTGGCCTTATGAAGCGCTGGAAGGTGAGTTACGCATATGCGGAGCATCTAAGCAGCGTCCGTGAAGACAAGCGGGCCGAGCGGGTCTTGCAGGAAGCTACGAGCTCCGACCCAGAGAGCGGGGAAGCGTGGTTTCAATACGCTCGCCTCTTGTCCCTAGATCTCGATAATCACAAGCTTTCGATGCAGGCGTATAAGCGCGCATTGGATTTAGAACCGAATGAAGGCTATTTCTGGAGCACTTTTGGAAACTACCTAACAAAGCAAGGAGAGCACCTTGCTGAAGCCGAAGAAGCCTATAGAAAAGCGACTAAAGTCAGTCCGAACGAATGTGGCGCGTGGCGAACACTGGGTGATCATCTCGTAGAACGAGAACGACATGAAGAAGCGCGTCAGTATTTTGAGAAGGCGCTTTCAGTCAATCCACGCTGCGGTTGCGCAGTTGCTGGCTATTCTTCAATCCTAGCAAGAGGGGAGAAAGGCTTTGACGAGGTAGATGAGATGATTCGTGAGTTTATTGCGCGGGTTCCGGAAATTCCTGGGCCTCACGTTGCTCTTGCAAAATACATGTTTTCGTTGCGGCAAGATCGGCAGGGAGCAATTAAAGAATACCTAAAGGCTCTCAAGAAGGGTGCAACTCCGAGTGCCTTGGTCGAATCTTTCATCGATGTGTTAGACCTAAGCGAGTTCTCCCATGCCGTCGAGTCTTTGGCTTCCTTCTTGGAAGCTTCGCGCGAGGGCGATGAAGAAGACATTGGGAACTTGATTGCGTGGACTCTCTACCTAAAACAGGCAAAGGGAGAATTGCTCGAATACGCGCTATCGCTTGCCCAAGAAAGTGTGAATCGTCTGCCCGGTCAGTGGGAAAGGCGACACACTTTGGCTAGCTTGCAGTTTGTTGCGGGGCGAAATGAAGAGTCGTTTGCTCAGATTCGTTGGTTGGCTGATCAGATTCTCGGTGGGTCATTGGAGGCTTTCATTGACCTATGCATCGCAGTCGCTCGCGGCGGCGAAGGAGATATTTTGTTAGGTGTTTTGTCGAACTCTCGCTCTAGAGAGACATTCGAGCCAATGATCGTGGCTTTGCAATTTGATCAGTCTAAGGAAGAGCCCCGAGTCGCGCGAGAGGTGCTTGAGGTCGCGCGCGATATCCATCGACAAATTGTCGAAGACAAAAATGCAACTACTCATCAACTCGATTCCGTTACAACGAGTCTCGGCGTCACGGGGAGAATTTAAGCTAGGTGGCGGGCCCGTCAGTTACAGCTGCCGGGCCCGCCTTGTTCCAACGAAAAGCGAAGCAAACCGGGCATTGCCCGCACTTGCCACTACTTTAGGTTAGACGCCCACCGCAGTTTAGTGCGGTCCTACTGGTATTGCCAAGTTCTGCGCCCGGTCCCCACTCACGCGGGGGCAAAGCCGCGGGCTGCAAGAACACATCACCAGTTAGGAAACTCAAATGAACGAATTTCAAGTTACATGTATTACAAAGCCAAATCGGGCAAGCCAACATGAACACATCACACATATCGGCAATATCGCAGGTTCCTGGAAGTTGACACGTGAAGAGGCAATTCGGCGCATCGACGCGAACATCGAGGGTTACTACACAATTGAGAAGACCACAGGAAAGAGAGCCGTAGTTGGCGTAGTTCGCGGGGACGGTAACAAAGCGCCGTACTTACGAACGCACGCCGACGGAAAATGGAATGACAATCTTCTCGCTCAGGACGAGTGCACGGCGAGTTGTGACCTGAAAGGTTGATAGGGGTGGCCGGTCGCTGTTCCGACCGGCCGTTCTTTGCGTGAATTGTCTATGCAATCGGACGATCAAGACTGGTCAAATTAACACTTGTAGAGCATCAACTACGTGCGCGCAGTCCGATGTGCTTTTATTTTTGGGACGTAAAACATGTTGGAATCGTTAGAGGCGCAAGTGAATTGTCTGCCCAAATCGAACACAGAAAGCCAAAGTCAACCCCCGTTCACGGGTTCTTGATCAATCAAGTCCTCGACTAAGTTCACCCAGCAAGGAATGGGGAAGAACTCTAACAACGTCGAGGTGCTTTCATGGATTGCCGTCGCTTTCAAGTCGCCGCGCTCACGCTGGCCGGCTTGCTCTTCAACATTTCTTCACTGCAAGCTGGTCCTTCCGCTTCCGGCCCCAACACAGTTCTCGAGGTGACGGGCGATGGCCTCGCGCGCCTCGATGTATCCCTCACCGCCAAAGGATTGAAAGAACCGCTCCGGCTCTCGTTCAAGGGAGACGGTGGCTTGATCGTCGGCAGCTTCGCGCTCTCAACCGAAGTCAGCACGAACTACGAGATCACGGCCTTCAACACCGACGGTAAAGCCACGCACTACGGCAAGGGATCGCTGCCGCGCTTTGTGAACGCGGATCGGCCGCTGGTTCTGCCACTGGCAGCGACGGGCGAGGGCAGCGGACTCGTGGTCTCGCTGGCGCACGAACGCCTGGCGATCGACGTGAAGCCGGCGGAGAAGGGCGAGTACACGGCGCACTTCAGCGCCTTCGACGCACTCGGCAATCCAAAGGAACTGGATCCGAAAGACATCCGTTGGGGTCTGTCGGATTCGCGCTATCTCGACATTCAGCAATTCGACAAGTACGACGTCAAACTACCGCCGAAAGATCCGCTGCAGGTCTTCGAGCTCTGCTCGCTGACGCCGGAGGTCACCGCCTGCATCCCGAACGGCCACTGCCGCCAGGTCAAGGTCTGCTCTGATCCGTGGAAGATGATCAGCGCGGGCGGCAACCATACCTGCGGCATCAAGGAGAGCGGTGTCGCGTTCTGCTGGGGCCGGAACCAGGAAGGCGAGCTGGGCGTGACGACCAACGTCTCCTGCAGCGCCAACACGGCGATCAACGCGCCTTGCTCCCGGCGTCCGCTGCCGGTGGTGTGCCAGCCCGGCGCGCCGTGCCGCTTCACGCAGATTTCTTCGGGCCAGACGTTTACGGCGGCCATCGACACCAACGGCGACGCCTGGTGGTGGGGCCGCGGCACCGTGGATCATCACCGGGTAAACGCGGTGCTCAACGGCGTTCAGGTGAAGTTCTCCTCGGTCGCGGCGGGCTTCGGCCATGCCTGTGCGATCTCGCAGCTGCGCAGCGAAATCTGGTGCTGGGGTACGAATGCCTTCGGTGAGTCCGGGTTACCGGCGTCTCCGCAAGAAGTCCACTACCTGGCGCCCGCTCGCGTTCTCGTGCCGTTCAAGTTCAAGAAGGTCGTGGCGGGCGGTGAACACACCTGCGCCATCGGCGACACGGGCGTGGACATCGTGTGCTGGGGACGCGACGACAACAATCAGACCAGCGGCCCGAGCTCGACCAAGCTCGGTCAGTTCTTCTTCCAGCAGTTCGGCGGACTGATCCAGATCAACGATGTGGCCGCCTCGCAGACGAGCACTTGCGTCACGCTCGCGGGTACCAACGGCGTGCGCTGCTGGGGCGAACGCGCAACGACGAGCGTGGCTGGATTCGGCGCACCGGATCATCTGACGGTGGGCATCGCGCAGGTGTGCGCGACCACCGGGCAGGTGGCCAACTGCGTCGGCACTAACAACTGGGCCGAGCTCGGCAACGGTTCGCTCTTGCAGCAGATGGTTCCGGGTCCGGTGAAAGCACCGCCGCCGCTATACATGGGCATCTCGGCGGGCGACACGCACACCTGCGGCGTCACGCCGACGGGCGAAGCCTATTGCTGGGGCGGCGATCAGTCGGGCCAGGTCGGCAACGGCACGTCCGGCAACAGCGTGCGCGAGCCAGCGCTGGCGACGCCCTAACTGCCCGCGCGCGCGGAAAAGCGAATCGGTATGAGCTGGGACCCGATTCCGCTGGCGACGAAAACCGCGCGCCGGTTCGAGGTGAGTTTTGCCAGCCAGTCGAAGGTCCCGCCGTCCGCCAGCGCCAGCTCGGCGCTGTCGGACGCGGTGACCCATAGTTTGTAGCGCAGCCCGGCGGAGTAGTAAGCGTGTTCGAGCGTGGACCGTGAGGCGATGCGCCCGAGCTCCTCCGCCACGCGATCGCCGAGCTCCTCGCGCTCGGGCGTCGCGAGCACTTCGACCCGACGCGCGCCGAAGGCGTAACCGAGCTGCTCGAGTCTATCCAGCGCCGCGAGCATGGTGCGCACCTGCCGCACCAGCGATTCGACAGTGAAGCCGTGGTCTTCGGTCTCGATGCCGCCGCTCGCCAGTGCAAAGAGCCGGAAGTGTTGCGAGAAACCGGGCGCGGGCCGCGCGGCTTGGACGCGAACCACGCGCTGGCTCGCGGCGAGATCCACCGGTTCGTTTCGATTCGCGCGCAACCGAACCGCGCATTCGAGCGCGAGCACGTTGGTCGGATCGGCCGCGACCTCGGTCGAGCGCAACGCGGAGAGCACGCGGTTCTGGTCGGTGAGCGCAACAGCCGAGCAGGCGCCGAGCGGCGCGACGGGCGATAGTTCGATGGCCTCGAAGCCGTCAGCGGCCGCGAATAGCTCGGTATCGACGGCGAGGGCGGCGCGAGGGTCGGCCACCGCCGGCCGGCAGAACGCGTCGCGCTCGTACTGCGCCAGCACTTCAGCGGGCGAGCGCGCGCCGGCGCGCGTGTGCATGACTTCGAGCAGCAGCGACTGAACCTCGGAAGGTTTGAGCTTCTGCGACAACAGATCGAACGCTTCAGCGCCGATGAGCTCGGCGATCCAGTCTCGGTTCATGATGACCGGGACTCTACATTCTTCTCACCCATTCAGGAATTTCAGCACATCGTCGGTGACGCGCTTCTTGTCCGTCGCCAGCAGCCCATGCGGCGACCCTTCATATTCAATGAGCTTCGCGTTGCGGATTCCCTGGTGCGCGGCTCGCGCGGACGCATCGATGGGCACGGTCTTGTCCGCCGTGCCATGAATGATGAGTGTCGGTACCTTGAATGATGCGAGGTCGGGCCGGAAGTCGGTGCCGGCGAACGACTCCGCGCAGGCGAGCGTGGGCCTCAAGCCCGCTTGCATGGCGACATTCCACGACGCCTGCCGCACTTCGTCGCTGACCGGACGCGCCATCGTGCCGACGCCGTAGAAGCTCTTGAAGAATTCCGCGAAAAACTTGGCACGGTCTTCCTGCATGGCGGCGCCGAAGCCGTCGAACATTGTTTGTTCGGTGCCGTTCGGGTTGTCAGGTGTCTTGAGCATGTACGGCACGATGGAGGCGATGAGCCCCGCCTGCGCGATCCCGGCGCCGCTGTACTTGCTCATGTAGCGCGCCACCTCGCCGCCGCCCATCGAAAAGCCGATGAGCGAGGCCTCGGACACCTTGCAGGCCTTGAGAACTTCGGCGAGATCATCGGTGAGCGTGTCGTAGTCGTATCCATTCCAGGGTTGCGCGGACCGGCCGAACCCGCGGCGATCGTAGGCAATGACGCGGTAGCCGGCGTTCGCGAACGCGAAGGCATGGTCGTCCCATGAGTCGGCGCTCAACGGCCATCCATGCAGCAGGATCACGGGCCGGCCTTTGCCCCAATCCTTGTAATAGAGCTGCGTTTTGTCGTGCGTCGTCACGTATGGCATGGGCACTCCTCGCTTCACCGAAGTATTCGACGTGCGCGCGTGCCGCCTATACCTGACAACGGCGGTTTCGGGTGTGGGATGGCATGAACTTCCGCCCTCTGGCATCGTCTGTCTGGGAGCGGCCGATGAAAAGAAAGCGACTCATATTGCGGATCACGCTGGGCGTCATCGCCCTGGGCGCCATTGGCTTTGGCGGCTGGATAGTTTCATTGCCCGACGAAAAGGTCGCCGCGGATCTGCCGCGCGTGCCGCCGGAGGAATCCGACACGACGCTCGCGGCCCTCAAACCACCGAAGCGGCAGCGGCCGATCATCGCGATCATTGGTGCCAACGAAGGCACGGAGACCGTGGACTATCTGATGCCCTTCGGCATCCTGAAGCGCGCGGACGTGGCGGACGTATTTGCGCTTGCCACCAAGGCCGGGCCCGTAACTCTGTACCCGGTGTTCAAAGTGCAGCCGCAAGCGACGGTCGCGGACTTCGACGCGCAGCACCCGGATGGCGCGGATTACGTGATCGTGCCGGCGCTGCAGAATCCCGACGATGCGGCGGTGCTGCAGTGGATCAAGGCGCAGCGCGAGAAGGGCGCCACGATCATCAGCGTGTGCGCGGGTGCGCTCGTGATCGCGAACGCGGGGTTGCTCGACGGCCACCGCGCGACGACGCACTGGTACTACCTGAAGGGCCTGCTCAAACAACATCCGTCCATTCAGTACGTACCGAACCGGCGTTTCGTGGTAGATAGGGGCGTGGCGACGACCACGGGCATCACGGCGTCGATGCCGATGTCGCTCACGTTGATCGAAGCGATCGCCGGCCGCGAGAAAGCGGTCGCGGTGGCCGAGCAGTTAGGCGTGCGTCGCTGGGGCGCGCGCCACAACAGCGCGGTGTTCAAGTTCACGCGGCCGTTTGCGTTGACCGCCATGACCAATCGACTGGCGTTCTGGAATCACGAGGAGCTGGGGCTCGAGCTGAAGCCAGGCGTGGACGAAGTCACGCTCGCGCTCGTCGCCGATGCCTGGTCGCGCACCTATCGCTCGAGCGCCGTGTCGTTCGCCGCGACGACGGCACCCATCGAAACGCGAAACGGCCTGCGCGTCTTCCCCGCGAGGGCTGCGACGGACTGGCCCGGGACGCGATTGCTGGCGCCGATCGGAACGCTGCCGCCGGCGGACGCGCTCGACGAAACGCTGCGTCAGATAACACTACGCTATGGCATCGGCACGGCGCGCTTCGTCGCCATGCAGCTGGAATATACGAAGCAAGCCGCGCTGTAAGGCATCGCTGCCCGATTTTTACAAGACGCCGAATTCCGCCACGGACATACTTGCCGCGATGGAGAGCGCATCCGCGAAAACGCCACGGCTCGTGATCCCCTGGATAGGGGCCTACTTCATTGCCTCACTCGTCGGCTACACGCTCGCCGTAGCCTCCATCACCGCGCATAACCTTGTGAGGCTCATGCAGGTCGGCGCCCACATCAGCGCTGCCGATGCCTTGAGCACGTTTGCATCCGATTTCAAAGGTTTGTCGCCCACCTTCGGCACGATCACCAAGTACGGCAGCATTCTTTTCCTGGGCTTCGCCATCGCCTTTGCGACGGCCCACGTGCTGTATTTCTTTCTTGCGCCGCGCCTTCGCTCAGCGAGGCTGGCGAGGGGGCTGTTCCCTCTGGCGGGTGCGACCGGCATGGCGGTGGGCCTTGCGATCCTCAACGCTCAATATGATGTGTCGATGATCGCGGGAACGCGCGGCATCACGGGCCTCGGCATGCAGTATGTGGCGGGCGCGATCGCCGGCTGGGTCTTCGTGCGCGGAATCAAGCCATGATGCGGCCGCTGCGGTGGTTGGCGTGCCTGTGGCTGACCCTCACGCCGGCGCTCACTCTGGCGCAGAACGTCAAGGTCGACGTACTCACTGACAAGCTCGACGCGCCCTGGGGTCTCGCGCAACTGCCGGATGGCGAAATGTTGCTGAGCGAACGCAGTGGGGCGTTGTGGCGGCTCGACGCGCGCGGCGTGCGCCTCGCGAAGATCGAGAACGTGCCGGCTGCCTACGTGGAGTCACAGGGTGGCCTCTTCGACATCGCGCTGCATCCGCAATTCGCGACGAACGCCACGCTCTATCTATCATTTGCCGCGGGCAATCTCGGTCACAACACGCTGCGCGTCGTCAGGGCGGTGTTGAGGGGCAACCGCCTGACCGATGTGCGCACGGTGTTCGACTCCACGCCGAAGTCGACGGCCGTGCATTACGGCGGTCGCCTGGGCTTCATGAAAGATGGCACGTTGCTGGTCACCATCGGCGACGGCTATGACGAGCGGTACAACGCGCAACGCCTGGGTGCGCTGCTCGGCAAGGTGGCGCGCATCAACGATGACGGCACGGCCCCGCCTGACAACCCTTTCGTGAGGCGCGAAGGCGCGGCGCCCGCGGTCTGGTCGTACGGCCACCGCAATCCTCAAGGGCTGGCGGTCGATCCTTTGACCGGCGTCGTCTATCTCAGCGAGCACGGCCCTCAGGGCGGCGATGAGATCAATGTAATCGAGCCGGGCGTGAACTATGGATGGCCGGTCGCGACTCACGGCATCGACTACACCGGTGGGCGCATCTCGCCGTTCGCAACCTATGAGGGTATGCGCGAGCCGCTGGTGTTCTGGGATCCATCGATTGCACCGGCTGGCATTGCTGTCTATCGCGGGAACGAATTTCCTGAGTGGAATGGCGATCTCCTCGTCGCGGTCCTCAAGTTCACGCAACTGCGGCGCGTCGACCTGGAGGGCGGGCGCGTCGTCGGCGAGCATTTCCTGCTGGCAGATCGATCGGCGCGATTCCGCCACGTGCTGATTGCGGCGGACGGCGCGATTCTCGCGCTCGTTGAATCGGTGGAAGGGAAGGAACGCTCCGGCCAGCTCCTGCGCCTCTCGCGGGCGGCGCCATGAGCTGGATCACGCGCTTCGACACTGCGGCGCCTTCAAACCTGGATTTCAGAGTGATGGCGCCGTGCGCGCGCCTGCGTCCGTTCGTGCGCTACTACTGGACGCTGAAGAGCCATGGCGATCCACGCGCAACCGACGAGTACCTCGCGCCGGATGGTTTCGAAGAACTGATCTTCAGCTTCGTGGGACGCTTTCGCCGCACGGAACATGCCGGCGACGTCGAGCGTACGCAGTTTCTCGATCGCAGCTACGTCGTCGGCTGCAAGACCACGGGCGTCAGTTGCCTGCGGCTCTCCAACCAGGCCATGGTGGGCGTAAAGCTGCGGCCGAATTCACTGTTCTCACTGCTCGGGTTGTCGTTGAAGGAGCTGCACGGCAGTCCGGTCACCATGGATCAACTGCGGGTTCCGAGGTTGCGCGAGATCGAGGATCGGCTCTTCGAGGCGCGCAGCGACACGCAGATCAAGCAGGTGCTCGATGAGCTGTTGACTCCCGATGACCTGGGCCGTCGCTCGAGCGCGGTCGTGGGCCTTGCCGTGGACCGCATCTTCCACGAGCGCGGCGCGGTCGGGGTCGGTGAGATGCTTCGCGACATCGACTGCCACTACCGCACGGCGGCGCGCACCTTCGAGGAGCGCGTCGGCATTTCGCCGAAGCAGCTCGCCCGGGTGATTCGCTTCAAGCATGCGTTTGCCGCTCTCAAGGCTGCGCGGACCGCTCGCTTCCTGAGCCCCGTGGACTTCGGATACTTCGACGCTTCGCATTTCGCCAAGGAATTCCGCCTCTTCACGGGCAAGTCGTCCACGGCGTTCTTTCGCGAACCCGATGCGCTGTCCACGCGGATCTTCGGGTTCTGTCACGACGTGGACATTCATCGGCTGGACGCGGAGCGCCGGACGCCGATGTTCGCGTTGTGAACCCGCGCTTCGCACTGCTTTTCCTTGCGGGCATCGCCAGCGCCGCTCCCGGCATCGATATCGAGGGCGACGACATCTACCCGGAAAGCATCACCTCGACGGCCGATGGCACGGTGATCGTCGGCAGCGCGAAGCGGACCATCTACCGCGCGCTGGCGGGCGCGACCGTGGCCGTGCCTTGGATCGAACTAGAGGCGGCGAGCCCGCGAAGCGTGTTCGGCGTGTTTGCCGATGAGCGGGCAGGTGTGCTGTGGGGCTGCACCGCGACGTACGGGCCGTCGGAAACGATCCCGCCACGCTCGGCGCTCTATGGCTTCGATCTTGCGACCGGAGCGCAGAAGCATCGCTATCCACTGCCGACCGAGGGCGCGCTGTGCAATGACATCGCCGTGGGCCGCGATGGCAGCGTCTATGCGACGGACACTGACAACATGGAAATCGTGCGCCTGGCTCCCGGGAGTGAACGGCTCGAGACCTGGGTGGGCGGCGGCGCTTTCGGTCCAAAGGGGGACGTGCTCGACGGCATCGCCGTATTGGGCGATCGCGTGATCGTGAACACCCTCGCCACCGGCAAGCTGTTCGCGGTGCGCATCGGCAAGAGTGGCAGCGCCCAACGGGTCAGGCCAATTCTCCTCGCCCGGCCGATCGAGAAGCCCGACGGCATGCGCGCGATCGGCAGGTCGACGCTGTTGCTGGCGGAAAACGTCGCCCGTGGTCGTGTGACTCGTGTGCGAATCCGCGGCGATCGTGCGCGACTCAGTGCGGTTGCAGAGAACCTGCCGCGCGGAGCGGTGGCCGTGACAGCGTCCGGCAACAAGATTTGGGTCCTGGAGCGTCAACCGACTGAGACGAATGGGAGGCAGCGTCGAGTCCGCGCGGAGCCGATGCTCCTCGAGTGATGCAATTGGTCAGGCCAGTTGCGGCGACTTTGTTGTTATCGGTACCATCCGTCCCTTCCGAAGCACAAATCGGCCTAATCGAGGGGGACTCACATGGGCAAGCGCAAAGCTTTTCAGGCTTTCGGCTATTCAATTCTCGGATGTGGTGTGGCGGGTTTCATCACGCCCGCCGTGATGGCGCAGGATTCAGCGCCCGCAGGTTCGTCGAACGGCGAGGAAATCGAAGAGGTGGTCGTCACCGGCTTCCGCCGCAGTCTGGCGGACGCAACGGCGGCGAAGAAGGCATCGATCGGGTTCGTGGATTCGGTGTTCGCCGAAGACATCGGCAAGTTTCCCGATACGAACCTGGCGGAATCGTTCAATCGCATTCCGGGCATCAACATCTCGCGCGAAATCACCGGAGAAGGCCTGAACGTCGCCATTCGCGGCCTCAACACGAACTTCACGCGCGTTCTGCTCAACAACGCGCCCGTGGCCCTGGCCGCGGCCGGTCAGGACGCGCAGAACCAGAATCGCGAAGTCGACCTGGACATGCTTCCTTCGGAGCTTTTTTCGCAGTTGACCGTCTCCAAGACGGCGGCGGCGGATCTCATCGAAGGCGGCGCTGCCGGCACCGTGAATATGCGCATGGCGCGTCCGTTCGATCGTGAAGGCGGGCGGCTCGCGTATTCGTTGCAGGGCCTGGACAACAGCAAGGCCGACGATCTGGGCCTGCGCGGCTCGCTCGTTGCCAGCAACACCTGGGGCGAGAAGTTTGGCGTGCTGGTGGGATTCGCCGGCGTGCAGAGCAAGATTGCCACCACGGGTTTCGAAACCGTCGGCTGGACCAGCCTGAACCTGACGCAGGCGCAGTGCGGCTTCGGCCCCGCTCCCGGAAATGCTCCGCTGCCGTGTAACGCCACCGGCGGTGCCGGCGCGGGTCCGGGCCAGCTAACTACGGTTCCGAACAACCCCAGCACCATAGGCGCCGGTCTCACGCCGGGCGCGACCATCGACCAGGCGTTCCTGCTCGCGCAGAACCCGGGCCGGACCATTCAGCAGATCGACAATGCGATCTTCCCGCGTCTCGGCCGTCCGATGGCGGACACGGGCACGAAAGACCGCTACAGCGGCGTTGTCAGCCTGGAATACCGCCCGACTGAAACCCTGCAGTTCCACCTCGACTCCATGTACGGCAAGCGCAAGACCGAGCTCGAGCGCGTCGACATGATGTGGGCAGTGCGCCGCACGAGCCAGGGCGGATTGGTCATACCTCAGAACATGGAAGTGGACCGCGAGAATTGCACCACCGGTTGCGTGGTCACCAGCGCCACCTTCTCCAATTCGATGTTCCTGCTCGAATACCGTCCGTACACCGAAGACCTGGACTTCTGGGGCACGAACCCCGGCATGCACTGGGAGATCAGCGACAAGTGGAAGATGGACGTCGAGGCCAACTACACCAACAGCACGTTCTATCGCGAAGACCCGACCGTGCTCGTGATCACCGGCCCGTCGACCGTCAATTACACCAACGACGGCGGAATTCCGCAGATGAACTCGGCCGTGGACGTGAACAACCCGGCCTCGTTCCAGTGGATGGTCACCAACCGCGGCGGCGGCAACGAAGTCGGCCGAACCGACCTCGTCGACGAATCGCGTGAGACTGAAACGACGGGTGGCCGTTTGGCCATGACCTGGGGTGGCGACAAGCTCAACCTCAAGTTCGGCGGCGCCTGGGATGAAACCTCCCGCGACATCCGGCCGCTCGCCAACTCGCAGCAGCTGCAGAACGCGGTCTGCGGCGGCAATCCGAACGTCTTCCTGCCGGCACCGAACAGCAACCCGGCTTGCCGTGGTGAAGCGGTCGGGGCCATCGCTCCCGGAGTGAACGGCTACCCGGCATACCCCGGCCTCGGCACGGGGTTCTCGAGCGGGCAGGGACCGCTGACCTACGGCGGCTCGCTCATTCCGAACGGCAGCGTGGCGGGCTTGCTCGAACCGAGCGAGTTCGGCTTCGTGTTCGTCGATTGGGACGCGTTCCGCGCGGCATCTAACTACGACGCCATCCATGCCCAGATCGGTGAAGCGGGCGCGACGCCCACGACGGCCAACTGGGGCTCGATCGATGAGAAGGTGACGGCGGCGTTCGCAATGCTGTCCGGTGACACCGAGATCGGCGACAACCGCCTGCGGTACAACCTCGGCCTGCGCTACGTGGAGACGGACCAGGCGGTCACTTCGCGCATCACGGTGCCCGATTCCCGCAACCTGGTCGCCGGCGTGCAGACTGCCGATGGCTCGCGTTATCCGGACGTCGCAAGCGCGGTGGAGCTGGATCGCGAATACCGCAACGTGCTGCCGTCCGGCAACATGGCGTGGAACGTCACCGACGACCTCGTGGTACGCGGCGGCATTTCCCGCACGTTGACGCGCGCCAATCCGTCGTCCATGTTGCTCGGCTTGAGCATTCCGAACGCCGACGTGTCATCAGTGAACCTCGGCAATCCGGATCTCGAGCCGTACCTCTCGGACAACTTCGACGTGGGCTTCGAGTACTACACGGGTGACGAGGGGTACTTCGGTATCGCCGCGTTCCGCAAGGTGCTCGAAGGCTTCACGACGCGCCAGGTGAGCACGGTCACCTTCGGTGACCTGGCGCAGTTCGGCGTGACGCTCGATTCACTGGGTGCCAGCCAGCGCGATGCCGTCAACAACCGTGGCGGCAACGCCGCGCTCGTGCAGTTGAACCAGACCGTCAATGCCAGTGGCAAGCTGCGCATCAACGGCCTGGAGTTCAACTGGGTGCAGCCGCTCGACTTCCTCCTCGGCAAGGTCGGCATCAACGGCCTGGGCTTCACGGCGAACTTCACCATCATCGACCAGACAGGTGAGGGTGCGGCGCCGGCGATCGCCATCGGCGTGCCGCCGCAGACGGTCAACGCCACGCTGTACTACGAGAACCATGGCGTGAGCGCGCGCGTGTCGATGAACAAGCAGCTTGGCTCGCAGGGCTCGGGCCCGAACAGCAACCAGCAGCAGGTCACGGGCGCCGAGCTGTATGGAGTGGACTACAAGCAGATCGACTTCTCGGCAAGCTTCGACTTGTCGAAGATGTTTGGCTGGTCGGAGTTCACGCCGCAGCTGACGATCGACGGCATCAATCTCACGGAAGAGAAGCGTCGGACGAACTTCCAGTTCACCAACGCGATGTTCAGCGAGTTCGACTCGGGCCGCACCATCATGGTCGGCCTGCGCGGCTCGTTCTAGTAAGCAGCTGAGCAAGGAACGGCGCGCACTCTTCGGGGTGCGCGCCGGTCACGATCTGGCTCTATCGCAAACGCTGAGCAGTTCATATCAACCATGCACACCATCCGTCGCTGCCGCCCCGATGAAAGCACCGCAATACTTCACATCGTGAATGCGGCGGCCGAGGCTTATCGCGGAGTGATCCCGCCCGATCGCTTTCACGATCCCTACATGTCGCAGGCCCACCTCGACGAGGAGATTGCCGCCGGCGTGGAGTTCTGGGGTTATGAGCTCGTGGGCGACTTGCTTGGAGTGATGGGTATGCAGCGCGTGCGCGACGTCGATCTGATTCGCCACGCGTATGTGAAGCCCGGTAGTCAGGGTTTGGGCATCGGCGGTGCGCTGATCGCGCACATCCGGCGCTTGAACGAACGGCCCATGCTCGTCGGCACCTGGGCCGATGCGACATGGGCGATTCGATTTTACGAGCGGCATGGCTTCGAGCTCGTGCCGGCGCCGCGCGCCGCCGAGCTGCTCAAGACTTACTGGAATATTCCCGATCGGCAGATTGAGACATCGGTGGTGCTGGAGCAGTCCGACCAGCCACACGTGTAAGACGACTCCGAAATCCGCAATGCCGCGTTTGTCGTCTTAGTTCGTGGGCAACCGCGGAAATGAGGCTGATGAACGACGAGACAATCCTGCGGGAAAAGGCCCGCAACGCTATCCAGGCTGGACAACTCCCGGATCGTGAGCCCAACCGCACCTGGGCTGGCAAAGGGGGTGGTGGCACCTGCTCCGTGTGCACCGATGAGGTACAGCCCCAGGAGATCGAGTTCGAGCTGGAGTTCCAGTCCGGCAAAGGACAGCCTGGTGGGCTGGCGAACTACCGGTTTCACATGCGATGCTTCGCGGCATGGGAGTTCGAGCGGCAAAGCCGTTCCAGCAACGGGCGGCACGTTGATGGAAGGGAGCCAGCATGAAAGTGCAGCCGGAACACTGGGCGCGCTGCTTTATGCAGACAAATCCAGGGTCCGCGCGCCCGAAGAAGAATGGGTTTCTTTGGTCCACGCGATGGCCAGTGGCGATCAGCGTGCGCTGCATACTCTCTATGAACGGACGCATCGCCTCGTCTTCACCCTGATCATGCGCATCTGCAGAAACCGCGAAGCGGCGGATGAATTGACCGTGGACGTCTTCCACGGGGTGTGGCGGCGCGCGTCCGCATACGATCCGACGGGTGGTTCGGTGGTGGGATGGATCATGAATCAGGCGCGCTCGCGCGCGCTCGATCGGTTGCGTTTCGAGGGCCGCAAGAAGCGCGTGAACCCATACACCGCCGAGTCGCCGGCCATGTCTGCCGTTGAGGACTCTGCCGAGCAAATGACCCTGGATGAGCGGGGCGCGCTCTTGCGAAAAGCGCTGCTCGTTCTTTCGCCGGAGGAGCGCCGGGCGATCGAGTCGGCCTTTTTTTTGGACCTCACTTACGCCGAAGTGGCGACGCGGCACGACCAGCCGGTCGGGACCGTCAAGACGCGCATCCGTTCCGGTCTGAACAAGCTGCGGCAGGAGCTGGAAATTGGATAACAAGCTCTGCGCACAGATCGAGCGCGTCGCGGTCTTCTCGCTGCGTGCGCTTCCCGAACATGAAGTGCCCGCCATCGAAGCGCACATCGCCGAGTGTGAGCAGTGCCGCAAGGAACTGAACCGGCTGCGTCCGATCGTCGATTTCTTCGTCGACTGGCCTACGGACGTCTTGCGCCCGTCGGAATCGCTGCAGGAGCGCCTGGCGCGGCGCATCGCCGCCGAGACTGGCGGAGACATCGTGTTGCCGACGACGCGAGCCTGGACCGAACCGGAATGGGAGGAAGTCGCGCCGGGAATTTCCTGCAAGCTCCTGTCTTCGGACCCGGAACAGAATCGCGTGAGCATGCTGGTGCGGCTCGCGCCCGGAGTCGACTACCCGCCCCACACGCACGCGGGAGTCGAAGAATTGCACCTGCTCGATGGCGAGCTGTGGATCGATGACCGCAAACTCTATCCCGGAGATTTCAATCGCGCGGAGCCGGGCACCTCCGATCGGCGCGTGTGGAGCGAGACGGGTTGCACCTGCGTGTTGATCACCTCGCCGCGCGACGTGCTTCGTTGATTCCCCGCTGAGCAACCGGGAATCCGGGCCGCGGATATTCGAGCTGCAAGGCGACGAAGCTCGCGGTGGAGCTGCCATACATGCGCGTGATGTCGGCGAGCGTCTGGTCGAGCACCTCGCCGGGCAAAAATCCATCGAGCGTCATGACAATGTCACGCGATGACTTCACGTCGGCTTCGGTGCGATCCGGCAACAGCATCAAGCCGCCTTTCGTGCGTACGGCGCCGGCCGTGCTTGCCAGTGTGAAGGCGCGGTTTCGAAATGTGCGCGAATACGCATCGGCGGCCAGTGCGAGCGAGATCTCGTCTTCGCCCGCGGAGACTTGAAGATCAATCGTCCGCTTTCGTGACAAGAGGTTCCGGATCGCCAGCGCGTAGGTCGAAGCGCGCATATGGAACTGCTGGCTGTCGTGCTCGCTGCTCCAGTCGCTGACGCCGAGCTCTCTGGCGACGCGCGCCGCGGAGTCGGTGCCGGCAAACGCTTCGACGAGGGCGAGCGAGAGCGGAATGGCGGCGGTAACGCCGGCACTGGAGATCACCTTGCCGTCGGCGACATAGCGCGTGTTCTCCAACCACTGCGTATCCGGGAATGCGTGCTCGCGTTTTGATTGCGTTGCCCAATGGCCGGTGGCGCGGTGGCCTTTGAACAAGCCTGCCTGGGCGACCACCATCGCTCCGTCGCAGATGCTCACCACGGTGGCACCCTTGGCGGCTTGTGCGCGCAGCCAGTCCAGCACGATCGATTGCGCGGCACGACTCTCGAACATCATCGCCGGCACGATCACGTAGTCGGCACCGTCCGGAAATCGCTGATCGAAGGTGACGAGCGTGGCCTGCGGCTCGATGCGCAGCGCCGGACGCATCCGTATCGGGCCGGCGCCAGTGCCCACGGCCAGCACCTCCGCCGCGCCAGACTGCGCAAGGATTCCATACGGAATCACGAAATCGATGAGCTCCGTGGCGTAGTTCTCACCGAGCACCGCGACGACCGGACGCGTGCGTTCGAACCGCCCCTGGTACGGCGCGATCTGCGCCTGCGCGGGGAGAAGCGCGCTCACGAGGAGCGCGCTTGCCCAAACAATAGATTGGCGAATCACGCTTTGGCACTCGTGGTCTTGGCGCACTTGCAGGCCGAGCCGCAGGCGCAACCGGGACCACAGCCGCAGGTCGCGGGCGCGGCAGCCTTCTGACAACCGCAGGTGCACGTGGATCCGGCGCAGTTCTGGCAGCCGCAAGGCTTCTTGTTCGCTTCGTTCATGATGTTCTCCTCTGGGTGGTTGATATCGCCAGTGCAATCTACCGGCGCCCGCCCACAGAGCCTTGAACGAAACGGCTATTCGGGCCGCACGCTCGCCGGCGTGATGCCGAACATCTTCTTGAACGTGCGCGAGAAGTGCGCCGAGTCCGCAAAGCCGCCGGCGTGAGCGGCTTCCGTGAGCGACTTGCCACGCACATACGCCGACAGCGCGGCCTCGAGCCGCAGCCACAGCAGATACGGCCGAAAGCCGACACCGGTCTCGTGCATGAACAGATGCCGAAAGCGATCCGGCGACAGGTGCACGGCCGCAGCGATGGATTTGAGCGGAATCGAGTCGCTCAATCGCTCGCGTATCAATTCCAGCGCGCGCGCAATGCGCGCGTCGGGCAACTTGGCGGATGAAGCCGCGGCGCCAGCGAGCTTTGCGATCGCGGCGCGCGTGAGTGCAACGAGCTCGGCATCGGTCGCGCGTTTTTGGAAAGCGGTGGCGAACGCCGCCACTTCGGCCTTGAGCGCAGCGGCGGGCAGTGCGCAGATTCCCGCATCGCGATATCGAAGCTGAAGGATCCGACCTTCGCGCGACTCTGGCTCGACGAACACCTGCGCCATGAATTGCCCGCGCGCATCGAACGCATGCGGCTGCTGGGCGGCAACGATGGCGGCGGTATAGCTTTTCCAACTCTCGGACGGGCGCTGCAGCTTCACGCGTCCGGGTTGAAAGGGCAGCGTGATCTGTAACGCGTGATGGGAGTGGAGGCCGGCCGGTTCGCCGGCAAGCCCGATCCACAGGCTGCCGCTGCGCCACATGACGATTCTTCCGGAGGCGCTGGGTTTCATAGAACCTCGCCCAGTCGCCTGATGCCCTCGCGAATCTCCGCTTCCTTCATGCGCGAAAAACCGAGCATCCATCCGGCTCTCGCGGGCTTGGTCAGAAAGTAGCGCGAGATGCCATATATCCCGACGCCGCGGGCGGCGGCCTTGTCGACCACCATGCTTTCCGCGACGCGCTTGCGCGGCCACAGAACGACGTGGGCGCCGGCGCCTTCACCGGTGATTTCGACCCGGTCGCCGAGATATCGGCCGACGGAGTCGCGCAGCACGTCGCGACGCGCGGTGTTTCTGCGTCGCACGCGGCGCAAATGCCGCTCATACACGCCGGTGTTGATGAACTCGGCGAGCGCCTCCTGCTCGAGCGTGGCCGTGTGGCGGTCGCAGAGCCACTTGGCCGATGTGAAGGTGGCAACCAGGCTTTGCGGCACGACCAGGTAGCCGATGCGCAGCGCCGAGAAGACCGTGCGCGAAAACGTCCCGACGTAGAGGACGCGCCCCTCGGTATCCAGGCCCTGCAGGGATTCGAGCGGCTGCGCGCCGTAGTGAAACTCGCCGTCGTAGTCGTCCTCGACGATCAATGCATCGTTGTGCCTGGCCCAGTCGAGCAACGCCATGCGCCGCGCCAGCGGCAGGACGACGCCGGTGGGAAACTGGTGTGACGGCGTGACGAAGGCAACGCGGGCGTCGGCCGGCAGCCGCGCGGGATCGATGCCGTCGCGGTCGACCGGCACGGGCAGCAGGCGCGCGCCGGCGGCGCGCAGGACCTCGCGAGTGCCCTGATAGTTAGGGTTCTCGATGGCGACTCGATCGCCGCGGTCGATCAGCACGCGCGCAATCAGGTCGAGCGCCTGCTGCGAGCCGTTGACGACGATCACTTGCGACGGCTCGCAGACCACGGCACGAGACCGTCGCAGGTGCACGGAGATGGCGTGGCGCAGGGCGAGACTTCCGGCGGCCGGCCCATAGTCGAGCTCGCGTCCCGGCGTCTTGCGCGCGTGCCGCAGCAGCGTGCGGCGCCACGCTTCGAACGGAAACGTGGCGACGTCGCTGCGTCCGTAGGCGAAATCGTAACGCAGCGCCGCAGCTTGTTTGCCCGGGATATCGACGATTGTCGCGGCGGCCGCCGCGGCGGACCCGAAGCGCGACAACTTCACTTTGCGTGGACTGGCGCGGCCGCCCGGTTGGCGCGCGCGCAGCGCTTCGGCCACATAGGTTCCCGAACCGGCGCGACCCGCCACGAAACCTTCGGCGAGCAGGTGTTCGTAGGCCAGCACCACTGCGGTTCGCGAAACCTGCAGCTGTTCCGCCAGCTCGCGCGTCGACGGTAGACGTTCACGCGCGCGCAGCGTGCCGCGCAGGATTGCCTGGCGGAACCAGTGGTAGATCTGCCGCGACAGCGGCACGCCGTTCTTTGAAAGTGGTATGGCGGATGGCACAAAAAGCGGACCTTTGAAAAAACCAGTCTGTCAGGCACGCTCGAAAGATGAAAGCGCAGCGACGTATTTGGATTTGTCTCCTGGCGTGCGGGCTGGCGCTGGGCATTCAGCCCGTGCAGGCCGCCGAGCGGGACTTCGACTTCCATGTCGGCACGTGGAAAACCCATCTGTCGCGCCTTCAGCATCCGTTGACTGGATCCAAGAGCTGGGTCGACTACGATGGAACGACGCGGGTCCGGAAGGTCTGGAACGGCAACGCCAACCTCGTGGAGCTCACGGCCGACGGACCCGCGGGTCACATCGAAGCGTTGAGCCTGCGCTTGTACAACCCCGAAGCGAGGCAGTGGAGCCTCAATTTTTCGAACATCAAGAGCGGCACGCTGAGTCCGCCCACCATCGGTGAATTCAAGAACGGGCGGGGCGAGTTCTTCTCAGCGGAAACATTGAATGGCCGGGCCATTCTCGTTCGCTTCGTGATCTTCGACATCACGGCGAATTCGGTCCGGTTCGAGCAATCGTTCTCGGACGATGGCGGCAAGACCTGGGAGCTGAACTGGGTCGCCGTCGATACCAGGGTGAACTGACTCACCGCTGAGTGTACGCTGCCCGGCGTGTCTCCCAAGTATTCGGTTTCGATCGCGAGCGTCCGCGACGCGCGCGCACTGGTGGCGCTGCGCACCTCCGTCGCGCACGACATGACGCAACGGTTTGGCGCGGGCGACTGGTCCGCAACCCCGGATGAGACCGATGTCGTAGGGCAGGTGAGCGCGTCGCGCGTGTTAGTGGCGCGCGGCGATGCCGGGATCATCGGCACGGTTCGCCTGGCGAAGGCCTTGCCCTGGGCCATCGACTCGAGCTCATTCACTCCCGTCGCGACCGCGCTCTATGTTCTGGGTCTGGCCGTTGCGCCGGATGCGCGGGGGCAGGGAGTCGGGCGGCTGCTCATGGACGCGGCGAAAGAGACCGCCCGTTCGGATGCCGCGGATGCGCTGTGGCTGGATGCGTTCGATCACGTCGCCGGGGCGGGGCCGTTCTATATAAAGAGTGGCTTTCGCGCCGTCGGGCGCACCAAGCACAAAGAAGTGACCCTGATCTATTACGAGTGGCTTCGTAGCGTCGTTGCGCGCTCTATTACAGATGTCATAGGATAAGCCACAGTTGTAGTCCGGATACCGGGGAGTGCATGCGGAATGCTCAAGTGGTTCCCGCTCTTGTGGGCAAATCTGACGCGCAAGAGACTCCGGACCGCATTGACGATCATCTTGGTGGTCGCGACATTCACGCTCTTCGGTTTGCTCGAGTCATTTCGACACGCCGTAACTACCTATGCCGACGACTTCTCCAATGCGCTCGTAGTGCAAAGTCGAAATGTTCCCTTGCCTTACGCTCACGTGCAGAGGGTGCAGGCCATCGAGGGGATCAAGAGCGCCTGTGGCGTCATGCTCGTCTTCGGGCAGGTGGCAGCGCAACGGCCTGCCATGGTTCAAGCCGTATCGACTGCAGAACTCTTCGCTGTCTATCCCGGCATCAAACTCGACGACGCAGCGCGCCAGCGCTGGCATCGGGAGCGCACCGCGGCCCTGGTCGATCAGAAGGTAGCTGCCGCGAACGGTTGGAAAGTCGGTGACCGCGTCATGCTAGCGGGTTCGGCAGATGGCGTCGTTTTCCAGCGTCCGGACGGTCGTAACTCGCTGGAGATGGTCATCGCCGGCATCTATTCGACTGCTAACAACCTCGCGGCGAAAGGCATCTTCGCCAGGTATGACTATGTCAGGGACGTGGTTGGGTCCGACCGGGCCGGCCTCGAGTACATCACCGTGCGCATTCGCGATGACCAGGATGTGGATGCCATGCGGAGCATCATCGATGCGAAGTTCCAGAACTCCGCCGCTCCGACCAAGACGTATTCCTTCCGCGCTCTGCTGCGTGCCTACTACGGAACGTTCAGAGACTTGTCAGCGCTGTCTTCCATCGTGCTCTCGATCACTTTCGTGACGCTGCTGCTCGTCGCAGGCAGCGTGCTCGCCCTGGCTCAGCAAGAGCGCATCCGCGAGGTGGCGGTGCTGGAGGTGCTCGGCTTTGCGCGACTGCGATTGCTTGGGCTCCTGGCGATGGAGGTACTCGCGCTAACAGGGCCTGCGGCGTTCGCGGGTCTGATCCTTGCCGGACTTCTGGGCAATCAGATCGATGTCGGTGTTGCGGTTGCGTCGAACGGCGTACTTCCGCAACACACGTTTGCCGCCGCATTGAGTTTGCTGGTCGTGTTGGCGGTGGCGGTTTTCATTGTCCCGGCGGTGCGCATGATCCGTACTCCGCTCGCGCTCAATCTGCGTGGCGAGTAGCCGCATCATGGCAACGTCTGTCTCGCAATTCTGCTCGCTGCTCGGCGTGTACCTGCGGGACTGGCCTGGTCGAATCGGCACGCTGATGGTTGGAGTCGCCGGCGCGGCGGGTACCACATTCATATTTGTATCGGTGCTGGCCATCGCGAATGGTGTCGAGGATGCGGCCGAGCGCGCCGGTGACAATGATGTGGTGCTCGTCGTTCAGCGTGCCGCCGAAGTTGAAATGGCCAGCAGTCTTTCTGATGCTGATCTCGACGCGATAACCGCGCGGATGAACGATGACGCTTTAAGCGCTATTGCCCGTACCAGCTTCGCGTCCGCGGAACTGGTCAAGATGGTGGATACGATCTCGCAAGGCGGTGAGTATGGGGCCCAAGTGCTTGCGCGCGGCGTCAGTGCTTCGGGGCTGGAAATGCGGAGGCATTTTCGAATCGTAACGGGTCGCGCCTTCACGCCGGGAAAGCTGGAAGTGATCGTTGGCAGACAGCTGGCGCGCGAAATTACCGGGTTGGGTATCGGGCAGACTGTCACCGGGACGGCGCAGGAGTGGAATATCGTCGGCGTCTTCGAAGACAACGGAGGCCTCGGAGAATCCGAGGTATGGATGGATCTCGACACCGCGCGCATGGAATCCGGTGAGCGCAGCAACGTCAGCTCAGTGAGAGTCCGCATCGCGTCGGCGACAGACTTGTCGAAGATCCGTGCGCTAATCGAAGCGGATCCGCGGCATCAACTGCGGGTTTTCACGGAGCGCGAGTATCAGGCGCATCAATCGGAAGCACTGCTTCGGCGGGTGCGACTGCTCGCGGTGGTGCTGGCGCTATTACTAGGCATAGGCGCTGTGATCGCGACAATGAATGCGATGAACAGCGTGATTGCCAAGCGGCAACAGTCAGTGGCGACGCTGCGGGCTTTGGGTTTCGGTGCGGCTCCTGCCGCGGCTGCCGTGTTCGTAGAGGCGGCGTTATTAGGGCTGGTAGGTGGAGTGATTGGCGCCGCGCTTAGCGTCGCGCTGGCCGACGGGTTTGGATTGTCCTTGCTGAATGCGAACACTCATGCACCCATCGCGCTCGATGCCCATGTGACATTCAAGAGTGCGCTTCAGGGCGTGACGGCCGGCGCACTACTCGGAATATTGGCGGCGGTGCTTCCGAGCGTCACCGTTGCTCGGACGCCAATCCTCTACGGATTACGATAGTTCGAATCAGTTGCTGCCACTGCCCGGAAGGCGCCGCCGAGATGCATGGCGAATGGCTTGCCGGCATCGATCCTCACCTCGGTCACGCGCGGGCTCTTGCGCCAGTTTGAATAGTCGAGCTCGAGCGGGATGTCGAGGAACGCAGGCTTGGGACACCTCGCGAAGCCGCACTCGCGTTTCAACCACGGTTTCGCGGTGGGCTTGGCGCAGTCAGGCAGACCGACGCGCCAAACCGAAAATCCGGAAACGGAAATTCCAGCGAGCCGGATCCTTGCGGTCGGGGGTGGGAGTGGCTGTTGCCGGCTCCTCCGCCATGGCAACGACGCATGAGAGGAGTGCAATCGCGCGCCATAGGTTTCGCATGGCGCGATATTAGCGATTTGCCCCGTCGAAATGCGACGCGGTCGATTCCCAACCAGGCGCCGCCAGTCAAGGCTTGCAGCAATGAAAGACGTTCCTGGAAAGCGCTGGCCGATATTCCTGGGCCTCGCCGGATTCGCGGCCGGATTCTTCGGGCCCATGATTTTCGTTCCCGACGCAAATCAGGGACCGATGGTCGGCATCTTCATCTCAGGGCCCGCCGGCGTGGCGCTGGGTTTCGTTCTCTACGCGTTCTGCTCTTTGCTGAAGGTGACGGCGCAAAACCAATGGCGCCTGTTGTTAGGCACGCTGGTTGTCGGCGTCCTGGCGACGCTGCTTGGCGTCCAGCCTTCGCCCGCGTTGCAGGGGACGATCCTCGAAGCAGAGGTGATGTCCTGTTCTTCGCCGCGGGCGGTTGAAGCGGAAACGCTGAAGTACTGGGACGCGCGCATCGCCGAGGTCACCTGGTCGCCGCCGCGGGAAGGGTGGCGGCAGGACATGCGTGCGACGTTGCAGGAAGCGCCCGGTGCAGTCGTGGCCGTACGAGTGCTGCGCGAAAATTCCGTGTTCGAAGATCGCAAGCCGTGGAACCACGGCACGCTCTTCGCCAGCGGGTGGGTGGCGAAGGCCGAGGAGAAGTCGTTCTACGGCGCGGAGGAGTCCTGCGATGAATATCCCAGCGGACGCCGCTTCAAGGCCTTCGAGAGCCATGACCTCAACGGAAAGATTGAGCCGCCGATAGTTTGGCCGCCGACAGATGCGGCGCAGGCGATCAATGCGTCATCGTTTTCCGCGGTGCCGGAGCGGTTCAAAGCGCTGCAATAGCGTTAGTGCTGCACGTAGTTGCTGGCCGTGCCCCTGAGCATCACGCGGAAGGGGAACTGCATCGTGCAAGGATGCCCGGCGCAGACCGCGGGCTTGTACTCGGTCAGCAGCAGGATGTCCGCCGCGAACTTCGTCATCTCCGGCCGGTTGTTGGTGCCGAAGTCCTCGACCTTGGTTGCTTTTCCATCGGGGCCCACCGTCACCGACATGATCAGCTCACCACGTGCCTGCAGCCGCTGCTGCGCCTTGTTGACCACGTTGTAGATAGGCTTGATGCCTTTTATCGGGAATGGCGGTTCGTCGGTATCCGGAATCGTCTCGTACAAGGCGCGAAGGGCGGCTAACTGCTTCGGGTTGAGCTGCTCATAGGTCTTGTTCAGCGGGATGGAATAGTCCCACTCGATGTTTCGTGGCATCAGCCGGCCCGTCTCCGAGCTGGATTCGCGCAGATTGACGGTGGGAGCCGTGGCTATCGCGGATCGCGCCGCGGTTTCTCTCGGCGCCTGCGCCTGGGCAGTTGCGAACAGGCCGACGGAAGCGGCAACGAGCAAACAAGACTTGAGCGTGTTCATGACTGTCTCCCTCAATTGATCAGTGCTGCACGTAGTTGCTGGCCTGGCCCCTGAGCATCACTCGGAAAGGGAACTGCATGGTGCACGGATGGCCGGCGCAAACCGCCGGCTTGTACTCGGTCAGCAGCAGGATGTCCGCCGCGAACTTCGTCATCTCCGGTCTATTGTTCGTGCCGTAGTCCTCGACCTTGATTGCTTTTCCGTCGGGGCCCACCGTCACGGACATGATCAGCTCGCCACGCGCCTGGAGACGCTGCTGTGCCTTGTTGACCACGTTGTAGATGGGCTTGATGCCTTTGAGCGGGAATGGCGGCTCGTCGGTATCCGGAATCGTTTCGTACAACGCGCGAACCGCGGCCAACTGCTTCGCGTTGAGCTGCTCGTAAGTTTTGTTCAGCGGGATGGAATAGTCCCACTCGATGTTTCGCGGCATCAACCGGCCCGTCTCCGAACTCGCTTCGCGCAAATTGACGGTGGGAGCCGTGGCGATGGCGGATCGCGGGTGGGTTTCGCCGGTCTGCGCTTGCGCGGTCGTGAATACGCAGGCGGAGGCGACTAGCAGAAGACAAAACGTGGTGGTTTTCATGGGCCGAACTTCACCACTCTGGCCCTAACCAGTCAAGGGAAGGCCCTATTTCGGTCTCAGGCCGGCGCCTTCGATACGGCCGTCGTCATTCACTCCGACGCCGATCCGCAGCGCACCGTTTTCGAACTCCGCGTCGAAATCGTCGCCGCCCTGCGGCTGGACGCGAACGAACGTCAGGCTCTTCAACGCACCGAGGTCTGACAACCATTTTTGCAGTCCCGGCAGTTGCTCACGCGTGACATCCGCAAAGCTCGGAACCATGCGCGCGTAGTCGGGCTTCCCGCTGACCAGCCCTGCCAGCAATTCGCGGATCGCCTTCTCGGAGGCGGGATGCGGCTTCTGGTCCTTGATGCGCTGTGCGGTTTGCTCGTCGGATGCAATGAGCAGGCGCGATTTGGACTCCTCAGCGCGACGCCCATCGCGCTCCCATCCGTCGAGACGAAGCTTCACGGCGGTGGGAGCGCCGTTCGCGTCCAGGGTGAAGCTCACGACCGCATCGACGTCCTTGGCAAAAAGCTCGCGGTCGGACGACGGGAACAGCGCGACCGGCGTTCGCCAGATCTCGCGACCCACGAGGCGGTTGGCATCCTTGCGGACGACGTAGGTAGCACCATCCTTCAACTCATAAGCGCCGATGTAGCGCTCCAGCGATTCCGGCTTGACGGCGGCCACCGTGCGAGTGGCGGGCGCAAAGTCCGGCCATCGATAGATGTGCGCGATCGTCCGCATCACTTCACCCATGAGCTGACCGCCGCCGTCGCTGTTCGTCATGACGATCGCGCCTTCGCCGTCCTCGTAGGCCACCAGCAGGCAGCGGTAGCCCGCGTTCCCGCCGTTGTGCGTGAAGAATTTCCGATCCGTGCGACCGCCTGTCACCGGCCCGATTCCATGGTGCTCGAGCACCGGCGTCAGCATGGCGCGCGCGGTCGCAGCCGAAATTACCTTGTTCGATTTACCAGCGAGCGCCGCCTGGACGCCGAGCGCATAGCGTGCAAGATCCGTGGGCGTCGTCCACAGTCCCGCCGGCGCCATTTCCGGGTAGCTGTGCGGGCCGCCATAAACCGCCTTGCCGTCATCGCCGTACGGAATCGCAACCTCCGACGCACGCGCCGCGGGCAGCGGCTGTTCGTACGTGCTGCGATTCATGCCAAGTGGCGTCAACACCGTGTCGCGCATGAACTTCGGCAGCGGTACACCCGTAACGTCGCTCAACAGCTGCTGCGCGATCACATAGCCGCCGCCGGAATACTGATACCGCGTGCCAGGGATGGCGTCGACGCGCACAGCAGGGCTGTTAGCCGGTGGCGTGCCATCGAGAATCTGCACCGTCGTCGGCAACGGCTCCTTTGCCGCATAACCCGGGAAGCCATGCACCGTGAGCCCCGCGGAGTGCGAGAGGATCGCGCGCAGCGTCACCTTCTTTGCGGTCGTGAACTCGTTGTCCGGGACTTTCCAGTCCTTCAGGTAGTCGTTTACGTTGGCGTCCAACTTCAGCTTGCCCTCGTCAACCAGGTGCAGCACCGCGAGCGCGAACACCGGTTTGCTGATCGACGCCGCCTGAAACAACGTATCAGCCGTGACCTGCGGGCCGCCTGTGCGCGTGACGCCAAATCCGCGCGCCCACTCGATGCGGCCTTTGTGAATCACCACGATGCTGACGCCGGGAACGTTGAGCTCGGCCATGCGTCGGGAGAGAGAAGGCATGGCGGGCGACTCGCCACTCACCAGCACCGGCGGGACGATGCCGTCCTGCAGTCGGCGGATGTTCTCTTCCGGGGAAGCCGGGCTCGCGGCCAAGCCTGAGGCCGAAAGTATGGTGATCAGCGCGACGGCGACGCATCGGTTCATTCGAAGCTCCCTCGGGTCTAACTACTGGAACGATGGCATTTTGCGGAACAACGGCGTGAGCCGAAGCGTATACTGTACGCATGAACAGCGTCTACGAAAACCTGGAGCAGGCCATGCGTTCGATCGATGAACTTGCCGCGGACATCTGCACTCTCGCTGGGCACCTCAACGCGGCGAATCACCGCTGGTTGCTGCTGATCGCGGAGTTCGATCGACGCAATGGCTGGTCGGACTGCGCGACGCAGTCGTGTGCCCACTGGCTCAACTGGAAGTGCGGAATCGCGATGGGCGCCGCGCGGGAGAAAGTGCGGGTCGCGCACGCGCTCGAGAACCTGCCAAAGATTTCCGCGGCCATGGCGTGCGGAAAGTTGAGCTATTCCAAGGTGCGGGAGATCACGCGCGTTGCAACGCCTGCGACCGAGAACTACCTGCTGATGATCGCCGAGCACGGCACCGCGCACCACGTCGAGAAACTGGTCCGTGCATATCGCCGCTGCCAGGAGGCCGAGGAGTTGTCGCGCGAGGCGCGGCAGCAGCAAAACCGGGCGGTGAACTTTCGATACGACGATGACGGCTCGCTCGTCTTGAATTGCCGGCTGCCGGCGGAGGCCGGCGCACGGATCATGAAAGCGCTCGATGTCGCGGTGCAGGAATTACCGAGCGACGTTCCAGCGGGAACGTCCGAGCCGCGGGTTTCGTTCAGCGCGCGCCGCGCCGATGCCCTGGCCCTGGTCGCCGAGAGCTTCCTGGCGCACGGCGCGATCGAAGCCGCTGGCGCCGAGCGATTTCAGATCGTGGTGCATGTGGCCGCGGAGACACTCCGTGAACGCACCGCGGGATGCTGCGCGTTTGAACACGGACCTTCGATGCCCGCGGAGACCGCCCGTCGGCTGTCCTGCGACGCGAGCGTCGTCGCGCTGGTCGAGAACGATGACGGTGAGCCGCTCAATGTCGGTCGCAAGACGCGGACTATTTCTGCTCCGCTCAGACGCGTCCTGAACGCGCGCGACAAGGGCTGCCGTTTCCCCGGCTGCGCGAACACGCGCTACATCGACGCGCATCACGTCGAGCACTGGGCCAACGGCGGCGAGACCAAGCCGTCCAACCTCGTCTCGCTCTGCCGGTTTCACCATCACGCCGTGCACGAAGGCGGCATCCGCATCGAGATTCTTGATGACGGTGCGTTGAGGTTTCGGAAACCGAACGGCGCTGCCGTCGATAGCGTCGCGGCTGGGTTCACACAGCCGCTTGGGGATTGGACGCAGCTGCCGGCCGGAACGCTGGTGAATAGATGGGCGGGCGAGCGGATGGATTACGGCCTGGGCGTGGAGGTGTTGATCCAGCAGGCGAGGCGGGGGAAGGACGTTCCAGCGGGAACGTCGCGGCAAACTGTTTAATAAGACCCGCAAAGAGATGCGGCTTCATCGCGACTGCCGTTCACTTTCCGCGCCGGCCCAAGAGCACGATGTAGCTGACGCGCCCATCAGGGAGGCGGCTCATCGTCCCGTGCGGGTTGTCTAACTCGCTGTTCAAGGGACCCATGAGCAACGCCGACACAATCATTTGAAAGCCCACACCAGCTTTGCTGATGTCTTCGCGAAAACCAATCGCTTGAATCTCACAGCCCGTCGCGCGGCATTCCACCACGGGCAATTCGACTCGCTGGGCGTCCACGCCGTGCGCAGTCAAGGAGTCTTGAATGCCGTTGCGGAGTGTACTTTCCATCTGCTCCGACCAAGCCGCGTCGCGCGGCTGCTCCTGCAATTCTTCGTGACGGAACAGCAGCGGTTTCCTCGGGTCAGTGTTTTTCAAAGAACTTGTTTTCGTGTTCAACATTTCAAAGCCGGGGGTGACGTCAATGGGCAGCGCGCTACTGGCATTCGGCGCTGACGGAACTTCACTGGCAGCATTCACCAATTCACGCGGCACAGTCAGCGGGCCAGGGGATGCCGGCTGGCTCGCATCGGCGACTGGCGCGCTTTGGGCGACCGCGCTTGCGCTTGGCGATTGCCCTACCGGCAATGGCGCACGGTCACGCATAGCGAGCCAGAAGATTGCGAGCGCGAGGCCCGCCCCGAGTGCGAAGTAGGTTGGTTTGGTCATGATGGAAATGCTAACGCAGCTTCCACCGGTCATGGTCTAAGGGCGGGACGAGACCCGCATGCCCTAACCACCGTCGTACTACACCTGCGAAGCGGTACTTGAGTCGCCAGTGTTTCGCGCCGCTGGGTTAGATGGCTCCCTGGGTTGGAGCCGTTCTTCGCGGCTAAGTAGCTGGCGGCGAAAGAGAATCGGGGAGGGTACCTGTTAGCCGTACCCCGCAACCGTACCCCGCGACTTGGGCGTGAGGCGCAAATTTCGCAAAGTGCGAGCCGGCGCACAAAATTTGTTTCTTGTGGCCCGTGAGGATGGCGTCCCCAACGGGATGCGAACCTGGGTAGTCAGCAAGGCGCGCTACCCCACAAAGATTGCGGGAGGGCGCGGGAAAACCAACCCCACTTCATCCTTGGGCATCACGAGCGCCAGAAAGAGGACCTTTCGGTAGACGACAAAGGAGAAAGCGGCAGAGCGGGCATCGTCGGTTGCGAACGCCAGGCCGTAAGAAAACGCACTCTCGTGAAGGTGGCGCTTGTGGCCTTTCAGCGCGTCAAGTGAAAGGTCGCCCCAAGTCTCCACCTGCTCGACGGAGGTAAAAGCGTCACGCTCCTTGTCGCCAGACACATGGACTTCGTAGCCGTCTGGGACTCTCTCGTTTCGATGAACCCAGTAGAGACCGCGTGCTGTGTACTCCACCACGCGCTTGATGCGCGTCCAGTTGACCTGAAAGCCCGTGACTTGTTCGAGGATGCCGCTCTCATTGGTCACGCGCCATGCCGGAAAACCTCCGCGCAGGAAACTCTGAATTGGAATTTTGTGCGAAGTCCCCGCGTGCTTCGCCGCTCTCGCAATTGTGGAACCTACCGCCTCCGTGTGCGGGGTCTCCCCGTCGCGCTGGGCCATCAAGTACAGGGCATCGCGAAAGTAAGCGTCATCCCCCGTCCTGCCCAAGTTGCAAGCGTCGCACGATGGCACGGTAATCAGATTGACTCCGGGAGGCGTCTTTAGGAGGTCACCGAAGATGCCTTTGGGCGGCACGTGGTCCTTCCCGCTGGTAGGCGCGCCACAATGCACACAACTGGATCTGTTCCGCCTGACGCGGGCGCGTCGCTCCTCGGATTTCATCGCAGCGGAGCCATGCGCGTTACTGTTCGTCAACGCCTTCTTCTTCTTCAATCCGCAGCGCGTGAGCACGAACTGACCCCAGGTCAATCTCCAATGACTGCTTCTTGAAGTCTGCAAGCGCAAACGCGCGCAGCAGCGCATCGGAGACATTCATTGAGCCGTCCGCGCCATCGGTTCGGAAGAATTGCTTGAAGTGCGGTTCTTGGTGAACGCGCTGCATGGAACCCGCGAGCGCCATGATGCGATTGCTCACCGCCAGAAAATGCTCACGCTGCTCGCTGCCCAGAAAATCCTTCACAGCGAGCATCCCGCGATTTTCGGCGCGGTCGGTGAAGGCGTACACCGCCTCATCCACTCGGACCTTGTACTCCTGTGGATTCGTGACGGGCATCGTCATTGCCGCAGCGTTTTGGTAGACCAGGACGCACGCTAAGAAGACATCCGGCGGCGCCGTCGCGATCATTTGCCGAAAGAATGGTGAGGAGCTGACGGATTCCGAGACGCGGCGACTGGCGGCCATTCGCAAACCCTCCGGGTTGGGCGCGAAAGCGTAGCACCACGCGCAGGCTGTGGCACCCACCACCATGTACAGTACCCCGATGTCCGCACTACTGGATGGACGGCCACCGGCCAGCGTCGGCAGCATCTCGCCATGCCAGCGCCAATCACAAAACTCTCCGACCGTTTTGCGGACTACACCCTGCGCATCCGCTGCAAGAAGTGCGGACACGAGAGAGTCACGGAGCCACATGCCCTGGCCAAGCTGCTGGGCTGGGAGACGCCACTAACCACTGTCGCGCTGCGCCTGCGCTGCTCCAAGTGCCAGGTGCGCGGTGAATGCGAGCTGACGGCCATCAACACGCCAAAGCCGCGCAGCTACCGCTCGGAGAGGTAGGCGTCAGAACGGGATGTCGTCGCCCAGCGCGTCCTTGCCGGCCGGCGACTTGGCGGCAGCTTTCCACACGTGGTCCAGCCGCTGCTCAACGGAGCGCACGAAACGAACCATCGCGCAAACGTGGTTGAAGATGAGCAGGCTTTCCTCATGGTCCAGCAGCTCATTGTCGTGCGCCAGACTCAGGTTGTTCCGCGCATCGTTGAATGCGTCAAAGACTTTTGTGGTGCCCCCCAGGATTTTCTCCGCCATCATGGATCGAATCTTGCCGGCGTTCTTGAGGTGCCGCACGTACTCACCAAAGACGCTGTGCAGGGGCTTGCCCTTCTCAGCCTGCAGGCCGTGCTTGGTGCAGAGGGAGCGCGCAAACTTCATGGTGAAGGTGTGCAGACGGTCCAGCCCCTCCGACAGCTTGTCAGCCTCAATCGCCAGCCGCACCTCCCGGCACACGATTTCAAAGCTGGGCTCCGCCGTCAGCGGTTGAAGTGCGGCGGCCTCCATGACTCCGGCGCCGTCCAGCAGGCGCGACACCGCGCGGTCACACTCGGCGTACACCTCCGGCGCGACATCGGTTAGCGGCGGGTTCTGGCGCACGTGCTCGACAAGGGCGCCCAGCAGCGTTGCCACCACGTGGTTAGGCTCCATGGACCAGAATGCGCGCAGCCGCTTGGCCTTCGAAGTGCCGCCGGTCAGGTACTTCGCTTGGTCAATCACTACGTCAACCGTGTCCACGAAGAATTCCGCGAAGGTGCGGTCAGTGAAGTTGGACACGTAGCCCGTGTGCATCTCAAACAGCTTTTCAAACGCGCGCTTTTCTTTTGAGGTCAGGTCAGACATTCACGCCGCTCGCCCGTCACGGCTTTCGCTTGCTGTACGGCAGCGAAAGCGGCACGCTGAACTTCACCCGGCTCTGTGAAGTGTTCTCTGACTTCGACTCGCCCGCACTCCCAAGATTGAACATCCCGGTAACGACGCCAATTCCGCCTTTTGTTCCCGTGCCGGCCGTCGCGGTTAGCGCAAGATCGAATGCGACGAACTGCACTTGTGTGCCGTCTGGACCGGACACGAAGCCAAGCGCGCTGGCAGCGGACTGGCGCGACATGTCTGGACAAACGTCCCCGCCATGCACTGCCGTGGCCGCCTGCGCCTCTTTAACACCTTCGACAATCTGACTCAGCGTTTCCTTTACGAATTCTTTCAGGTCCATGCGGGTCTCCTAACCACCCGGCGTCATTGTCCCCCCATTTCTGGTGATTCGCACCAGGAATGCGGTTAACGACCCAGGGTGGCCTCATGCACTCTCCTGGTGATGCTCAGGCAGCAGCTACTCAAAGCCAGCGTGGCCCAGCTTAATGGGCTGTACGGCCTGGATGCCACACGGTTTGTGTTGCGCTCTCTCGCCAGGGACTGGGCAAGGCAGGCATGGCCTAACAATGTGCCAAGAACAAAGGGCATTCCCCTCGGAAAAACATTCTGTGAGCATGGCCCCCGCGCAGGAACCGGGGGGAGGGTTCGCGAAAAAAGCGAAGTGCCTGCAAACCACGTGTAGTTCCTTTACTAGCGCATTTTGGTAAAATTTTGGTAGCCGTTGTCCTGCCATCGGGCGTTAAACATCGCTTCCAACCTTCCTGGAAGGCTCGAATTGGTCAATCCATCGTGACAACAGCCAAAAGATGTACCTGAGGCATGGCCGGAATGCATGGGTCACGGATGGCGCGAATTTGCCCATCCATTGGATGCGCTGCCTACTGTGCCAAGCAATCGGGAGTGATGCCCTCGCCGAGCAACCAGGGCACTTCCCGCACGGAGTTGTGGTCGTAACCACAGGCTCTCTCTTACCACTACTAACTAAGTAGGTAACCAATTACTGGCCTTGGGTACCTTCAAGGACCTTGAGGTTGTTCCACAGGTTGCGCATGGCCTCGGCCTTCACAGCGTTCCACTTTTCCGTGCTGGGACTGGCCCACAGGTTTAACACCATTCCTCGGCTCCGCCAGGCTTCGATGGTCCGCAAATGCACGCTGAAGAATGCTGCCCACTCCCGAACGGTGTACGGCCTTGCGTGGTCCAGAACCAAGCGAACCTCTGTGAATGACACACGTCGGCCACCTGGGTGGGTCGGGACCTTCATTCCTGGCGGTGACCGCTGACGCCATCGGATGCCGCGTCTTGCCCCATCCGTTGCCCTAACTGCTGGGCCGCTGGGGTAGCCAGGGGTGGGCGTGATGGCTCTAACGGAGTCCCCAATTTGGCCCATCCAACAGGAGCCGCGAGCCATTCGGCGGGGATGCTCTCCATGTCGCGAGGTGGATTCGCAAACTGCCCACCACTCGGTGCCGGCCTGTGCGGCCAAAGCGGGCAGCGCACACACGAGCATTGGGCAACCTGCTCGCGCCAAGTGCCGCCGGCCAGCGGGTCATGGACGCAATCGCGGCACTTCTCATCGATGGCACGGCGAAGACTCATCGGCTACCAGCGGCGGTACGTTCCGACTCGCGCTGTGCTCGGCACACTTGAGCACATCGGCGCAATGCCGCTCAGGACGCGCCAGCGGCGAAGGGCGGCGATTAGTTCGGCCTCGTTAGAACGAAGCATGGCCACGCGGCCGGCAGTGGTTAGAAATCGGTTGCCCATGATGGCACGCGCCCTGGCTCTGAGTGCCGCCAGGTCCGCAGCGGCCACAGACACTGGCGAGTGTTCATCGGCGGCCATTGGCACGGCCTCCCGTTGCACGCCGCATCGGCTTGCATGCCTTCTCTGCCGCCCGTCGTGCGAGCTGGTCACGCAGGTACGCCAGCCCCTCCGGTGTGGCAAAGGCTCTGGCCCGCTCGCGTTGTCTCTTGGTGAGCATCAATGCACCGAACGGCCAGGGCGCGCCGCCTGCGGCGAGCGATTCCACCGATTGGGGAACTTCACGGGCGCAGCGCGTGCGCCGGTGGGATGCGTCCGCCACGCATCGGCACACGGGGAACAGTTGAGTACGCCAGGATGCACCAGGCGCTCTGCCGGTAGTTCGGCGCCACAGTCACAGCAAAGGCGCGTCATTGCCACAGCTCAGGGATGGCAGGGGCAGCGACCGGAGGACGGCTGGGCGGCTTGTTAGGCGGGAATGTCGGGCAGGTACAGAAGTACATGGGGTGTCCTCGAAAGTAGGTAGGTGCACGCCGTAGCTCCGGGTTCGATGGCCGGGCCGGCGACGCGCATTCCTCCGTTGCTCGCGTTAAGCCAGGAGGAGCCGGTGTTCGCTTTCGTGCGCAGATGAATCGGCTGCGCCACCGGGTGCGAACTGTGCTGGCCAGGATCAACCAGCCCCGGTAAGAAAGGCCGGACCCAAGGGCAGTCCGGCCGATGTGTCACCTGTTAGTCGGTGGTGCTCTCGGTACCGTCGTACTTCACGGCCGTGCGGCGCGCGGTGACGATGGTCGCCGTGCGTCGGTACTGCCAGTTGATGTCACGAACTGCCTTGATGGCCACGCTGTCCGTCTGGAACATGCTGACCATGTTGGCGCTCATCGTAGTTGGGCCCACGCCCTCACCAGCCGGCGCGGTGTCGGCCTCGATGGTTGCGGAACCACTGAGTTCGACCCGCACGCCTGAATCGGCAATGACCCACACGTCACTCGGCTTGATGAGGGCCAACGTACCGGCTACCACGTTGTCGCCTGTCTTGTACTTGAGACCGTTCAGCGTGCCGCCATTCATCGTCACCTGGCCCGCGAAGGCTGGGAGGCCGTTGTCCGCGCGCAGTAGATGGGCGATCTGATTGGCAATGGTGCGATTGGACACCAACGTCAAATCCCCATCTGCATTCTTGGCCGCCACGAAGATTCCCGTGAGGTAGGCCAAGTCAGCGTACAGGTCCTGGAGCCGTCCACCGACAGAGGCCGTGCCGGCCACTGCGTTGAACAAGCCGGCCGGAGCGACGTTCGCCGATGCGCCCGTGGCCGAGAAGGCCAGCGTGTCCACGGCCTGGGAAATGGCCTCCGTCACGCCGTGGACAAAGAGCAGCTCGGCCGCAGGCGCAGACCGTTCCAGCAAGTCACGCGACAGGTAGGTAAGCCCCGCAGCTTTCAGGCGGACCAAGTCCACGCTGTTGTAGCTGCCGATGCTCGCCGGAATGGGCTTCTTTTCCCCGACGAAGTACCCGGTGAATGCTCCATCCTGGCCCTTGACGCGAACGTCGGCCGGCATGCGGCGGAAGTTCATCTGGTCGAACAGCGTCTTCGAGTACAAAAATTCCACAAAATCACCTGTGAAGCCGGCGTCCAGGGACAGCAGCTCAGCGCCTTGCTCGCCGCTCAGGATCGCTCCACCTTCCACGCCGGAAGCGCGGATGCGCTGCTGCAGGCTGGCGATCTGTGCCAGCTCAGGGCGGCCGGGGTACAGACGCTGAAGCAGACCGGGCACGGATTCCTGTTCACCACGCTGCGCCTTCACGGCGGCCGTGATCTTTGCCAGGTTCATGCGAGCCCATGACTGGCCCTTGAAGCTGTCTCCGTTCCGCTGTGCCTGCGTGGTCTTGGTCAGCACGGCCGGTGCGCCGCGTGAGCCCACGGCGAGGATGGCACCACGGACGGAGCCCGATGCGCGACCGCGCTGTTGGACCGGCTCCGCGCGCAGAGCGGAGGCGCGCGTCTCGTCGTCCAGCATGACGCGTTCGGTGGCGGCGAGTGAGGCGTCTTCGGCCTCTAAATCATCGTGCACGGTAACCTCATCCTCGGACAGGGTGCGGTTTCCTTTTTCGACAATGGCGACGAAGCGTCGCAACTCGGCGGCAATTTCGGCGCGCCGATTACGAATTTGTTCAAGGTTCATTTGATGGGTTTCCAATTGATGTAGGGGGTTGCTGTTGCGAGGGTTCTGGGCAGAGCGGAAGACGCTCACGCGCGGCCTGATTTCCTTCGCGACCCCGGCCGGACCAGCCATGCAGGGGTTTGGGAATGCCGGACAGCGCGCACGTCTACGCGCCTCCGGCGGATGCGCTGCTGACGGACCAGCCAGAAAGCAGCGAATGTGGTGGCCGTCGCGGTCGCGCAGGGGCGCGGAATCGCGGTGGCGGAATTGGTGGCGAGGGTGGTCATGGCGCCGTTTCGCGCGCCGGGGCAGGTGAGAGGCCGGCTAACCACTCGGCAATTTGAGATTGCCTCCAGGCGGATGCCCGCTCGCCGATGCGAACGGGAGCCGGAAACTTGCCGGCCTTGACCATGCGGTGACGCTGCGAACGCGAGAGGCCAGTGGCGGCCTTTACTTCGGGCTCACGCAGCAATCGGTCCAGTTGGGACGGTGGCTGGTCAATGGCACGGGCTGGCTGCATCTGTTCCTCTGTGGCGCGAGATGCGCCGCTGCGGGACAGTGGAAACCAGGTGGCTAACTAATGCGAGTGGGAAGTGGTGACAAAAAAGGGGGCGGCTTTTTGTACTGCCTTCGGCATGCGCACAAATGCAGGCGGTGTCAGGATGTCCCGTACCGAAGCAACCCGCCCTCGGCAATTCACGAGCTAGACCATGCAAACAAATGAGACCGACAAGCCCGCCAGTCAGTTCCTTCTGCTCGGCAAGATGTGCAACACGCCCGAGGTAGAACACGAGTACCGCGAGACGATGGCGGAACTGGAGTTGCGGCTCCAGGAGCTGCTGGCCTTCATCTTCCACGCGCGTCTGTACCAGGGCGTGTTGCCCACCGGCGCGCAGGCAGAGATTGCGGGAGCCGTCCATCACCTGACAGTGGAAATCTGTCACGGCAATCATCTAAAGGCGCTCGGCTTAACGATTCAGCAACTGGAAGAGATGCTGTCGCCGGTGTCACTGCATCTCAGCTACGGCGAAGACAAGCAATGAGCGCCAGAGACGAGGGCAGGGATTGGCTTGCTTACATGGATTGGCAGCACGACAAGGACCACTTGGTGGAGTCTGCCCAGACGTACATGGCTAAGCCCACCACTTGGCGTCGAGTTTACGAGACGCACGGACGGGGGCCGCGTGGTGAACTGCTCCGCGCTTGGGGTGTACACCTGGGCTGGTTCGATGCGGCGACTCAGGGCGTCGGAATGATTACCGACATTGATGGCTTGTTAGTGCATCCGTCGGGCTTGGCATTGCTTCTGGAGTTCAAGCACGACAGCGAGCACGACAACGACCCGAACAAATTGCGCAAGGGTCAATTTGCTGCTTTGGCGGGGCTTGCCATCTCCGGCCTAGTGACCAGCTACGCCGTAAAGTACGAAGACGCGGGTGACAATGACCGGCTCCCCGCAATCACGGCCATTCGCCGGATTACCGACCCCTTCGCCCGCGCGTCACGATGGCAACCGGCGGACTTTGGGGACCTACTTCTTGAAGTCGCCGCGTGGTCTCGAAACGCCATGAACAGGGACTTCGTCTACCGGCAGAAGGTCGCGGCGAGCTTGAGCCAGCGGTACCAGCTCCGCATCAGGGACCGCCCGCCACATCGCAAGACCGACGCGGTGACGCATGAGGCGCTCCGGCTAACAGCGCGCGACATGCGTGAGGGCGTCCTTTCTCCCGAGTGTGCAGAGAGGCTGTTTAAAGAACGCGTGGAGCACCACTACCAGAGGCTTTGGGACGACTTGCCCGGCCCGACCAGCCGCACCTAACGACGGCTGGCAGCCCGGACCGCGCGCGCGCGTTCGTTGTACCGGCGCTTTTGGTCAGCGGCTGCGCGGAGCCGCGAGATTGTTTGCGTTCCGCTCACTGTCGCGGCCCATTGGTCTGTGTGCTTGGCCGCCCTCGTGTCATCCGACTTGGGGACCGTTGAAATGGCTCTCTGCTTAACGTCCAAGACGCTGCGGAGAATTTCCCGGCGCTGGCTAACCCTGAGGTCCCCGTAGTGAGTGACTAACCACGCGCGGGCAATGGCGATGCGCCACCGCAAGTACCGTGGTGTAGCGGGCCGCCCGTGCTTTGGAGGCGTCAGCAGCCAAGCGTAATCCATCAGCGCGATGGAAACCGCCGCACTGTCGGCATCGCTCAAAGTAGCGCGCCCCATCGCCGCAGCAAGTCGCCAGAGTTCGGCGCGCTGCTCCGCCTGTGTCATCTGCGGATTGAACAGGCGCGGCCGTGCGGCGTTTTTCTTCTTGGCCGCGCTCACGGCTTCGCCGCCTTCAGCTTGTCCAAGTAGTTTGAAAACTCCTGCATTAGCTTGGTCCGCTCCGCCAATCTCTCGGCACGGTTGTAGGCGGCCCGCACTTTGTTCCGCTCCTTGTGCGCAAGCTGTAGCTCAATCAAGTCCGGTGCCGTGCCTTTCTCATTGAGCAGTGTGGAAGCCATGGCGCGGAATCCGTGGGCGGTCATTTGGTCGCCGCTGTAGCCCAGCCGGCGAAGTGCCGCGCCCAGCGTGTTCTCACTCATGTAGCGGTCACTGTTGCCCATCGCGGGGAACAGGAACCGCTTTTGGCCTGTGTGCTCGCGCAGCTTGGCCAGCATGGCAAGCACCTGCTTACTCAGCGGCACCAGGTGCTCGGTGCGCAACTTTGTGCGGGGGGCAGGAATGCGCCAAAGCTTCGCCTTGTCATCAAACTCGGACCACTCGGCTGCGCGCAGTTCACCAGGGCGCACGAACAGGTGCGGCGCCATGCGAAGTGCGTACATGACAGACGGTTGGCCGTCGTAGCCGTCGATGGCGCGGAGGAGTGCGCCCACTGCACGCGGTTCTGTGATGGCCGCATGGTTGCGCACAACCGTTGGGGCGAGCGCGCCTCGCAGGTCGGCCGCTGGGTCACGCTCACAACCGCCGCAGCCGGCAGCGATGGCGTAGCGGAACACCTGGGACGCGCGGCTGCGGAGCCGGTGTGCGGTTTCGTTAGAGCCAGCGGCCTCCGCGCGGCGCACGATGGACAGTAGTTCGGTTGGCTTCACTGCGTTGACGGGCCGCGAGCCAAGGTCAGGGTAGAGCCATGTGTCGAACAGCCAGCGCGCCTTAGCCAGCGTGGCGGGCGAAAAGTGTTTCTTTGTTAGCCATTCCTCGCCAACCTGCTTGAAGGTCACGGCCGCTGCTGCCTTCGCGTGCTGGCGATGTGCCGCAGGGTCGATGCCGTCCAGTAGCAGCTTCTTAGCGTCGTCGCGCTTGTCGCGCGCCTCCCTGAGTGACACGAGATGAAACGGGCCAAGCGCGAGCAACTTCTCACGCCCGCCGAAGCGGTACTTGAGGCGCCACAACTTCGCGCCGTTTGGTTTCACGAGCAGGTACAGGCCGCCGCCGTCGAACATTTTTTTAGGGCCGGGCTTCTTTCCCGGCAGGGGCACGCGCGGCCTCGCGTGCTCACATTCTTTTGCATTGAGTACGTTGAGCATTGGGGGTACGGGGTCCTTCGAATGGCTGTCGGTACCCCGCTTGTACCCCATCGCGAGTGCAATTCCAAAGGACGCCGTGGTACACACCGCTACGCGAATGGCTTGTTTTTCAGTAGTTTGGAGACGGCCTGGGACGGGGTGGCACGTCTTGGGAGGTGTAGATGGCTCCCTGGGTTGGACTCGAACCAACGACCAACGGATTAACAGTCCGACGCTCTACCGACTGAGCTACCAGGGAACCGAGAACCAAGAGGGCGCGCATTCTTAACGAGCGGCCCGCGCCCGTCAAGCAATCCCAACGAATCAGCGACTTACGTCCGGTAAAGCCCGCTCAGCCCACTCTTATATATATGCCAACCGCCGGGATCAGCCGCCCGGCCTGCCTGGGGCTTCATCCCAGTCAAGAATGCGGCGCGCCACCTCGCGGCCGACCAGCGATCCCAGCTCCGCGCGCACGGGATTGATCGAAGCCAGCCGCGTTTCCAACGCGGAGTCGAACGCCGCTTTGTGAGAGGGCAAGAGCGCCACTAACACATCGTGCGCGGCCTGCGCCGCGGCGGCATCGCTCGAGGCGTGACGCGCGGCGCGCACGCGCGCGTGAATCGGCGCGTGTCCGCCTTCGATGGAGCTCACGGCGTCGTACATGGCGATGTGCATGAGCGCGTAGTAGCGCGGCACCTCGACGCCTTGCGTCGGCGGCAGTGCCTCGGCGAGCAGCGCATTCCATTCGGCGATCAAGCCTGGTTCGTAACTTCTCGGCGGCCAGAGGTTCCCGGCCGTTGATGGTGTGGCAAACAAGCCGACGATGAGTGCGGCAGCAAGAATCTTCAGAGTCACGATGTCCTTCACGAATTGCCAATGTGTCGGCACATTGCAGGCAACGCGTGGAAGCCAGCGTGGGAAGCGGCGTGGAATCTTTTCAGCGACTCACTCGTTGCTGAGCACGACGATGTAGCCGACGAGCTTGCGGCCGCGATAGATCTTTCCCTGTCCATCCACCACATCGGTGGCGATCTCGTTCTTCTTCAGCAGCCAACGCACTCGCTCTTCCAGCGTCAGCCTGCCGAGAATCCGGGCGATCTCTTGCGGATTCGCACAGCGAAAAGGACCAACGACCCGCTCGTAGTCCACGCTCTTTCTGAGGACCAGGATTGGCATGTGTCGAACGTACGCTGGGTGGGCCGGCGCCGCAGTCAGCGGGGTCGCGACGCCTCGCGACAGCCGGCCGGCTACGTCGGCGATTGGCAGCGACGGCATCTGGCGACAAGGAACAAGAAATCACCCGCGAATCAACAGCTGCGCGGACTTCGCCAGGCCCTGGAGCACGCGATCCAGCATTCCTTGCGGAAAGCCTTTCGGCAGTCCGCGCTGCACCTCGTCGATGACGGCCGGGGTTTTTGTCGCCATTTCGTCGATCAGGCGTTCCGCCTCGGCGTTCAGGCCCAGACGCTTTGCCAGTTCTTCGAAGTGGCGACGCTGGATGCTCTGGAGCAGGTAGTGAGGCCGCTGGCCCGGCATCGCCATGGCGAGTTTGATTCTTTGCGGCGGTATCTCGTTGGCTTTCTTGCCGATGATCGGCCACGCCGACAGCACGTCGTACAGGGGTGTGAGATGAAATGCTCCGCTCTGCAGGATACGAATGCTGAAGTTCTTGGCGTGACCGTCGGTAGCGGCAAGCATCCAGAACAGGAGCTGGGCGCGGAACAGGGTTGTGAGGTCGCGTTGCGATTCCTGCGAATTGCGCAGGATGCGGGCAATCGCGATGAGCCCGGGGCCACCATCGGCCTGGTATTTGCGATGCCAGGGTGTGCCCGTGGCCTGGCAGAAATCTTCCTGCACGAGGCGCAGCCAGTATTTCCCGCCGGAGTGCAGCTGGCGATCGAAGCGCTCGACGATGAGGGCCTTGTGTTCGCCGAACTGTCCGATCTCGCAGTTCGCGACGGGGATTCCGAAGGCCGCGACGATGCGCGCGCACAGCCATTCGTTTTCGACCGAGGTGCGCATGTCGGCCTGGCGATTGCCGACGAGACCGAGCGGCAGCTTGAAGATGTGCGTGGTTGGCGTGGAGCCGTGCGGCCGGCACCAGCGGCCGTTGTGCTTGAGGAATGCGGTCTTCTCCTGTGCGCCGGCGATGGAGATCCGGAATTCCTCATTGTCGCTGCCGAGGTTGTGGGGCGAGGTGACGGCACCTAGCTCGCGCGCGATCGACGCTTCATTGAGCGCGGTGGCTTCGATCCGGTGCACGTCTGTGGGCATCGCATCGAGGGGAAGGAGCTGCACGGCGCCCACGCAGTCGCGACCGATCGCCGACAGCAGATCGAAGGCGCCACGCGAGGCGGTGTGAAAACGTTCCTGCAGGCGTCGGCGGATGGGCTCGCTGTCGGGCAGCAGGTTGTCGAAATACGCTTCGACTGCGGCACCCTTGTGCGCGTGCGTTTTGAGGGGCAGCGGCAGTGACAGCGACAGAGGCCGCGCCGCGGCGGCGTCACGCCATGCGTCGTCGTATTGGAACTCGGTGGCGCCGCGTGCGGGCCAGCGCCACAGCCCGACCCGGGTTCCGTTCGCCCAGACGGCGAGTGCGGTCGAGGGCCGCGGCATGCGTTACCACTCGACCTTGGATTTTGTACTCTTGCCGCCTTCCACCAGGCTCATTTCCAATCCGAGGATATTGAGCAGCGCGAGCAATTGCGCGACGGTCAGCGTTTCGGGCCGCGTCTCGAGCTCGGACAACCGGTTTTGGCTCAGACCCAGCTTCGAGGCAACATGGGCCTGGGAAAGTTTGAGCTGCTTGCGGCGTCCGGCGAGGTTCGCGCCGATTTGCCGGGGAGTGTTGATGTGCATGTGCGTCTATCGGTATGAGCGATGGACGCATTATATCGGTATTAACGATATATTCAAGATATCGGCAAAACCGATATATATTGAAGGCAGCGCAGGGGGTGCGATGAGCGATACAACCGGCTGGAACGCCGACGGCACCGTCGACTACAGCAAATACACCGACGAGCAGCTCTCTCGAGTACTGCTGCGGATCGACCCGGAAAAATATCCGATCAACTTCGCCAACGTGAAGGCGGAGTTGGCGGCGCGGCGCTTTGTGGCCGGTGCCGCCGCGGTGAACCCAGCAGTCAGGTCGGTGGAATTCGCCGTCAAATTCGCGCCGGAGTCGGGGCCGATGACGTGGCTGGGCCCTTCGCGCAACGATTTCCGATTGGTCGGCAATGGGGCCATCAGTTGCGACGGTCGAAGCCTGGAAGTGCGCGGACGTCGCTTCGGATTCATTCTCGGTTTGCCGCTGAAGCGGCGCCTCACCTTCGACCTCATCGGTGTAGTGAACGTCGAGCGTGAAGGGAGCGTGGCGCGCGTGGAGTGCGCGCGCCCGAACGGCCGGCGCGGTGCGCTGCCGCTGTGGTTCAGGGATGCCGGCGCCGCGGAAGAGTTCGTCAAACTACTGCCGCCGCAGCAGACGCTCGAGTTCGTGCCGCAGCTCCCCGAGCTCCTGGAGTTCGAGCAACGCCTGTCGGCCCGGGCACCGGCGTTGCCGATGACCTATGGGCTCTTTGCACTGTGCGTATTGATGTTCATCGTCACCTGGTTGAACGGCGCGACCTGGTTCGACTCGGACGGCATCGTGCAATTGAACTGGGGCGCCAACTACCGCCCGTTCACCGTCAATGGCCAGTGGTGGCGGTTGCTGACGTACTCCCTGTTGCACATCGGCATCTTGCATCTCGCACTCAACATGTGGGCGCTGGTGTCATTCGGCGCGGTGGCGGAACGCCTGTATGGCAGCGCTCGCTACGCGCTC
>DASYKM010000174.1:0-1981 GCA_035995425.1 Steroidobacteraceae bacterium
CACCTTCGGCATCGTGTTGTATTACGCGCTCGATACCGTCGGCGCGAGTCAGGCCGCCGTGTTCGGCCTCATTCCAGCCACGCTGGGCCTGGCCAACCTCGCCTACGCCGCGGTCCTGTTCAACAAGGAACGCAGGGCCGCTGACGATAAGAGCAGCAATCGGCTGCCGCCGCCCTGAATCCAATGCCGGGTCGTCAGCTCAGGTCGGCGAGCAGCGCAGCGCGCAAGTTGTCCGCCGCGGGCGAAATCTGCTGCTGATAGTTAGGGTGATCGATGCCGATGGACAAGGCGGCGCCACCCTTGAGCTTCGCGGCCATCGGCTCGCTGAGCTCGAATCGCAGGAAATGAACGGCCGAGGTCTTCACCTCGTTCTCGCGTTCCATGTCCTCGTCGGCGATCGCGAACACCCGTTCGCAGCCGTCAACCTGCACCCAGCAGCGATCTTCGACACCTTTCAGTTTTTCGAGCTGCACACGGCGCACTTCGGGATCCGTGTATTCGATGAGGAACGTGACTTTCCAGTTGCGACCATCGGGGATCAACGGATTGTAGGCCGCGAGCTCCTCGGCAATGCCCTCGGCTTCGAAGATGCGCTCGGTGCGCAGCATCTCCTGCACCTGGTATTGCACGGTGAGGCGGTCTTCGAACAACCACATCGTGTTCGGCCCGACGTTCACCTGGCGATTTTTCTTGTGCGCCATCACGCGCGTGCGAAAGTCGGACCGCTCGCGCGCATAACGCTCGAGCGACAGCAGATCCGATTCGGCCAACTTCTTCATGGCGTCAGAGCCCGTAGGCCTTGCGCACCAGCGTCATCGGATGTTCGGGTTCACGCGGCGCGGTGCCCGGCTCGTGCGACAGTCCGCTTTCGATCTGGTGTCCGGCCATCGGACAGTCGCTCGAATAGTGATCCGCTTTCGCCTGCTCCACGCGGGTCATGACGGGCCGGCCGATCTTCACCGAGGCGGCGCGATATTCCTTTTTCACGGCGTAGGTGCCGTTGTGGCCCGAGCATCGTTCGATGACTTCGACGGTGGTTTCAGGCACGAGCCGCAGCACGTCGCGCGTCTTCAAGCCGATGTTCTGCACGCGCAGGTGACACGGCACGTGGTAGCTGACCTTGCCCAGCTTCTGCGTGAAGTCGGTGCGCAGCAGCCCGGCTTTGTGGCGGAGCATCAGGTATTCGAAAGGATCGAAGATCCTCGCCTTCACCGCCTGGACGTCGGCGTCTTCGGGAAACATGAGGGGCAGCTCCTGCTTGAACATCAGCACGCAGGAGGGAATGGGCGCGACGATGTCGTAACCGTCGTCGATGAGCTGCTTCAGCTGCGGGATGTTGAAATCCTTGTACTTCGCCACGGTCTCCAGATCGCCGAGCTCGAGTTTGGGCATGCCACAGCATTTCTCCTTGCCGACCACCTTCACCGGAATGCCGTTGTGCTCGAACACGGTGGTCAGGTCTTCGGGCATGTGCGGTTCGTTCCGATCGCCGTAGCAGGTGACGAATAGCGCGACCTTGCCGCGCGTCTCCTCGGTCGGCGTGATCTCGGACGCCTTCCCCGCCGCGCGCCGCGCGCGCGAGCTGCCGGTGGTGGAGTGAAACTTCGGGATCGGCGCCGTCGCGTCAACTCCCAATGCCGCTTCGAGCAACTTGCGCCCCGCCTTCGTGCCGTTCACCGCGTTGACGATCTCGGCGATAACCGGAATGCCGGCAATCCTGCCGAGCCCGCGCGTGCTCGACAGTAGTTTGTCGCGGAACGAGTGCTCGCCCTTGCGGTGCTGCACGTGTTTGGCGCGCAGCATGAGATGCGGGAAGTCGATGTTCCAGGGATGCGGCGGAACATACGGACACTTCGTCATGAAACACATGTCACAGAGGTAACAGTGATCGACGACTTCCCAGTAGACCTTCTTGTCGACGCCGTCGAGCTCGAGCGTCGCGCTCGCGTCGATCGCGTCAAACAGAGTGGGGAAGGAATTG
>DASYKM010000175.1:0-7122 GCA_035995425.1 Steroidobacteraceae bacterium
GATGACCACGCGCAGGTCGTTGATGGCCACGCCGTCGGTCAGCATGGCCGTCGTGCCCGACGAAAGCTGCGTCCAGGTCTCGCCGGCATCGGCGGAGCGGTACAGATGGCCGCGCAATCCGAATGCCAGCAGGCCTTCGCCGCGAATGGGCACGAGGCCAAAGAAACTGCCCTCGTAAGGCGACGGCAGTACGCGCCAGTTCGCGCCGCGATCGTCGGAGCGATAGAGCTGGCCGCCTTCAGCGGCGACGTACAGCCGATTACCCACGCCCACGATGCGGTTGAGGTGGTAGTCGGGCGGCAGCTCGTCTTCGCCGGGCGCCGCCTCGCCGTCGTGCGTGGCCTGCCGCGGTGGAGCGAACTTGGCCGACGCCCAGTGACGGCCGCCGTCGTTGGTCGTGAAGTACGCGCCGAACGCGCCGACGGCAATGCCACTCACGCGATTCGCGAACCACAGATCGAGCAGCGGCTGCTGTGCTTCCGGCGCGAAATGCGAGCGCGTCCAGGTTTCTCCGCCATCGGCCGAGTTGAGGATGGTCTCGTCATGGCCCACGGCCCAGCCGTATTCGGCATCGATGAAGAACACCGCGGTGAGCATCACACGCGTGGGTACGCTCTTCGCCTGGCGCCAGGTTGCCCCGTGATCGTCCGACAGCAGCACGTGGCCGCGCTCGCCGACGGCCACGAGGCGTTGGCCGGCGACCGCGAGGTCGAGCAGCAGTGAGCTGGCCGCCAGCGGTTCGATCTCGGCCGGCTTGTTCGCTCCATCGTGGGGATCGAGCTGGGCATGCGTGACGCCTGGCAGGATTCCGCCCATTGCCAGCGTCGCGACCAGCGCGAGGCTCATCCGATGCCTCATCTGAAGAAGCCCCCGTCTATTCCGATCGCTAAAACTAAACGGGCCGGGTGACGTTGTCATCCGGCCCGATCTTCGCGTATTGCTAGCTAACCGATCAGCGCACGCCGCGCCGTTGCAAGGCGGCGGGCTGGTAGTCGGCGATCGTGCGCTTCTGCGAGAAGTCGCGGCTGCGCGGCTCTTCGTTGTCGAGGCCCAGCGCGAGGTAGCGACCGTTCGTCAGGTCGTACACCGTCTCGAGCGCGGTCCACAGCGCCGGCACTTCGTAGAAGTTGATGACGTGGCCTTCCTGGACGCGATACAGCGTCCCGCGGCTGTCGTAGCAGTCGACCGCGAGCACCTGCCAGCTGTCTTCGTCCACGTACAGGGTGCGGCGGCTGTAGAGATGGCTCTTGCCGGCCTTGAGCTTCGAATCGACCACCCACACGCGATGCAGCTCATAGCGGGCCACGTCGGGATTGATGTGGTTCTTCTTGAGGATGTCCGAGTACTTGAGCGTGTTCGAATTGAGCTTGTACGCGTTGTACGGCACGAGCATTTCTTTCTTGCCCACCAGCGTCCAGTCGTAACGCTCGGGGCTGCCGTTGTACATGTCGAACTGATCGGAAGTGCGCAGGTTGTCGGAGTTCGTGCCCGGGTTGTCGAACGCCACGTTCGGCGCGCGACGCACGCGGCGCTGGCCCGCGTTGTAGATCCAGGCGCGGCGATTCTCGACCGACTGGTCGAGCGTCTCCTGCACCAGCAGCACGTCGCCCACGAGGCGTGCCGGCGCGATGGTTTCCTGGATGAAGTACGCGATGATGTTGTCGAGATTCTCGGAGCGCGCGCCCGCGAGGCTGTAAGCGACCATGGTCTCGTCGCGGAACTTCGCCATGTTGTAGTCGCCGCCGGCCGTGACCGCGGCCTGGCCGATCTGGCGCAGGATCACGTCGCCGCGATAACGCAGCACGTGGTTCCAGAACACTTCCACGCCTTCTTTCGGAATCGCGAATGGAATTCCCTCACCGGCGTTGGTGACGCCGTTGCCACCCTTGGCCAATTGCGCGGTGGTCGCAATCCGCTTGGTCGCGTCATAGATGCGTTGCGGAGCGGCGGCACTGCGATGCGTGGGATACACGTTCATCTTGAAAGTGGCGCGGTAGGTCTGCAGCAACTTCTTGTGACCCTCGGTGAGCTTGTTCGCGTACTGGCTCATGTTGGCCGCGGTGACCGTGTACAGCGGCTTGTCGCCCGCGTACGGATCCGGGTGGTGCTGGCCCGGGCGGAAATTGGCGAAGCCGGCCTGTGCCGCGGAGGTGATTCCACCGTCCCATGCGGGAATGGTGCCGTCGGCGTTGCCGGCCTTCTCACCGCCCAGCGGCGTGAGCTCGACTCCGAGTCTGGCGGCCTCTGCGGCCGAGACCGCGGCCATGACGGGCGCGCCCAGAGCCACGCCCGCGACGATCAACAAAAGTTTTTTCAACATGGAAATTTCCCTCGTCGCGGTCAGAACGAGAACTTGACGGTGCCCGCGACGTAGTCGCGATCGTTGAGATCGTTGAATCGTCCGGCGCCACCGAACTTGGTCCACGACATATCGAGTTCCCACCGCGCCTGAAGGTTCGCGGCGACACCGAGCGTCAGACCATAGCGACCTTCGACGAAGTTGCCGCCAGGGCCTGGCGTGGTGCCCTTCACGTCATGCTGCCAGTTGAAACGCGGCAGGATGTTCCACGGGCCCATGAGCCCCGGATATTCCAACCGGCCGGCGACGCGGTACCCATAGGACGTGGCGTCGGCGAAGCGGTTCTGAGGTTCGACCAGGTTCAGCGCCAGGCAATCGGCCGCCGAGATCGTCGGGCAGTGACGTCCGCGCAACTCGTAGTTGCCGCTGACGTTGGTGGCCGGACCGTTGAAGCGAAGACCGCGATCGTTCGGACCGCCGGTGAGCTTGTCCGGCATGTCCTGTATGTGCGTGAGGCCCGCTTCCGCGACCACCACCATCTGCGCGGCCTTCAGCACATTGGAGAAGGTCTTGGTGGCGGTGAACTGCACCTGGTAGGTGTCGTAGAGACCCCAACCCTGCACTTTCTGATTGAGACCGAAGCCGCCGAGCTGACCGCAATGCGTGAGCGTCGACGCCGCCGGCACGCCGGCCGGGCAGGTGGTCGGCAGCGGCGTGGCGCGCAGCGTGGCCAGTCCCTGTTCGAACGGAGTGAGCGCGGCGAACAGCAGCTCTACATCGTCGAACTGCAGCGGAACGTCCTGGCGATAGGCGACTTCGCCTTGCAGCGCGATGCCGCCCCACTGCAGCTGCGTGTTGAATGACAGGCCGATGAGCTTGATGTCTTCCGGATACTCGGTGAAGTAACCCGCGGTGAGCGCGTACTCGTGCGTCGCGATGTTGGTGGCCTGCGCCGTGACGTCGCCGCGCGCGAGCTGCGTGCCGGCGCCGATGGTGGCGTACTGCGTGGCCGTCGCCAGCGACAGGTTGCCGCCCGCGGCTGCCGAACGCGCCACGCCGAGCTGAGCGGCGGTGGCGATCGCCGCGGCCTGCGGCAGACCCGCTGCGAGACCCTGAGCCGCGGCGCCGACCGCATTGAGCGCGCCGAACGCGTTACCGACACCCGCCTGGGTGCCGGTCTGGCCGGAGATCAGCGGCAGACGGCTGTGGTAGTTCAGGAAGAAGAGTCCGAATTCGGTGCCGTTGTTGAAGTTCGGCGCGTAGTACTTGAGGTTGAATCCGTATTGACCGCTGTCGGATGGCTTGATCGTCGCCAGGCGATTCACAGTCTGGAAATTGGAAATCAGCGGCCCGCCCAGCGGCCGGAAGTCCACACCCTGGTCGGAGAACGAGCCGAAGCCGAGCACCACCTTGCTGCCGGCGGTGGGCGCGAAATCGTTGTTGCTGAAATAGGATCCGGTCGGCTCGGGGACCGTCGCGTTCCAGTCGGTGATGTAGATAGCCTGGGCCGACAGGTGGTCGTTGAACTGCAGGCTGAAGTTCACCATCTCCTGCGGCAGGAACGCTTCCTTGAGCTCGGATCCGGGCACGCGCAGCGCCGACACGTCGAAGTGATTGATGACGTTGATGCCGTTCTGGATGAACGTGCTTTCACCCCAGCTCACCGCCTGGCGGCCAAGGCGCAGCTCCGCGCCCATCTTGCCGATGTCGAATTTCGCGTACACGAACGCATCCAGCAGTCGCGTGTAGCTCACCACGAGGTCTTCGGCCTTGTCGGCGAGCGGCGTGCGCTGCGTGTTTCCCGCGGCATCGTCATACAACGCCGAGGCGCGCACGAAGGCACCGAAGCCGCGATAGTTCAGCGAGACTTCGGTGAGCGCCTTCAGCGCGCGCGAGAACATGTCGGTGTCGTAGTTGAGATCGCCGTCGTCGATGTTGGGCGAACGGCCGCAGCCACCGTCGGCAATGGCGATGAGCCGGCAGTCGCGCGACTCGATGCGCCAGGCCTGGCCGTAGGTGAGCGTGGTGTCCCAGCTACCCGAGAACGTGCCCGAGTCGCTCTGGAAATCCCAGGCGTAGGCAGCGGGCGACGCCAAGACCAGCGTCGCGACGATCGGAAGCGAACGCGTGACGTACCGCCGGATCAGATCGTTACTCATTAATTTCCCCTGAGACCCTGGAAAAGCTGCGAGTAGCGAGGAAAGAAGCAGCCTAACCGCCTGGCCGTATCGTCTTGGTGTTCCGCCGCGCTGCTGCCTCCCCTCGCGGACGCGTAGGCGCGGACGTGTTGCGCGCGAGTATAGCAGCGGGTTCCGGGGCCAAAGCTAGGGAGCAGGCGCGCCCGGGGGAATCCCTAGACCTGTGTGACCTGGAGGATGCTGTGACGTATTTGTTCGGACAGCACCAGCTGCGCGTCGGCGGCGACGCGCACCAGAACCTCGTCGAATTCCAGATTGCCGCCGGCGCCCGCCTTCAAAACGCTGCGTTCGCGCAGCAGGTCGATGAAATTCTCGAACAAAGCGCGGTCGAAGAATTCGGGTGAATTGAAACCATAGAGCATGTTCATGCGTTGGGCGGCGAGCTGGCACTGCTGCTCGAGCGTCTTCTGGTTCATCGTGCCGCTGCCGGCCTTGAGCAGCAGCGAGATGGCCAAGTAGTAACGCTCGATGGTCTGGATGGTGGCCTGGGCCAGCATCGACAACTGCATCGCGCCCGGGGAATCGGGCGGCGGGCGCATCCACGCGCTGCGATCTTCGTTAGATTGCAGCACACCCTGGTCCGCCAGCGCAGCAAGAACGCCCTCCACCACCTTCGCCAGCTCTTCCTCGCGCCACCGCAGGAAAAGCTCGGAGGCAACGTAGGGATAGATACGCCACGCCAGACGCTGGATGTCGGAAGTCTGCAGCATGGAGTTGCCGATGAACGCACAGGCGACGAGTGACGGCAGCGCGAACAGGTGCAGGACGTTGTTGCGGTAGTAGGCGATCAGCTGCGCGCTCGCATCGCTCATCTTTACGACGTCGCCGAGTGGATGAGCCGTGCGCGCGAGTATCTTGAGCGACTCGCCGTACAACACGATCTCGGCCGGGGTCGCGTCGGTCACGGTGACCCGCGCACTGTAAGGCGAGGCGCGCAGCAGCTTGAGGTACAGGTCGAGCTGGCGCAGCAGCGCGGACTCCGGCAATGCGCCGCGCGGGCTCGCCAGCAACGTGGTCGCCAGCAGGTTGATGGGCGTGACCGCGGCGGCGGAGTTGATGCCGCGCATGATGCTCAATCCCAGGTCGCTGACCAGCGCATTCACCGCCGGCAGCCGCGTGTCGTCATCGAAGCGTTGCGTGCGCCAGTTCGGCAGGTGCTGGTCGAGCAGGGCATCGAGCTTGATGGGCTCGCCTATGTTTACGTGCACGGTTCCGAAGCGCTCGCGCAATACGCGTAGTGAAAGGAGCAGGTCGAGCCAGCTCTCCTTCTTTTTTGGCGCGCCCGACAACTCCGAAATGTAGGTATTGGCCTCGACGATTCGCTCGTACCCGAAATACACCGGCACGAACACCACCGGCCGCACCGGGTCGCGCAGGAAACTTCGCACCGTCATCGACAACATGCCGGTTTTCGGCTGCAGCAACCGCCCGGTGCGCGACCGGCCGCCTTCGATGAAATATTCGATGGAGTGGCCGCGCGCCATGATCGCGGCGAGGTACTTCATGAACACCACGGTGTACAGCGCATTGCCGCCGAAACTGCGGCGGATGAAGAACGCGCCTCCCTTGCGCAGGAAGCGGCCGACGACCGGGATGTTGAGGTTGATGCCGGCGGCGATGTGCGGCAGCGCGTAGCCCTGGTGATAGATGATGTACGACATCAGCAGGTAGTCCATGTGGCTGCGATGGCAGGGCACGTACACCACCTCGTTGCCCTCGGACACCTCCTTCAGCGTGCCGGCGTGGTTGATCTTCACGCCGTCATAGACGCGGTTCCACACGCGCCCCAGCAGCTTCTCGGCGATCTGCACGAACGCGTGCGAGTAGTTAGCGGCGATCTCGAAGGCGTACTTGCGGGCCTGCAGCAGGCCGGGACGGAATTTGTCGTGCTTCTCGCGCGCCTCGGCGGCAACCACCGCGCGTACGGCTCTTGCGCGCAGCACCCGGGCGATGATGGTGCGGCGGTGCGAGAGATCAGGGCCTATGCGCACGGCACGCTGCCGCCGCAGGATTCCACGCAGCACGCGGGTGACGCGACGCGCCTGGTCGCCGGCCGGCGCGGCGTCGAGCAGCGAGCGCAGGGAAATCGGCTCGCCCATCTCCACCATGACGTTGCGGCCGTTGATGAGCACGGCGAAAAATTTGCGCGCGCGCGAGGTCAGCGCCCAGTTTTCGGCGAACAGCAGGCGCAGCCACGAGCCTTCCTTGTTTGGCGCGCGACCCCAGTACACCGCGGTGGGTACCAGCAGCGCGTCTCGCACCGAGTCGGCCCGCAGCGCCTCGACCAATGCCAGCAGGTGTGGCGGTGGACGGCGGGAGGCGGTGGCATCCCAGAAGCGACGGCGACGCCCCACGTCGAAAAAGGAACGCCGCTCTTCCACCGGCAGACTGGCGGAGCGCCTCTCGGGATACGGCAGCCCGCCACGTGCGGCAACATTGCCGAGCACGGCGAGATCCGCGATCGAATTGCGCTCGAGCACGTAACAGACCGGCACGCGCGGCGCCGTGAGCGCCACGGGCGCCTCGGCAGGCTGCACACTCGCGCGTACCCACAACTTGAAGAATCGTCGCAGCAACCAGCCCATGCGCGTGAAGTGTCCGCCAGCCGTATGATGTTAGGCGCCG
>DASYKM010000176.1:0-22692 GCA_035995425.1 Steroidobacteraceae bacterium
TTTGAGGAAAGCCTCCATCACCTCCTTGCCCTTGGCACGCGTGAAGTCGCCGGTCTGCGAGCGGATGACCTTGTAGCGCGAATCCGCGGCAATGATTTCCGCGAAGCCCTTCTTGCGATCGTTGGCGGGCGCGGAGCCCACAGTGCCTTGCAGCTCGACGATGTTGATGTCGCCCTTCACGTCTTTGGTGTTCTCCAGTAGCCAACGTCCGGCTTTACGACCTTCTTCGACGAAGTCGGAGCCGATCAGGGACAGATATAAGGAGTCGTCAGGCACCTCGACGGCGCGGTCGGTGAGGATCACCGGGATGTTCGCGGCCTTGGCTTCGCGCAACACCGTTTCCCAGCCGGTCTCGACCACGGGCGAGAACGCGATGACGCTCACGCGTTGGGCGATGAACGAGCGCAGCGCCTTGATCTGGTTTTCCTGCTTCTGCTGCGCATCGGAGAAGCGCAGCGTGATACCCGCATCGGCCGCCGCGCTCTGTACCGAGGTCGTGTTGGCCGTGCGCCATTCGCTCTCCGCGCCTATCTGGCTGAAGCCGAGCACGATGGGCTTGGCTGCTTCGCCGGCGGTGGGTTTCGGTTCTCCGCCGGAACAGGCACCGAGACAGGACAAGATCAGCGCGGCACCAGCGGCCAGCGTCACTCGGATGATTCTATTCATGGGTCCCCCGTTAGTTGGATCTAGAGTGCGCGAACGCCGCCGAAATCGAATCCCGCCGCGACGCGCGCCAATGGATTGGTCAACGGTGCACCGAGGTCCGGTAGTTCGACCTCGAACACATCGCCCGGCTCGGCGGAGACGCCGTCAGCGAAGCTCAAAGTGGCGGTGCCGAAGAAATGCAGGTGCACGTCGCCCGGGCGCCGATGCGCCGCGTATTTGAAATGGTGGTATTCGAGATTGGCCAGCGAGTGGCACATGTTGTTTTCGCCGGTGAGGAAGGGGCGTTCCCAGATGACGCGCTCCGCGCGCCGGATGCGGCTCACGCCTTCCATATGAACCGGCGGAGCACCGCTGCGCAACTCCGGCCCGATCGCGCAGGTGCGCAGCTTCGAATGCGCCAGGTACAGATAATTCTTGCGCTCGGTGATGTGATCGGAGAACTCGTTGCCGATGGCAAAGCCCAGCCGGCGAGGGGTGCCGTCGGGCGCGATGAGATAAAGCCCCACCATTTCCGGTTCTTCGCCGCCGTCGAGCGCGAAGGAGGGCGACGGCAGTGCCTGCCCGCAGCCGACGACGCAATCGCCGTCACCTTTGTAGAACCACTCCGGTTGCGCGCCCGGTTCCACGCCGATCGGGCGTCCGCCGTCGACGCCCCACTTGAACATCTGCATGGAGTCGGACAGCGAGTCCGCGGTCGCGGCCAGTTTCCGATGCATGTTGTCGCGCGCGGAAGCGCTGCCGTAATGCGTGAGGCCGGTGCCGGAGATGAGGCAACGCGCCGGATCCGGATGCGTGAGTGGGGGCAACACGCGGTTTCGCTGCAGCAAATCGGCATAACCAATAGTGGCCGCTTCAGTGCGATTGGAGGCGAACGCATCCAGTGGCTCGGCCGCGGCGACTGCCGCCTGCGCGAGCACATAGGTGGATTCAAATGAGCCGATCCTTCCGACGCTTCCGCCATCGGCAGTGATCCGGCCCACGCGCGCACGACCGCTCTCGTCGAGGAATTGGATGAGTCTCAAGTGAGGAATGATGAGTTTCGTATCGATATCCAACAAGCCCGAGATTGGTACGGAGCTATACTCATTGGTATATAGATGGTTCGTACGGGGGAACAGAACAACATGTCGACGGCCACACCCTGGTTTATCCGCGCGCGTCTGAAGACGCGCCAGCTCATGCTGCTGACGGCGATCTGCGATGAGGGAAACATCCATCGCGCGGCCGAGGTGCTCAACATGTCGCAGCCGGCGGCATCGAAGCTGCTCAAGGACCTCGAGGACATGCTCGGCGTTTCGTTGTTCGAACGTCAGCCGCGCGGCATGCGGCCTAACTGGTACGGCGAAACCATGATTCGCCACGCGCGCATCGCCTTGTCGTCATTGCGCGAGGCGGGGCAGGAGATCGATGCACTGAAGGCCGGCCTCTCCGGGCACGTGAGTCTCGGCGCGATCACCGGCCCCGCGCTCAGCCTGATACCGCAGGCCATCATCACCGTGGCACGCGAGAATCCGAAGCTGCGGGTGGAGCTGCACGTGGAGTCGAGCAACGTGCTGATCGAATCGCTCGCGCAAGGCAAGGTCGACATCATGATCGGCCGTCTGTTCGAGCGTCAGGAAAAAACCGGCCTGCGTTACGAGCGGCTCGCGGAAGAGCCGGTCGCGGCCGTGGTGCGTCCGGGGCATCCATTGCTCAACGTGGCCGGGCTCGATCTCAAGGCCGTCGAGAAGCGACCGTGGATCGTGCCGCCGGCCGGCAGTGTGCTGCGCCATCGATTCGACCTGATGTTCAGCGAAGAGGGGCTCGCGCCGCCGAGCCAGCTCATCGAGACCGCCTCACTGTTGTTCGTCACCAAGATGCTGCAGCAGACCGATTTCATTGCCGTGGTGCCCACCGAGGTCGCGCGCTACTACGCGACCTACGGCATGGTTGCGCTGCTGCCGATGCAGCTGTCGTGCACGATGGATGCCTTCGGCATCATCACGCGCACCGACTGGCTGCTGTCGCCGGCCGCCACCGTGCTGCTGCGCGCGCTGAAGACCGCCGCCGTGAGTAGTTATGGCTGCACGCTGGATATGAAAAACGTTTCGTGATCGCGCGCCATCAATTCAGGCATGCCAAAGATTGTATGGCTTAGCGTAAGAAAACTATTACTCGCATATGTTTTCGCCTTGTACGCTGAGGCGCGATGGACGTTCCAAAAAAGCACGCGAGACGCAGTCAGGCCTGGTTCGGCAGAGAAGGAAAGGACGGCTTCCTGCATCGGAGCTGGATCAAGAACCAGGGCTATCCCGATGACTTGTTCGACGGTCGGCCGGTCATCGGTATCTGCAACACCTGGTCCGAGCTCACTCCCTGCAATGGTCACTTCCGCGAGCTGGCTGAGTTCGTAAAGCGCGGCGTCTACGAAGCCGGCGGTTTTCCACTCGAGTTTCCCGTGATGTCGCTCGGCGAGACGCAACTGCGTCCCACCGCCATGTTGTTCCGCAATCTCGCCAGCATGGACGTCGAAGAATCGATTCGCGGCAATCCCATCGATGGCGTCGTGCTGCTCATGGGCTGCGACAAGACCACGCCCGCGTTGCTCATGGGCGCGGCGAGCTGCGATCTGCCCACCATCGGCATCTCCGGCGGGCCGATGTTGTCCGGGCACTTCCGCGGCAAGCAGATCGGCTCGGGCACTGGCGTGTGGCAGATGTCCGAGGACGTGCGCGGCGGGCGCATGGCTCAGGAGGAATTCATCGCCGCCGAATCATGCATGCATCGCTCCAAGGGTCACTGCATGACCATGGGCACCGCCTCGACCATGGCGAGCATGGTGGAGGCGCTCGGAGTGGCGTTGCCTGGAAACGCGGCGATTCCGGCCGTCGATGCGCGCCGCTACCGCCAGGCGCAGCTCACCGGCCGGCGCATCGTCGAGATGGTCGACGAGCAAATGTCGCTGTCGAAGATCCTGACGCGCAAGGCGTTCGAGAATGCGATCCGCGTGAACGCCGCCATCGGCGGCTCGACCAATGCGGTCATTCACTTGTTAGCCATCGCCGGGCGCATCGGCGTACCGCTCAAGCTCGAGGACTGGGACAAGATCGGTTCGGAGCTGCCATGCCTGGTGAATCTGCAGCCGTCGGGCAAGTTCCTCATGGAAGACTTCTATTACGCGGGTGGCTTGCCGGCGGTGATGCGCGAAATCAAACACGTGCTCGATGGCACGGCGTTGACGGTGAACGGCCGGACGCTCGGCGACAATATTGCCGATGCGCCGTGCTGGAACCGCGAGGTGATCAAGGAGCTAGCGCATCCGTTCAAAGCGCATGCGGGCATCGCGGTGTTGCGCGGCAATCTCGCCCCCGACGGCGCCGTCATCAAGCCTTCGGCGGCTTCGCCGCATCTGCTGCGGCACAAGGGCAAGGCCGTGGTGTTCGAGAGCATCGAGGACTTCCACGCGCGCATCGACGATGAAAACCTGGACATCGATGAGCATTCGATCATGGTGCTGAAGGGCTGTGGTCCGAAGGGCTATCCCGGCATGGCCGAGGTCGGCAACATGCCGCTGCCACCCAAACTACTGCGCCGGGGCATCACCGACATCCTGCGCATCTCCGACGCGCGCATGAGCGGCACGGCCTACGGCGCCGTGGTGCTGCACGTGTCGCCGGAGGCGGCGGCCGGCGGGCCGCTGGCGCTGGAGCATACCGGCGACATGATCGAAGTCGACGTGCCGGCGCGGCGACTGCATCTCGATGTGAGCGAGGCCGAGCTCGCGCAGCGGCGCGCGGGCTGGAAACCCGCGCCGTCACCGGCTCGCGGCTGGTACAAGCTGTACGTCGATCACGTGCAGCAGGCGCACCTGGGCGCGGATCTCGATGTGCTGGTCGGCGGCAGCGGATCAGAGGTCAGCCGCGACTCGCATTGAGTGGTACCGGGTTGGGATTCTCGTGATTGAGCAGACGCTGGCGAGTTCTGCGCGCGATCACTCAATCACGAGAATCCCAACCCGGTACCACTACTCCCTAGCCGGCACCGCTCGCCCGCGACAACGCGGCCCGCAGCTCGATGAGCTTCGGCGGCTTGCTCAGCACCTGGTTGACTCCCGGCGGGACGTCGCCCTCGGCGACCAGGCGGCGACCCCAACCCGTAAGCATGATCACCAGCGTTTCCGGCACGCTCGCCTTGATGGTCGATGCCACCTTGCGGCCATCGACGTGCGGCATGCCGAGATCGGTGATCACCACCGGGAATGGCTTTCCCTCGGCATGCGACTCGACGAAGGCTTCGATTCCAGCCTGTCCGCCGTTCGCGCTGGTGACGTCGTGGCCGTCGGTCTCGAGCGCGTCGCGCAGGGATTTCAGCAGCAGCGGATCGTCGTCGACGATGAGGATGCGCAACGGCCCGGCCGGCGCGCGATGACTGCCGCTCGCGACCGCCACGGCGGTTGGCGCGATCGCGAAACTCATGCGCACCACCGTCCCTTTGCCAGGCTCGCTTTCAATTTCGAGATTGGCGCCGTGACGTTGCGCAACGCCATAGACCATGGCGAGGCCGAGGCCGGTACCGCGCGTGCCCTTGGTCGTAAAGAAAGGCTCGAGGCAGCGGCGGCGCGTGTCCTCGTCCATGCCGAGGCCCGCATCTTCGACTTCGAGCAACGCGATCTGCCCGTGGCTGCCGGCGACGAGTCCGGTGCGAATGGTGAGCGGACCGCCTTCGGGCATGGCGTCGACCGCGTTGAACACGAGATTGATCAGTGCATCGCGTATCTGGCTCTCGACCGCGGCCACCGCCGGCAGATCCGGCGCGAGCTGCGTGCGCATTTCGATTGCCGCGCCGCGCTGTTGCGCCATGTCGCTCCAACGCGCGCGCGTGAGCGCGATGACCTGGCCCACCAGCTTGTTGAGATCCACCGGCAGCAGCGACAACTGGGGCTCGCGCTGTCGATAGAACTCGCCCATGCGGGCCACGGTCTGCGCAATGTCGTCGATCGCCCGCTGAATGATCTCTAGCTGCGAGCGGCCTCGTTCGGTCAACGCAGGCTCGCGTTCGAGAAGCGCCTCGGTGTACAGCGCCACCGGCGAGATGGCGTTGTTGATGTCATGGGCGATGCCGCTCGCCATCTGCCCGAGCGCGCGCAGGCGTTCCTGCTGCATGACCTGTTGTTGCGAGGCGCGCAGGTCGTCGTAGGCGCGCTGCAGTGCGCCGTACAGCTGAGCCTGATGCGACGCGAGTGCCGTGTGCTCGCTCGCCTGGCGCAGGAACTCGCACTCGCTGCTGCTGAATGCATTGGCGGCGCGGCGCGCGGTGATCAGCACGCCGAACACCTGGCTCTCGACCAGCAGCGGCGCGATGACCATGGATCGCATGCCACCGCTCGCCAGTCGTTGCGGGAAGGGGAACGGGCTGGTCGAGATGTCCGCCTCGTACACCACCTGTCCCTGCACGCAACGGCTCAGCCCGTTCTCGTCGATGGGCACCACCGCGTCCTGGCTCATGCCGAGCGTGCTCGCGATGGGCTCGGTCAGCGCGCCCACGCAACTCACCGTGAGCTGGTTCGCATCCATGTCATACAAGCCGATGCAGCAGAAATCCACCGGCAGCTCTTCTTCGATGCTGCGCACCACCACCTGGAAGATGCTGCGCAGGTCCTGGCGTTCGCCGATGGCGCGCGTGATGCGCGACATCAGCGCGAGCCGCTGCAGTTGCTCGCCCAGGCGCGTTTCGTGGGCGAGGCGCTCGGTGATGTCGCGGTAGTTGGTGACGATGGCGCCGACGGAAGGATCGCCGAGCAGGTTGGTGGCCACGCCCTCGAGCCAGATCCAGCGGCCGTCCTTGTGGCGCCGGCGCCAGATCACCGAGATCGGCGTGCCGGGATGCGCGAGCAGCTTTTCCACGGCCGCGCCGAGCAACGGCAGGTCGTCGGGGTGCGTGTGCTCGGTGCCGAGCCGACCTAACAACTCTTCTGGCTGGTAGCCCTCGACATTGGCGACCGCGGGGCTGAGATAGAGGATCTTGTTGTCGCCATCGATCAGCGCGATGCTGTCCGAACCGTGCTCGATGAGCGCGCGAAAGCGCCGTTCGCTCTTGCGCAGGGTCTCGTTGGCCTGCGCCAGCTCGTGCGTGCGTTGTTCGACGCGCGCTTCGAGCTGTTCCTTCGCTTCGCGCAGCGAAACGGCGGCGGCCGCGGCGTCGGTGACGTCACGCGCCGTGGCGTACATGAGGTCGCCTTGCGGAGTGGAGCGCCAGGACAGCACGCGGTAGCTGCCATCCTTGTGGCGAAAGCGGGCCTCGAAGTCGTCGACGCGATCGCCGTGCTCCATCTGGCGCGCGAGCTCCTTCTGGGCGCGCGGCCGATCGTCCGGATGCATCATGTCCATGTAGCTGATGCGCAGCGCTTCTTCCTGGGAATAACCGAGCATGTCGGTGATGGCCGGGGTCACACGCTTGAAGAATCCGTCGCCGCTCGCGATCACGAACAGGTCGAGCGACAGGTCGAAAAACCGCGCGAGCTCGGCCTCGGCGCGCGCCCGGCCGGCGAAATCCCGGCGAATCACGTACAGCGCCAGGCTGATGAAGATCAGTGCGAACACGCTGCCACCGATGATCACGATCTGGCTCATCACGGCGTTGCCGCGCGCGCTGCGTTCGCGTTCCGCGAGCAGCGTCTTTTCGGTGTCCGTCATTTCCTGGCCGCGCGTGCGCAGTTCGTCCTGCAGGGCAATGTCAGGTCGCGGACCATGTATCAGTGCCTCGATCGCCGCGAATCCGCCTTGTCTGCGGACGTTGATCGCGGCGCGACTGAGCCCGTGGCGCGCCTCGATGGCCGCCGCAAACGGAGCGACGCGAGCCGCCTGGACGGGATTGTCGGCGACCAGCAACTTCAGTCTGGCGGCCAGCCACCTGGTCCTGGCGGCGATGGTCTCGAAGTCGCGCGCATACTTCTCGTCACCGGAAATGATGTAAGCACGATGCATGCTCTCGGCGGCGGTGGCGTTGGCCACCATCTCGTCGATGACCGACACCACCTGGTGTGTGTGTGCCACGAGACTCAGGTTTTCGTTGAGCCGCACCACCGAGAGATAGCTCACGATGCCGATGGTGCCGAGCAGGGCCAGGGCCACGACGAACCCCGCGCGCACCTTGCGCTCCGTGGTGGTGTGTTTGGCCGCGGCGCTGTCACGCGGCGAGCGCTGCCGCCAGCGATCGAGGTCGGCGAACAGCACGCTGATGAGTACGCCTTCGAGCAGCATGAACAGCCATTGCGCGAAGTCGAGCGGCTTTTCGAACCAGAAGCCGTGGAACGGCGGCAGGACGAAGTAGTCGGTGACGATTCCCACCAGTGCCGTCGCGCACAGGCCTGGACCAAGACCGCCGTAGTAGGCGCTGATGAGGATCGGGATGAAGAACAGGATGAGCAGGGGCCGATCCGCGACCCACGGTGTCAGCGCCAGGCGCAGCAGCAGCACGATGGTCGTGAGCAGGCACGCCAGTGCATACGCGCGCCACCGAGGCGCGGTTTTCACCGCGGTCATTCCTGCTTCTTGCATGCGCCCCCATCGAAATTGCCGTGCTGCCGCAGAGTAAACGGTGCACGTGCCGGGGGGGAAGCGGGTTGCGTGCGCGGCGGTAGTGGTTTCCCGCAGGAGAACGGCGGCCGCTTGCGCGGCCGCCGTGGGTTTGTGGTTAGAACGTTCCCGAGGCCGTCGTCGTCGTGCCACCGCTGGTGTAAGTCACCGACCAGCTGTCACCCGAAGTGGGATGCGGGGTGCCATTGCCGCTTATCTGCGCCGCGAACGTTCGCCCGGTACCTGCGGCGATCGTCTGTCCCGCCGCGAGTTGGTAGGTGTAGACCAGCTGCGTGGACGTCACGGTCGTGGACTGCGCAATCACTCCGCCGAGCGTGTTGTACTGCCCGCCCACCGCCAGGGCCGACGGATTTCGCGCCACGGTGATGATCGCGGTGAGCGCGGTGATGGGCGAGGGATTCGCCATGCGAACCTGTTCCTCCATGAACCACGGGCTGCTGCTGGTCACCACGCCGGTTATCGTCGCGCTGCCACCGCCGGGAGCGCTCGCCACCGTCAGCGACACCGGTACGCTGCGCGCGCCGACCGTGGCGTTGCTGCCGTTGATCGTGAGCGACGCGTTGCCGAGAGTCGCCGTCGACGAGGCACTGAGCGTGAGCGTGGTGCTGTTTCCCGTGGTCGACGCCGGGCTGAAGCTGGCGCTGACGCCGGTGGGCAGGCCGGTGGCGGTGAACGCCACGGCTCCGGTGAAGCCTCCGCTGCGCGTGATCGTCACCACCACGCTGCCGCTGGCGCCGCGATTCACCGTCAGGCTGCCGGAGGCTGCCGTCAGGGAATAGTTAGGCGTCGGCGTGGTGGTGACCGCGAAGCTTGCCGCATTGCTTGCCAGGCCCCCGACCAGCAGAGTCACCGCCACCGTGCCCGAAACACCCGGTACGGTCGCGCTGACCTGCGTATTGCTCCACGAGGTGACGGTGGCGTTCGTGCTGCCGAAGCGCACCGTGCTGGTCGACTGGCTCGCGCCGAAGTTGCTTCCATTGATGGTGACGGTGCTGCCCACCGTGCCGCTCGTCGGGTTCAGCGACGTGATCGCCGGCGCCTGCTGTTGCGTGGCGACTGTGAACGTGCCGGCATTGCTGGAGATGCCATTCACGGTGACGGTCACCGACTGCGCGCCACTCGCCACGTTCGGCACGGTCGCGACGATCTGCGCGGCGCTCCATGAAGTCACGGTTGCCACCGTGGTGCCGAAGCGCACGCTGCTCGTGCCTTGCGACGTACCGAAGTTGCTGCCGCTCAGAGTGACCGAGCTGCCCACGGCGCCGCTCGCCGGGTTCACGCCGCTGATCGCAGGCGTGTTCCCAGGTTGCTGATCGAGCGGGAACTGCAGCTGCTGCAGCAGCGTCAGCTTCGACTGATTCACGATGCCGTTGAAGTCGACGTTGAACAGCGCGTAGCGGTCATTGCCGTTCATGGCCCAGTACGCCCAGCCCATCGACGGTTTGCCCGAGACGTACTGCACCAGGCTCGAGAACCACTGGCCCTGCGAGCCGGGTGTGGAGCTCTGGATGTCGGCGTTGCCGTTGAGCGTTCCCATTTCGCCGATGAAGATCGGGGCGGTGCCATTGTTGTGAATGAAGCCCCAGTTCTGATTCCAGACCGCGGCGAGCGAGGTCGCCGTGGTGCTGCCGTTGAACCAGGACTGGTTGGCCTCGGCCGGACCGTAGTCGTGCGCGGAGTACACCACGCGATTGGCGACGCTGAGCGCGACGGGCCGTGACGCCACGCCACGCAGCATGCCGCCCCACCAGCTGAACGCGTTGTTGTAGTGGTCGTTGCCCTCGACAAAGATCAGCAGGCTCGGATTGATGGCGAGGATCGCGTTGCCGGCGCGGGTGGCGGCGGCCTGCCAATCGTTCGCCGCCGAGCAGCCGGATGGATCTCCACCCCAGCAGGCGCTGGCATGCGGTTCGTTGCGCAAATCCATGCCGATGACCGTGGTGTTCCCGAGGTAGCGGGTAGTTAGCGCGCGCCAGTTGGCGAGCCAGGTGCTCTCCGGAAAATCGGCCGTGAACCACAGGCCGTTTTCCTGCGCCGAATTGCCGGCGTTCGAGCGGTGGTTGTCGATGATCACGCGCAGGCCGATGGTGCCGCTGTAGGCGATGATCTTGTCGAGCACGTCGAGCGCGGTGGCATTCGCCGCGATGTCGGTGTTGATGCCGTTGCGGTTGATGTTCATGGTGCCGAGCACGGGATTCTGCTGGATCATCTGGTCGGAATACGGAATGCGCACCGTGTTGAATCCCGACGACTTGATGAGATTGAGAATGGCCTTGTAGTCGGCGATCCACAGGCCGTGCGCGACGAAGGTGCTGGTTTCGAAGCCATACCAGTTGACGGCGGCGATGCGCACCGGCTGGTTGCTTGCGTCCAGTATCTGGTTGCCGCTGGTATGCCAGTAGCCGGTGCCGGCGGCGCGCGCATTGCCTAACAAGGCGAGCGAAAGCAGTATCCAGACGAGCGGGAGCCACAGCCCCCCGTGAGCGCGGCGCGCCGCGGCCTGATCCGATCCATGGGTCATAGAGCCTCCAGCGGGCAAAGTTTGGAAGGGGCCCGCGGAGCGAACCTGATCCGTCGCGGGCGCGCCGTCAATAGAGAGAACTAACCACCGCGCAAAAAATGCGCGATTGTCCTTGCGGACACTTGGCTGTCTCGCCGCGACATCGCGCATTGCGCGGCGCGGAACGCGATTGGCGGCTGGCGTTACTCATGAATACCTGTGAAAGGGTTCGGACACATGAGCGCAAGAACACGTGTGGCCGCGGCTGTTGCCCTGGTTCTTGCCCTGTTTCCTGCCCTTGGAGGGTGCCGTCCATGAAAGATCTCGTGCGTGTAGCTGCGCTACTCATCGTCGCCAGCTTGTTAGGCGCTTGCGGCGGGATCGGCGCGGTGGGTGGCGGCACCGCCGGCGCCGACACCGCGCAGCCGCTGGCCGAATCCCACGCCTGGGACAGCTGGAACTGGGACGAGGGCAGTTTCGAAGATTGAGCCGGCACCGCTTGACGTGAGATTCCATGAATGTGTATATACACATTCATGAATATATCGACCTTTGCCGCCCTGGCCGACCCGATGCGCCTCGCCATCGTCGAGGCGCTGCGCGACGGTGAGCAGCCGGTCAACGAGCTGGTCGACCGCGTGCACATCCAGCAGTCGGGCGTCTCGCGCCACCTCGGCATCCTGTTTCGCGCCGGCCTCGTCGAAGTGCGTCCCGAGGGCCAGCAGCGTTTCTATTCACTGCGGCAGCAACCGTTCAACGAGCTCGACGAATGGATCGCGCGCATCCGCGCCCATTGGGAGGCGCGTCTCGACCGTTTCGACGCGGAGCTGCAGCGTCGCAAGAACAAGAAAGCACGGAGTGGCAAATGAAGAAACGTATCAACCTGCAACGCGTGCTCGAGGCATCGCTCGATCTCGTCTGGGAGTTGTGGACCACCAAGGACGGCATCGAGTCGTGGTGGGGTCCGCCGGGCTTCGAGGTCACGGTCAGCAAACTCGAGCTGCGCGCCGGAGGTGCGCTCGAGTACGTCATGACCTGCGTCGGAGCAGACCAGATCGCCTTCATGAAGCAGCACAACCAGCCGCTAGCCACCGCGCTCAAGGCGCGCTACATCGAAGTGAGTCCGAAGACTCTTGCGGCGTGGATGAATCTCGCCGACTTCATTCCCGGCGTCGAGCCGTACGAGGTCGAGACGCGCCTCACCCTTACCGAGCAAGGTCGCGACAGCGTGCGCGTCGATCTGCAGCTCGATGCCATGCATAACGAGTTCTACACTTCGATGGCGACCCAGGGCTGGGAGAGCGAGATCGGCAAGCTCGCCGAGGTCATCGCCCGGAGAAAAAACAAGGGGAGCAAGCCGTGAGCGCGATCACACCATTTCTCTGGTTCGAGAATCAGGCCGAGGAGGCCGCACACTATTACATAGGGATTTTTCCCGACGCGAAGCTCGGCGAGGTCCGGCGGTTCCCGGCCGGCAGCCGTGGACCTGAAGGCAGTGTCATGACGGCGAGCTTCACGCTCGGCGGTCAGCAGCTGGTCGCCTTGAATGGCAATCCGCGCTTCGCGTTCTCGCCGGCGATGTCGTTGCTCTACATGTGCGCAAGCAGCGCGGAGGCGGAGCGTGTCGCCGGGCAGCTGGCCGAAGGTGGTGAGAGACAGCCCGGCGGGTGGCTGCGCGACAAGTACGGTGTGTCGTGGCAAGTGCACGCGAGCAGCTGAACCGGCGGCCGCATGGTGATGGAAAACTCACACATCACAGCTATCCACGAAGCGGCACACGCGGTCGCCGCGATTCGCACTGGTCTGGTGTTCGAAACCGTTTCCGCGATTCCGGATCAGGCGCGCGAGGTCGACGGCGCGCTCTACTGGTACGAGCTGCATGACCAGGTCGAGCTCGCGATGCCGCCGGAGTTATTGGCCATCGTCCTGCTCGCCGGCCCCTGCGCGGAAGCGAAATTGCGAAACCTGCGCTTCGATCGAGTATTTGCCGGGGCAGCCGCGACCGACGACCGCGCGGCTGTCGCCAGCATCGGACTCAACGCCGAACAATTCGTTGCGGCGAGCCGGGACGCCATGGAGCTGGTCGACCGTGACTGGTCCTCCATCGAGCGCGTGGCACGGGAGCTCGAAGCCGGCGACAGCCTGAGCTTCGACGAGGTGGAAGCGATCGTGACGGCGCCGCTCTGATAGCTGGTTTGCCCGCGCGGTGAGGGGTGGCGCCAAGCGTCGCGCTTGCTCGTCCACGGTTCCATTGACGCCCTCAGCGACCGGGCTCCTTGCCGGAAATGTTGTACTTGGCGAGCTTGCGATACAGCGTCATTCGCGACCAGCGCAGCGCTTGCGCCGCTTTGCGTTTGTTCCAGCGCGTGGTGACGAGCGCCGTCAGCAATCTTTCTTTCTCCCCGGCCGCGGAGTTGCGTGCGTCGTCGGCCGCCGCGCCCGGCAGGCTGTCGTCGGGGATGGCGGCCTCCGGCAAATCGATCATCAAGCGGTCGACGAGGTTGCGAACCTCGCGCACGTTGCCGGGCCACTCGTATTGCAGCATGCGCGCGACACCACGCGCGCTCATCCGCGGCGGCGCCACGCCGGCCGGCAAGCGACTGCGTATGAAGTGGTCGAATAGATAGAGGATGTCCTCGCGGCGGTCACGCAGCGGCGGCAGGTGCAGTTGCACGACGTTGAGACGGTAGTAGAGATCGCGGCGCAGCCGCGTGCCGCCCGAGAGCTCGCGCGGCTCGACATTCGTCGCGGCGATCACGCGGACGTCGAAATGCTCGCCGCGCCGGCCGCCGACCGGCGTGACTTCGCGGCTCTCGAGCGCGCGCAGGATCTTGGCCTGGGCGCTCTGCGGCATGTCGCCGATCTCGTCGAGGAACAAGGTGCCGCCGGAAGCCTGCCGCAGCCGGCCGATCTGCGTCTGGTGGGCGCCGGTGAACGAGCCACGCTCGTGGCCGAACAGCTCGCTTTCGAGCAGACCCTCGGGCAACGCGGAGCAATTGACGCATTCCATCGGCTGCTGCGCGCGCGGACTGTGCTCGTGCAGGTAACGCGCGACGCATTCCTTGCCGGTGCCGGTCTCGCCCGTGATGAGGACGCTCGCATCGGATGCCGCGACCTTGTCGAGGTAGGCGCGCAGCCGCGCGATCTCCGGGCTGACTCCCACTAACAGCTGACCGCTCCGAGTCATTCGTACTTCGATCCTTCGCAGCATTGCCCTGTTTATTCTTGTTTGGGCATCGGCATGCTGCTGCTTCACCGTGCGGGCCGTCAAGGTCGGGTAGTTGGAGACGCACGGGGCTGTGACACTCGATACATCGAGTGTCACAGCGGGCGATACACATTCGGGTTGCGCAAGCGAGTCACGGATGCAGTGCCCGCCGCAAGCCGCAGATATCGCACGCATTGTCACGGCTGGAACACAACTTGCTCTTTTCCGTGGATGGTGGTCGATCCAGAAGAGCCCGCGCTCGCAAGCAACGCAAACCTCGAAGGCCGTTACGCCAATGGCATACAGGTCGGCCACAACGCGTTCGAGTTCGTGCTCGATTTCGGCCAACAGTACGGCGGCGCAGCAGAGGCACATGTGCACACGCGCATCGTGACGAGCCCGCACTACGCCAAGGGCTTTCTCGAAACGCTGCAGTTGTCGGTGGCCGAATATGAGCGTGAGTTCGGCCTGATCGTCACGCCGCCGCCGAATACCGAAGACGAGGACGCGCATGGCAACTGAGCGCCGGCGCAAGCCGATCGTTGCCGCGGCGGGCAGCGCGCTGCGCGCGGCGCTCGGCTGTCTCGATGAGCTGCTGGCCGCGCGTCTCGATGCCGCGGAGCGCGAGTTCACCGGGCCCGGCGCGCTCGACGCACTGCGCGGCCTGCACGTGAGCGCCGCGGACGTCAGGCGTGCGCTACGCAGCGCCACTGCTGCCGCGCCCGCGCGCGCCGTGATCCAGCGGATCGTACCGATCCTCACCGCGGATTCCGCCTTCGGTCGACTGATCGAAATGCACTCGCTCAGCGAGTTTCAAGTGGTGACACTGCTGATCGCGCTCGCCCCGGAAGTCGACCTGCGTTACCAGAAGGTCTTCGGCTATCTGCAGGATGACCTGACGAAGAAGCGTCCGACCGTCGACCTCGTGCTGTCACTGCTGTGCGCCGGCGACGCGGAGCGGTACGCGCGTCGCGCGGAATTCGCCACCGACAGCCGCCTGATCGGCCAGGGCGTCATCGAGCTGGTTCCGGACCCTAACTACGTGCATCCGCCGCTGCTGGCGCAGTACGTGAAACCCGACGAGCACGTGGTGCGCTGCGTGCTCGGTGACACTGGCCTCGATTCCCGGCTCGCGGCCGCCTGCCGCGTCGTCGAATCGCGCGGTTCGCTCGTGGAGACACATTGTTCGGCGATCCTGCGGCGCGAGTTGACGCGTGCGAGCGTCGCGCGCGTGCCGCTGTGGCTGCACGGCGCAAAGGGCGTGGGCAAGTCCACGATCGCGGCTGCTCTCGCGAACGAGGCGCACCGGCCGCAATTGTGGCTCGACGCCGGGCGCGTCGCCGCCGCGGAGATCGACGGCACGCTGCGACTGGCGCAGCGCTCGGCCGCATCACGCCAGGCGCAACTGTATGTGAGCCGCGCGGAGCTGTGGTCGCCGGAGGCGACCGCCGTGGCCGGCGCGTTGTGCGCCGCGAGCCCCGTGATATTTGGCGCCCTGCAGCCGCCACCGGCGGAGTTGTTAGGCATCGTCCACGCCATCGAGATACCACTGCCGGACATCGCGCAGAGAACGCGCTGCTGGCGCCGGGCGCTGCGCACGCAGGGCCGAAAAGGCGACGAGCAGGTCGCGGCCCTGCTCGGGCGCCGGTTCCGGTTCACGCCGGCGCAGATCGCCGCGGCCGCGGCCGACGCCGCGCATCGTGGCGATGCCGATCCGTTCGCCGCGGCGCGCGCGCAATGTGGCGAGGCGCTGAGCTCGGTTGCCACGAAGATAGTGCCGCGCGCCAACTGGGATGACATCGTGCTGCCGGAGGATGCCGTAGGGCAGTTGCGCGAGCTCTGCGCCCGGGTGGACTGCCAGGCGCGCGTGTTCGAGGACTGGGGCTTCGCGCACAAGATGTCGCGCGGCCGCGGCACCAGCGCGCTGTTTTCCGGCGGCTCGGGGACCGGCAAGACCATGGCGGCCGAGGTCATCGCCAACGCGCTCGGCCTCGACCTGCATCGCATCGATCTCGCGCGCGTGGTCAGCAAGTACATCGGCGAGACCGAGAAGAATCTCGAGCGGGTGTTCGCGGCGGCCGAGGGCGCCAACGCCATCCTGTTCTTCGATGAGGCGGACGCACTGTTCGGCAAGCGCTCGGACGTCAAGGACGCGCGCGATCGCTACGCCAATATCGAGGTGTCCTATCTATTGCAGAAGATGGAGGAGTATGAGGGCGTGGCCATCCTCGCCACGAATCTCGCCGACAATCTCGATTCCGCATTCACGCGCCGCCTGGCGTTCAACGTGTACTTTCCATTCCCGGACGAACACGCGCGGCTGCGCATCTGGGAGCGTGCCTGGCCGACCGCGACGCCGGTTGCTGCGTCGGTGGATCGGGGCGCGCTCGCGCGGGATGTGCGGCTGGCGGGAGCCGGCATCAAGAATGTCGCGCTGGCCGCCGCACTCGCGGCAGCCGCGGGCGCCGGCGTGGTGGAAGCGGCACACGTCAGACACGCCGTGCTGCGTGAGCACCAGAAGAGCGGCCGCATCGCGCCGGGAGCGGCGGCATGAGCGCGGGTGACGTCGCGGTGCGCATGGTGCGACCGAAATCGTTCGCGAAGATGTCGCCGGCGCCCCGGCAGACCGCGCCGGCGGCGGCGATTCCCGATGCCGCGATCGCGGCACAGCGATCCGCCGGCAATCAGGCGGCCGGAGCTCGCTACGTGCTCCAGCCCGCGACCTGCGGGCGCATACATGCCGACATCGAATCCATCACCGAGCGAATGCGTTCGCAGATCCTGTGGGAATCGGAAGAGCGCGAAGTCCTGGCGCTGATCAGCGACTGGGCGGCGCGCGACCTGGCGCTGCCCCCGGGCAGCGGCACGCCGCACATCGACGAGTTCCTGCGACAGGCACGGCAGCGCGCTTACAAGCGCAGCACCGCGCGCTCCGGGTTCATCGAGCAATACGCGATGCTGTACGACGACCTGTTCGTCGAGCTCGAAGACGACCGACGCACCGAATTCGAGAAGCTGGTCAGAAGCAGCCGTGAGTATCGCGGGCCGCCCGGCGCCGCCGACATGCCCGAAAACTTCTGGAAGACGATGGGCAAGAAGGAGGCCGTTGGTGTGTGGGGAATTCTCAAGGGAATGGGCACCTCCGCCGCGGGCATGGTCGATTCGGGCGCGTTCGCGATCACTCGGGCCATGAAGGCGGCAGGGCTGGATGTCGCCGATCCCGCCTCGGCGGCGCAGTGGCTCGCGGAACAATACGACATTACGGGCGACGCGATTCTCGGCAAGGAGGAGTGGAGCGAAGGCGAGGAGCTGTTCCTCGGGATGAGCGCCGCGGAATTCTCCACGCATGGTGGCGAGCTGGTGTGGCAGCTCACCATGATGGGCAAAGGAGCCGGCGGCGCGAAGTGGGCGCTGATGGTCGAGAAGGCGTTGGGCGCCGCCAGTAGTTTGATGGCGGTGGACGATTCGGCCAAGAACATCGCGGCGATCTTCGTGCGGATGCAGGCGGAGAGTCCGGACGGGTCCGTCGACACGGCCAAGTTGCTGCAGGATCCGCAGTTCTATCGCGAATTGACGCGCCTGATTTCCAGCGTGTACGGCGCCACGGCTGGAAACAGCCAGTCCGCGAAGCGCATGAACGTGCTGCTGGACAGCGCGCAGGTGGCACCGACCATCGGTCAGCTGGTCGTGATCGGCGCGTCGAACGATTCCTGGGAAGACAAGAAAAAGCAGTTCGGTCCGGTATTGATGGAATTGCTGAAGCAGCTGGTGACGGTTGGCGGCGCGGTGAGCGCGGCGCGCGCCGGCTCATCGGGCGACAAGGGTGACCAGGACGATGACGGCAAGAAGCAGGGCGGCAAGCAGCAGGATGACTCGCAGCAGAAGAAAGATGATTCGCCAGCGGTGAAAAAGCCGCCGGCCAAGAAGGCGGCCGACAAGGCGACTCCGAAGAAGACAACCAAGCCCGCCAAGAAGAAGGCGACGCCGAAGAAAAAGGTGGCACCGAAGAAGAAGGCGGCGCCGAAAACGAAGGCAGCACCGAAGACGGCCGCGGCGAAAAAAGCCGCGCCCAAAAAGGCCGCGCCCAAGAAGGCCGCGCCGAAAAAGGCGGCACCCAAGAAGGCTGCGCCGAAAAAGGCGGCACCCAAGAAATCAGGGCCGAAGAAACCGTCCACGCCTCGCGTCAAACTGCCAACACCCGCGCCGGAACAACTGGCGGCGTCGCGCGCCTATCTAGAGGAGCTGCGCAAGCAGCCACCGTCGAGGAACGAGCTAGGTCACGATTGGGACTACAAGAAGCATCCCACGGGAACCGGCCAGGACTGGCAGCCCGGCGATCCGATCAATGCGCCGACCGAGTACGGTTACCCGGGCTGGTCGACCATCAGGAAACGCGCGTGGAAGACGCTGGCGAACAACGAGGCCAAGGCGCGTCTCGCCGGAACTTCAGAACAATACGTGCCCAAAGATCCGAAGAACGCGCCGCCGGACTTCGATCCCGTCAAGTCGCTGAGCGACGACGATCTCAAACTGAAACCCGGTGCGGGCAAGAGTGCCAACGGATTCGAGATCGAGCACGCCGGGATTCCGCAGCGCATGGTCAGGCTGATGATCGCCGCGGGCATGTCACCCACCGAGGCGCGCCGGATCGGGCGGCTCGGCGATCCCAAGAACCTGGAGGTCGTGCCACCGGAATTCCACGCCGTCCTCGACAAGGTCGCGGCGCAGGAGAAATTCGGCAGAAACAAGGCGCTGGGCGGCATGGCCCTCGATGACCGCGACGAGCATCCGCTCGGATCGATGGAGCCGTCGCAGCTCAATGACCTGGACCGTTCGCTGGCCGCCGCCGAAGCGAAGGATCCGCAGCCGCAGAGTCCGGACGTCGCCGCCGCGCGCGCGGAGCTGCGCCAGCAGCTCGAGAAACAGCGGCAACGCTGGAAGCCCGACCTGAAGCCGAAAAAGCCATGAGGTCGCGGGATGTTTGAGCTGCTCGACAAGACTCTCGCGGCGATGTTCGCCGATCCCCGGGCCGGTATCGCGCTGCCGCCGTTGAGCAACGTCGACGTCACCTTCCTGACGCCCGAGAAGAACTATCCGATCGATAACGAGAGCATCAATCTCTATCTGTACGAAACGCGCGAGAACCGCGAGCTGCGCAGCGCCGAGCCGATCTTCGAAACCCGCAACGGACTCTCGATCCGGCGACGTCCACCGCTGCGCGTCGATTGCGCGTATCTGGTGACGACCTGGTCGAAGCTCACCGGCGCGGCCAAGATCGAGGCGGAGCATCGAATGCTCGGGCACGCGTTGAACTGGCTGTCGCGCTTTGCGGTGATTCCGCCGCGCTATCTAACGACCGGTGGCCTTGGCGGACAGATGTTCGAGCCACCTACGCTGGTCGCGCAGCTCGACGCCGTGAAGAACGCCGGCGAATTCTGGAGCGCGCTCGGCATCCCGCCGCGCCCGTTCTTCAATCTCATCGTCACCATCACCATGGATCTCGATCAGGCGATCGAGGAGTTTCCGGTCACCTCGGTGCTGTCCAGCTACCAGGCCATCGGTGGCGGCGCGGAGCAGCGAATCGCGATCGGCGGGACCGTGCGCGACCTCGCGCAGAAGACCGTGCGTGATGCCTGGGTACGGCTCGAGCCCGTCGGCCTCTCCACCGTCACCGACGCCGCGGGGCATTTCATCTTCGACAACGTGGCCGGCGGCGCCGGCATGTTGTTGCGCGCGCGCGCTCCCGGCAAGGGTGAAGCGCAGATTCCCAATCTCGAGATTCCGTCGCTGACGGGCACCTACGACCTGCAATTTCCCAACTGATTCGAGGAGTGATTCCCATGGCCGTTCAAGTGAGCTATCCGGGCGTTTACATCGACGAGTTCCAGCCGGCCGCGCCCATCCAGGGCGCCAGTACTTCGGTCGCGGCCTTCATCGCGCTGAACGCCTTCGGCCCGCCTAACAAGCCGACGCTGGTCACGAGCTGGGATCAGTACCTCGGGACCTTCGGGCCGCCGGCGGCGCTGGCGCCCGAGGACGACGACTACCTGTGGTACGCGGTGCGGGCGTTCTTCGCCAACGGCGGAAAGATCTGCTACGTCACCGCGCTCAGCAACGCGAAGGCGGACTCGTACGTGCTGCGCGACAGCGCGACGCAGCCCACGGTGCTCGTCAGCGCACGCGCGCCCGGCATCCTCGCGGTGCCGATCAAGATCAAGGCGGAGCCGGACGACGTCGTGATCGACGCGCACGTGTATGCACTCGAGGTAACGGTGACGGCCGCGCAGCTGGACACGAAGCTCGCGGTGACGAATCCGGGGCGCTTCCTCGCGGGCGACACGCTCGTCATCACGGGGTCCGGGACGAATCCGCCGACCGAACTCGTCACGGTCGCGTACACCGAGACGGGTTTCGTGCACATCACCGCGCCGCTGAGCCGGGATTATGCGAACGCCAAGCTGAGCTTCGCGCCGCCAGCAAGATCGATCCGCGTTCAAGGCGGAACCACGGCTTCTGGCCCGGCCAGTCTCGTCGTCGGCAGCATGCTCACCTTCACCCAGACCGGCGCCGGCGCTCCGCCGCCGCTCACCACCATCGTGACCGGCGTGCGCGCGGAGCGCATGGCGGCGGATCTCACCTATCGAGTCTCCCTGCGCGATGCGCTTACCGGTTTCAGCAACGATCCGGCGAAGGTCATAAGCATCCGCTCCACCGAGTTCAAGTTGACGGTGCAGCAGGGCACACCCGACCCAACGGTGTACGGCCAGCTCTCGATGGAGCTCACGCATCCGCGTTACTACGAGAAGGTGGTCACTGCCGATGCCGCGGGGCTGATCTCCGCCGCGCCTGTGAGCACTCCGGTGCCTAACAACACGGCGCTGCCTGGCAATCGGCCGATCGAGGCCAACTTCGTCCAGTTGGGCAATGGCGCGAACCTCGACGCGAGTCTCATCAACGTCAATGATTACGACAGGGCCCTCAAGCTGCTCGCGCCCATCAACGACGTGAGCATCGTCGCGATACCGGGCTGTACCGTCAAAGCAATGCAACAGTCGGTGCTCGGCCACTGCTCCACGCTCTACGACCGCGTCGCGGTGTTCGATTCGGTGCGCGGCGCGGATCTCACCGCGGTGACGGACCAGAAGGCTTCGATCGAGGACAACAAGGGCTTCGGCGCGCTGTACTACCCGTGGCTCGAGACCACGTCCGTCAAGACCGGCAAGCCCCTGCTGCAGCCGCCGAGCGGATTCATCGTCGGCATCTACGCGCGCACGGATCTGAATCGCGGTGTGTTCAAGGCGCCGGCGGGTAATGAAGCCACGATCAACGGCGTGCAGGCCGTGGAGGTCGCGCTCTCCGACTCCGAGCAGGGGCTCATCAACCTCAAGGGCGTGAACGTCATCCGCGTCTTCAGCCGCGGCGGCCGGCCCATCGTCTGGGGCGCGCGCACCACCTCGACCGACACCAACTGGCAGTACGTGAACATCCGCCGGCTGTTCCTGTTCCTCGAGGAGTCGATCCAGGTCGGGATCCGCGGCGCGGTCTTCGAGCCTAACAACCCGGCGCTGTGGCAGAAGCTCAAGCGCACCATCGGCGCGTTCCTGACGCAGCAATGGCGCGACGGCGCGCTGTTCGGCAACAAGGCCGAGGAGGCGTACTACGTGCGCATCGACGAGGTGCTGAACCCCGACAACGAGCGCGCGCTCGGCCGCCTGTACATCGAGATCGGCGTGCGCCCCAGCTACCCGGCCGAATTCATCATCGTGCGCATCGGCATCTGGCAGGGCGGCGGCGAAGTGAGCGAAGGCTAACAAGGAGCATTCACATGGCTAGAACAGATCCCTATCGCAACAGCAGCTTCCTGGTCGAGATCGACGGCATCACGCAGGCGGGTTTCTCCGACTGTTCGGGCTTCGGCGCCAGCAACGATCCGATCGAATACCGCGAGGGCGGCGAGAACACCACGGTGCGCAAGCTCCCCGGCATGACCAAGTACAACAACATCACGCTCAAGTGGGGCCTCACGGACTCGCGCGAGCTGTACGACTGGTTCCGCGCGGTGGTGCGCGGCGAGGTGCAGCGCAAGAACGGCAGCATCATCGTGCTCGACCTCACCGGTCAGGAAAAACTGCGCTGGAACTTCTTCAATGCCTGGCCGGCGAAGTGGGACGGCCCGGACTTCAGCGCCAAGGGCAACGACGTTTCCATCGAAACACTCGAGCTCGCGCATGAAGGCGTGGAGAGGGCCTGAGCCATGATTCAAACCGAACATCCATTCACACTGCCGGTGGGTTTCCAGGACGCGGATGGCACACTGCATCGCGACGGCACGATGCGGCTGGCGACCGCGGCCGATGAAATCCTGCCGCTGCGCGATCCGCGCGTGCAGAGCAACCAGGCCTATCTAATCGTGATCCTGCTGTCGCGCGTGATCACGCGACTCGGATCCGTGGAGCCGGTGAACCCCAAGACCATCGAATCGCTGTACGCGGCCGATCTCGCCTATCTACAGGACCTCTACAACCGCATCAATCACGCCGAGGACGGCCGCCAGCAGGTGAGCTGCCCGCACTGCAACCACAGCTTCGAGACGGAGCACCCCGCGGTGGTGGGGTTCTAGGCTACCCCCTGGAGCGGCTCCACCAGGAGGTAGCCTATGTCGCGTATCACTTTCACTGGCCGCAGTCGGAGATCATGGCGTTGCCGCACGCCGATCGCCGCCTGTGGGTGCACGAAATCGCCGG
>DASYKM010000177.1:0-16287 GCA_035995425.1 Steroidobacteraceae bacterium
ATGCCGGCCGGAATTGCGCAGCAAGCGAGCATCCAGCGCCAGCCTTCATGGAGCGCCCAGTTGGGGTCACCGTCGCCGCCAAACTTCTTGATGAAGTAGTTCACGAAATACGAGATCGTGATGCCGCTCACGATCGCGATCTGCTGGTAGGTAACCAGCGAACCGCGCTTTGAGGGAGGCGCGATCTCGGCGATGTACATCGGCGCGAGCATCGAGGCGAGGCCGATACCCATGCCACCGAAGAGCCGGTGGCCCACAAAGTTCGTGATCAAATCTCCGAAATGGATGTAGGGAGCGTCGTCAAAGAACAGATTCAGGAACCAGATCAGCGCATTGATGAGCGGAGTCAGCACCGAACCGAGGTGACCCAGCCAGGATTCCGGCCAGGCCGATCCCAGGGACGACACGAAGAACAGCACGCCGGCAACGACGAGGCCGCCGCGACGACCGACGAAGTGCGCCACGACGCCGCCGAGCGCGCCACCGATGAGGCAACCCCACAACGCGCCGGCGATGGTGAATCCTTCAAGACTGAGCCTCGCTCCTTCGGCGAGCGCGAGCGGCGCGACGAAATTCAGTTTGATCGCATCGGTCGCGCCGGAGATGACGGCGGAGTCGTAACCGAACAGCAAACCGCCGAGCGCAGCGATGATGGTTAACGTGATGAGAAGGCCGGTATGAGTGGAGCCGGGAGGGCTCTGACCCGAAGATTGAGACACGCGCTATCTCCTTGACTGAATTATGTTTTTTGACCCCGCCCACGTGCGCGTTTCGCGCCCCCCGTTCAGCGGTCGCGGAAGCGTAGTGATAGCGGTATCAGATAGCAAGTTACGGCCGGGGTTTGGCCGAGAACGCTCGCAGGCTTTTACTTAGCCTCAGGGCTTGCGCGGCGGCGCCACCGAATCGCGCTTCACGAGCACGTACGGCACGAGGTGATCTACCGCCTGATGTACATGCCGATCCTTCGGCCGGCGGATCTTGTGCAACAGCAGATTGATGGCGGCTTCCGCCATGGCGGCAATCGGCTGGCGCACGGTGGTGAGCTCCGGCCAGACCGTGGTCGCAATCGGCGTGTCGTCGAAGCCGACCACCGAAAGATCGTTGGGCACGTCGAGCGAGCGCCGGTGCGCGACCGAGATGGCGGCGGCGGCCATGTCGTCGTTGCTCGCGAAGATGGCAGTGGGGATCCGCTTGCGCGCCAGCAGTTTTTCGGCGGCCTCGAGCCCCGACTTGTAGGAGAAGAAACCCTGGATCACCAGCGCCGGGTCGACCTCGATACCGCTTTCTTCCATCGCCGCCTCGAACCCAGCCAGGCGTTGCGCGCTCGCGGTCTGAGTCGGCTGGCCCTTGATGAAGGCGATGCGTGAATGACCTTCCGCGATCAGGTGCAGGGTCATCTCGCGCGCGGCGTGAAAGTCGTCGATGCGCACGCACGAGACATCCTCGCGCGCTCGGCCGGTAGCTAGGGCGACGACTGGCACGCCCTCGGCGGCGAACGCCGCGGCGATGGCTTTCGACTCGCAGAGCGGCGGCGGCAGGATCACGCCGGCGATTCCCTCCGACAGGCGTTGCGCGGCGGCTTTCTCCGCCGCCGGTTTGAGATTGTCCCAGCGGTCGAGCACCAACTGCGACGCCGTGCGGTGCGATCCATCGAGAGCGCCGACCAGCATTTCGCTCAGGTACGACGCGCTCGGGTTCGAATAGATGATGGCGATGCGCGTGTCGCGTGCGCCGGCCAGCACGCGGGCGGCGGGGTTCGGCCGGTAGTTGAGGGCGCGCACCGCTTCCATGACGGTTTCGCGGGTCGAATCGCGCACATTGCTTTCGCCGTTGATGACGCGTGACACGGTCATCGGCGACACGCTCGCATGGCGTGCCACTTCGTGAATGGTTACAGCGCTGCCCTTGCGTCGGCTGGTTTTTTCACCCACGCGCGGCGCACCGTCATTACTGCGATCCCCTGTCTCGCTCAATCGTCCACCCGGCTACTGGCGTAAGGCTTGCGTTAACGTTAACAATAGATTCAACGCGCTATCAAAGTCCAATGCCGCGATGAACCCACGACCACTGTTTGCGTGTCTCGCCTTGCTTGCCTGCTCGCTGCCGGCAGGCGCCGAGGATGGATATGACTTATGGCTGCGGTATCGCGCAGTCGACGCCGTCGAATATCCGGCGCTCGAGGCCTCAGTGCACCAGTTGGTCACCCAAGTGGTCGCCGATACGGCTTCGCCAACTCTCGCTGCTGCCGGCAGCGAGCTCGAACGCGGTCTTTCAGGCCTTCTCGGCAAGCCGGTCTCCGTAGTCCGGGAGGCGAGCGAGGCAGGTGCGGTGTTCTACGGCACACCGCGAAGTTCGGCTCTGATCGCCGGGATGGCGCTGTCGCTCGAGCGCGCGGGCGCGGAAGGGTTTGTGATTCGCAGCGTCAGTCTCAACGGCAAAGCCGCGATCGTCATCGCCGCCAATTCCGACGTTGGCGTGTTGTACGGCGCGTTTCACTTCCTGCGCCTGATCCAGACGCGCGAAAAGCTGGACGCGCTCGATATCGCCTCGCAGCCGCGCACGCGCATTCGCGTACTCAACCACTGGGACAATCTCGACCGTCGCGTGGAACGCGGGTATGCCGGGCAGTCGATCTGGGATTGGCACAAGCTGCCGGGCTATCTCGATCCGCGTTACACCGACTACGCGCGTGCCTGTGCGTCGATCGGCATCAACGGGACGGTGCTCACCAACGTGAACGCCAACGCCACCAGCCTCACTCCTGCCTTTCTCGAGAAGGCGGCGGCGCTTGCCGGAGTGCTGCGCCCGTATGGCATCCGCGTGTATCTCACCGCGCGTTTCAGTGCGCCGATGGAGCTCGGCGGCCTGAAGACCGCGGACCCGCTCGATCCGCAGGTGCGCGCCTGGTGGAAAGCCAAGATCGATGAGATCTATGGCTACATTCCCGACTTCGGCGGCTTTCTCGTGAAAGCGAATTCCGAAGGACAGCCGGGTCCGCAGGATTACAAGCGTACGCACGCCGATGGCGCGAACGTGCTCGCCGACGCGGTGGCAACCCACGGCGGCGTCGTGATCTGGCGCGCGTTCGTCTACTCCAACGAAGCTCCCGACGATCGCGCCAAACAGGCATACAACGAATTCGTTCCGCTCGATGGCAAGTTCGCTGCCAACGTTCTCGTGCAGGTGAAGAACGGTCCCGTCGATTTCCAGCCGCGCGAACCGTTCCATCCGCTGTTCGGCGCCATGCCGAAGACGCCGCTGATGATGGAATTCCAGATCACCAAGGAATACCTTGGGTTCGCGACGCACCTGGTGTACCTCGGGCCGCTGTTCGAAGAAGCGCTGGACGCGGACACGATGGTGAAGGGCAAGGGTTCGACGGTCGCGAAAGTCGTCGACGGCGAGTTGCACGGTTACCGGCAGACCGGCATGGCGGGCGTGTCCAACATCGGTTCGGATCGCAACTGGACCGGCTCGCAGTTCGACCAGGCGAACTGGTTCGTGTTTGGCCGGCTGGCCTGGGATCCGTACCTGTCTTCGCAGTCCATCGCGCAGGAATGGGTGCGCATGACGTTCACGAACGATCCCGCGTTCGTCGCGCCGGTGGTGGCGATGATGATGGGCTCGCGCGAAGCGGCGGTGGATTACATGACGCCGCTCGGCCTGCATCACCTGATGGGAACCGGCCATCACTACGGCCCGGCGCCGTGGGTTGACGATCAGAAGCGTGCCGACTGGAACCCGACTTACTACCATCGCGCGGACGCGAACGGCATCGGTTTCGAACGCGGCCCCGAGGGCAGCGACGCAACCGGGCAGTACAGCCCGAGGGTCGCCGCGCGGTTTGCGGATCTCAAGAAGACTCCCGAACAGTTCCTGCTGTGGTTCCACCACGTGCCCTGGGATTACAAGCTGGCGTCGGGGCGCATCCTGTGGGATGAGCTGGTCGTGCGCTACACGCACGGAGTCGAAGTAGTTAGCCAGATGCGCCGCACCTGGGCCGGGCTCGAGCGATACGTCGATGCCGGCCGCTTCGCACAGGTCGCCTCGTTCCTCGCCATCCAGGAGCATGAGGCGCAATGGTGGCGCGACGCCTGCATCGCGTATTTCCAGACTTTCTCCAAGCGGCCGCTGCCGGCCGGGTTCGCGCCACCGGTCCATCCGCTCGAGTACTACCAGGCGTTGAAGTTTCCATACGCACCCGGCCATTGACCGGGTGAGCGAGGGGGTTGTGATGCGTGCTGTCCTTCTGGTTTCCGGCGTCCTGTGCGCGGTCGCGGCGGCCGCGGCCCCCGCGGAAAAAAACGCGGCTCCACCGCTCGAGCTCACCGCCGAGCAGGATCACAAGATGATGATGGAGAAGCTCGGGATCGCGACGATCCGCCGCGGCGCCGACGGCCGCGACCCGAATGCGCCCAACGCGGCTAACTACGACGAATCGAAAGGCAATCCTTATCCCGACCTGCCCGAAGCGCTGAAGCTCGACAACGGCAAGGCGGTCAAGACCGCGGCGCAATGGTGGAGCAAGCGGCGGCCGCAGATCGTCGAATATTTCGACCGCGAAGTGTATGGCCGGTTGCCGAAGCATGTGCCCGGCGTGAATTGGGCGGTGGTCGAAACCAAGGAGGAAACCAGGGGCGGCGCCGCGGTGGTCACGCGCAAGCTCGTCGGGCACGTCGACAACAGCAGCTATCCGCTCGTCAACGTCGATATCGAGCTCTATCTGACTACTCCCGCCGGCGCGAAGGGCGTGCCCGTCATCATCGAATTCTTTCCGCCCGAATGGGCGTCGCGCATTCCTCCGCAGCCTTCGCCCACGTGGCAGGAGCAGGTGATCGCTCGCGGCTGGGCCTACGCCATCCTGTCGCCCACCAGCATCCAGGCCGACAACGGCGCCGGTCTCACCAAGGGCATCATCGGCCTGGTGAACAAGGGAAAATCACGCGCTCCCGATGACTGGGGCGCACTGCGCGCCTGGGCCTGGGGCGCTTCGCGCGCGCTCGACTATCTCGCCACGGATCCGGCCGTCGATTCGAAGCGCGCGGTCATCGAAGGCGTTTCGCGTTACGGCAAGGCGTCGCTGGTGACGATGGCCTACGAGCCGCGCTTTGCCATCGGGTTCATCGGATCCTCGGGCATGGGCGGTGCGGCGTTGCACCGCCGGCGCATCGGCGAGCTGCTCGAGAATGTCGCCGGCAGCGGTGAATACCACTGGATGGCCGGCAACTACATCAAGTACGCGGGACCGCTCACGGCGAAAGACCTGCCGGTGGATGCGCACGAGTTGATCGCGCTCGCCGCGCCGCGGCCGTTGTTCATCGGTGCCGGCAACCCCGCGCAGGGCGACGCCTGGGTGGATCCACGCGGGATGTTCATGGCCACGGTGGCCGCGAGCCCGGTGTACCGCTTGTTAGGCAAGCGGGCGCTCGACACCACCGAATTCCCTCCCGTCGAAACTCCGCTGACCGCGGGCGAGCTCGCCTTTCGCCAGCACGCCGGTGGTCATACCTCGGGGCCGAACTGGCCGACGTTCCTCGACTTCGCCGCGCGCTACTTAAGATAGTGGTACCGGGTTGGGATTCTCGTGAGTAGCCGAGAACTGCCTGCGTTCTCGTGCGTGTCGCCTCGGTACTCACGAGAATCCCAACCCGGTACCGCACATCCGGCACCACCCCTAACTACCAATCCCACATCGTGCCGTCTTCGAGGCGCGCGATGGGGAGCTGCTTCGGCGAGTAGGGGAACCTGGCCGCGAGCTTCTCGTCGATGGTCACGCCGTGTCCCGCGGTCTCGCCGCAGAACAGCCGGCCGTCCTTGAATGTGTAGTCGTGCGGAAACACTTCGTCGGTCTCCGGCGCGTGCTTCATGTATTCCTGGATGCCGAAGTTCGGCACCCACGCGTCGAAGTGCAGCGCCGCGCCCATGCACACGGGCGAGAGGTCGGTGGCGCCATGGAATCCGGTGCGCACGCCATGCAACGCGGCGAAGTCGGCGATGCGTCGCACATGGGTGATGCCGCCGCCGTGCACGATGGTCGTGCGGATGTAGTCGATGAGCTGGTTCTCGATCAGGTGCTTGCAATCCCAGATCGAGTTGAAGATTTCACCCACCGCCAGCGGCGTCACGGAATGCTTGCGGATCAACTCGAACGATTTCTGATTCTCCGCGGGCGTCGCATCCTCCAGCCAGAACAACCGGTACGGTTCCAGGTCGCGCGCGAGACGCGCGGCCTCGATGGGTGAGAGCCGGTGATGCACGTCGTGCAGCAGCTCGATGTCCGGCCCGTGATCCTTGCGCAACCGTTCGAATAGTTTCGGCACCACGGCGAGATATTTCGGCGTGGCCCACACGGTTTCCGCCGGCAGCTCGCTCTCGGCGGGCTCGTAGGCATTTTTCAGATTCGAGATGCCGTAGGCCTTCTTGATGCCGGGCACGCCGCACTGCGCGCGCACGGCCTTGTAACCCAAGGCGATGTACTTGCCGACTTCCTCGCTGGCCTCGTCGATATCCTTGCCATTCGCATGCCCGTACACGAGAGCGCCTTCGCGCGATCGTCCGCCGAGCAATTGATACAGCGGCTGATTGCTCATCTTGCCGAGGATGTCCCACAGCGCGACGTCGACCGCGGCTATCGCCGTCATCGTCACCGGGCCACGGCGCCAGTACGCACCGCGATAAAAAAACTGCCAGATGTCTTCGATGCGTCCCGCATCGCGACCGATGAGATTCGGCACGAGGTGATCTTTGAGGTACGACGCCACGGCGAGCTCGCGGCCGTTCAATGTTGCGTCGCCGATACCGGTAACACCCGAGCGCGTAACAATTTTGAGCGTGACGAAATTGCGCGCCGGGCACGTGACGATCACTTCGCCGGCGACGATCTCGCGGTCTTTGGCCGATCCCGCGTTTGCCATTCCTGGATTTGAAATATTCGCGCTCATAATGCCCACGCCCATTGCCCCGTCAAAAGATAAGAATTAGTGTCGCCCGCCGCGGCCGACATTTGGTCGACCGTCAAACCGGGCCCGCATACTACCAATATGGACAAACTCAATCCCGATCGGCTTTTCCCCGCCGATCCCACCACGCGAGCGATTGCACGGACCCTCTATCGGCTCGTCAAAGACCTGCCGATCATCAGCCCGCACGGGCACACCGACCCGAAATGGTTCGCCGACAACAGCCACTTCTCCGATCCGGCGAGCCTGTTGCTCACCCCCGATCACTACGTGTTCCGCATGCTCTACAGCCAGGGCGTCAAGCTCGAGGATTTCGGCGTGGCGCGCGTCGACGGCGGGGCCACGGAGCGGGATTCGCGCAAGATCTGGCGGCTGTTCGCGACTCACTACTACCTCTTCCGCGGCACGCCCACGCGCATGTGGTTCGACTGGGTGCTGTCGAGCATCTTCGACGCGCCGATCCCGCTGACGCCGGAAAACGCCGATGCGACTTACGACCGGATCGCCGAACGCCTGCAGAAGCCGGAGTTCCGCCCGCGCGCGCTGTTCGAGCGTTTCAACATCGAAGCGCTGGCCACCACCGAATCGCCGCTCGACGATCTCCTGCATCACGTCACCATTCGCAAGAGCGGCTGGCATGGCCGGGTCATCACCGCCTATCGCCCCGATCCCGTGGTCGATCCGGACACGCTGGGTTTTCTCGACAACCTGAAGCGGTTCAGCCAGATCACTGGTGAAGACGCGCTGACCTGGCGTGGTTATCTCGCCGCGCATCGCAAGCGTCGCGCATTCTTCTCGGTCATGGGTGCCACCTCCACCGACCACGGACATCCGACCGCGCGCACCGCGGACCTGGGTCCGTCCGATGCCGAAGCGCTGTTCGCGCGCATCGTGAAAGGCGCCATGAACCCGGGCGATGCGGATCTGTTCCGCGGCCAGATGCTCACCGAGATGGCGCGCATGAGCGTCGACGACGGGCTCGTGCTGCAGATCCACCCCGGCGCCTGGCGCAATCACAACGCGCCGCTGTTCGATCGCTTCGGCGCCAACGTCGGCGCTGATATTCCCACCGCCACGGACTATGTCGGGAACCTGCGTCCGTTGCTCAACCGCTTCGGCAATGACCCGGGGCTCTCGATCATCGTCTTCACGCTCGATGAGAGCAGCTACGCGCGCGAGCTCGCGCCGCTCGCCGGACACTATCCGGCGCTCAAGCTCGGGCCGGCGTGGTGGTTCCACGACAGCCCCGAAGGCATGATGCGGTTCCGCGAGCAAACTACCGAGACCGCCGGCTTCTACAACACCGTCGGCTTCAACGACGACACGCGCGCCTTCATGTCCATTCCCGCACGCCACGATGTCGCGCGTCGCATCGACTGCTCCTTCCTCGCGCGCCTGGTGGCCGAACATCGGCTGCCGGAAGTCGAGGCGGCGATCCTGGCGCCGCAGCTCGCCTACGAATTTCCGAAGAAAGCGTACAAACTTTGAGCGAAGAACATCTGGGGGGTCCGCGGCATGAGTCCTAACAACGTTTCGAATGACACCGGTGGCAATGGAGCCGGCATTGTCGCCGGCACCATGGCCGCACGCGTTGGCAACTATCGCTGGGTCATCTGCGCGCTGTTGTTCTTCTCGACGACGATCAATTACATCGATCGCAACTCGCTGTCGGTGCTCAAGACCACGCTGCAGGGCGCGCTTGGCTGGACCGACGTGGACTACGGCTGGATCACCACGGCTTTCACGTTTGCGTACGCGATGTTCCCCTCGCTCATCGGGTTCTTCGTCGACAAGTTCGGCGTGAAAAAGGCGCTCGCGGGCGCGCTCATCCTCTGGTCGCTGGCGGCGGCGGCGCATGGCCTGGTCGCGACCGTGGTCGGCTTCATGATCGTGCGCTTCGTGCTCGGCCTCGCCGAGGCGGCCAACTTTCCGGCGTCCATCAAGGCCGTCGCGATGTGGTTTCCGCAAAAAGAGCGCGCGCTCGCCACCGGCATATTCAATTCCGGCACCAGCGTTGGCGTCATCGTTTCGGGCGGCGTCGTCGCCATCGCGACCGCCTGGGGTTGGCAGTCTGCGTTCGTATTCATCGGCGTGCTCGGCCTGATATGGCTCGTCTTCTGGCAGAAGTACTTCGATACCCCGGAGAATCATCCGCGTCTCTCGCCAGCCGAACTCGGCTTCATCAAAGCCGGCCTGCCGCCACCGACACAGAGCGTCAAAGTGCCATGGCACATGCTGCTGCGTTATCGCGAGATCTGGCCGTTCCTCATCGGCAAGTTCATCACCGATCCGGTGTGGTGGTTCTACCTGTTCTGGCTGCCGTCGTACCTGGAGCGCGAGCGCGGCCAGAATCCGCTCAACGCGGGGCTGTGGGTCGCCGTCATCTACACCGGCTCGTCCGTCGGTTCGATTCTCGGCGGCTGGCTGTCGGGGCATCTCATGAAACGCGGCTGGACGGTCGGCAAGGCGCGCATGACCACCATGATGCTGGCCGCTATTTTCATGCCGGGCTCGATCCTCGCGTACTACGCCGAGAGTTTCACGACCTGCGTGGTGTTCATCACGATCGCCACGGCCTGTCACCAGGCGTGGTCCGCGAACCTGTTCACCAACGCCAGCGACATGTTTCCGCAAAAAGTGTCCGGCTCGGTGGTGGGACTCGGCGCCACCGCGGGCGGCATCGGCGGCATGTTCATGACCCTGCTCGTGGGCCTCGCCGTGCAATGGACCGGCACGCAGCAAATCGCGTTTGTCCTCGCGGGCGTCATGCACGTGCTCGCGCTCGCGTTGTTCTGGTTCTGGTTCAAGGCGAAATTCGTCCAGGTCAACGTGGACGCCGGTCTCGACACGCGCGCGATGCACAAGGGTCTCGTGATCGGCGGCGTGGCAATTCTTGCCGTTGGTGTCTGGCTGCTGTCATTCGTGAGCCAGCGCTGGGACTACATCGTCGGCATCGTGAAGTTTTCCGGCGCGCTGCAAGCCGCGATCGCCGCCGGAGGTTTCGGCGTGATCGGGCTCGCGCTCGGTTACGCGGGACTGCCGAAAAGGACTCAGTTGACCGGCTGAACCCACAGCTTCGCGGGCTTGAGCTCGACAGAGTTCGGGCCCGCGAATATGGTGAATTCGCCCGGTTCGACCACGCGTTTCATGTTCGCGTCCCAGAGCGAGAAGGCATCGGTGTCCAGCGTGAACTCCACGCGCGTTGAAGCGCCTGGTGCGAGCGTGAGGCGCTTGAATCCTTTCAACTCCTTCACGGGTCGCGTCACCGAGCTCACTTCATCGCGTACGTAGAGCTGCACGACTTCATCGCCGGCCACCTTGCCGGTGTTGCGCACCTCGACGCTGACCTTGACCGAGCCATCAATTCCGATCTTGCTGGCGGAGAGCTGCGGCGCGCCGATCTCGAACGTGGTGTACGAGAGGCCGAACCCGAACGGGAACAGCGGCTCCTTGCTGCCGAAGATATAGCCGCGATGCGCCGACGGTTTCTGGTTGTAGAACATCGGCAGCTGTCCGACCGAGCGTGCGATGGTCACGGGTAGTTTGCCCCCCGGGTTCGCGTCGCCGAACAGCACGTCGGCCATCGCCGTGCCACCTTCCTGTCCGAGATACCAACCCTCGACGAGCGCATTCGCGCGCGCCGCGATTTCATTGACGGAATAGGGACGTCCGTTGATGAGCACGACGACCACGGGCTTGCCGAGCGCGAACATGGCGCGCGCGAGCTCGTTCTGCTCGCCGACGAGATCGAGGCTGGTGCTGTCGCCCATGTGGCCGGCATCCCAGGCTTCGCGGCTGACGGCGGCATTGCCGCCGACGAACAGCACGATCGCATCGGCGTCCTTCGCGACCTTCACGGCCTCCTGGATGCGGGCCCGATTCTCTTCGGGCTTCGCGAGCTTCACTTCGTCCATCCACCAGTCGCCGGCGTCGGTGATGCGCACGCCTTCGGCGGTCAAGATCTTCACCTTGTCGCCCACTTTCGCGCGGATGCCATCGAGCATTGTGACGACGTGCGTAGGCACGTCCGAGTAGCCGCCGATTTGCGGCGTGGCCGCGTTCGGACCGATGACAGCCAGCGTCTTCAGAGAATCCATCCTGAAGGGCAGGGCGCCATCATTCTTGAGCAGCACGATCACCTTGCGGGCGGCTTCGGCCGCGAGTGCGCGCGCCTCGGCGTTGTCGGTGATCTTCTCGGCGTAGGCCGCGTCGGCGTACGGATTTTCGAACAGTCCCGCGAGGAATTTCAGGCGCAGCACGCGCCGCACGGCGGTGTCGATCTGCGCCTGCGTCACCAGGCCCTTGGCGAGAGCCGCCGGCAGCTTGTCGAAGGAGTCGCCGTCGGGAAAGTCGACGTCGACGCCGGCCTGCAATGCGCGGATGCCGGCCGACATGCCATCGGGCTCCACGTGGTGCAGGCGCGCAAGGTCGAGGATGCCCCAGTAGTCGCTAACTACCACGCCGTCGAAGCCCATCTCGCCGCGCAGGATGTCGCCGAGCAGCCAGCGGTTGGCGTGTGACGGCACACCGTCGATCTCGTTGTACGACGGCATCACGGCCTGGGCATGCCCGAGCTTCACCGCCTTGATGAACGGCGGAAAGAAGACCTCGCGAAGAATGCGTTCGGAAATGTTGGCGGGACCCACGTTGGTGCCGCTTTCCGGCTGGCCATGGCCGGTCATGTGCTTGAGCGTCGCGAACACCTTGCCGGGCGCGAGCGGCAGCGTGTCGCCCTGGTAACCACGCACCGCGGCGAGGCCGAGCTCGCCCACGAGGTACGGATCTTCGCCGTAGGTCTCCTCGATCCGGCCCCAGCGCGGATCGCGTGCGACGTCGACCACCGGCGCGAGCACCTGCAACGCGCCGCGAGCCCGCGCCTCGCGTGCAGCGATCGTCATGACTCGCGTGATGAGCTGCGGGTCCCAGGTGCTCGCCAGTCCGATGGGGATCGGAAAGTTCGTGGCGCCGCGCGCCGCATAGCCGTGCACGGCTTCTTCGTGAAACATCACCGGGATTCCGAGCCGCGTCTCCGTCATCGCGTGTTTCTGCAGCGCGTTGACCAGCTCGACGGTGCGACGTTCGTCGCGGAACGGCACCGGCAGCGGACTGCCCGCGCCCGCCAGATCGTTCGGCCGCGAGAACTGGCCGATGCCGGCGGGAAAGACCTTGGCGATCTTCGCCGGATCGACGTTGCCCCTGGCATCGAAGATCTGCGGCTTCTGGGTCCAGACGGCCGTGATCTGCGCGATCTTTTCCGGCAGCGTCATGCGCGCCAGCAGATCCTCGACGCGCTGATCGACGCTCGCGTTCCGATCCTGGTAGAGCGGCGCCTTGTCGGCTGCGAATGAAGGCACGCTGAGCGCGCAGAAAAGCAGAACGCCCGATAAAGCCAGGTGTTTCATGGAGAATCCCTCTTGTTTGCGCACGCCAGCGCGAGCGTGGCCGCGCAGTGTGCGCGACGCTATTTGGTCGATGAGTAGCGCCGGCGCTTCTCGGCGGCCACGGCGCGGGCGCGCTCCATTTCCTCGACTTCGGTGACCTCGAGTAGATCCTCGATGACGCGTGAAAGGTGCTCACGCATGGCTGCGCGCGCGGCGTCGGGCTCGCGGCGCTTCAAGGCGCGCACGATGGCCGCATGCTCTTCGATCGGGGGTTTGTAGCCCCGCGCGCGCACCTTGGTGCTCATGGACCTGTTCTGCGGCGAGCGAACGCGCGAATCCCATAACATTTGAACCGCGGCGATGATGCCGGTGTTCTGCGTCGAGCTTGCGATGAGCTCGTGAAAGCGCCGATCGGCGTCTTCGCTCAGCAGGATCTCATTGCGCTTGTTGTCCTCGCGCATTTCCTCGATGAGCGCGGAAAGCTGGCCGAGTTGCGCATCGTCGATCCGCATCGCGGCCATGGCACAGGCTTCACCCTCGATGGCGCGCCGGGCTTCGAGCAGCTCGAAGAACCCGATGTCCTTGTAGCCCGCAGCGCCCGCGGGCGGCTGGCGGTTGACGACATACACCCCGGAGCCGAGCCGGACGTCCACGAGTTCGTCCAGTTCGAGCGCGATGATGGCTTCACGCACCGTCGGCCGCGACACTTCGAAGGTCTGCGCGAGCTCGCGCTCAGACGGAAGGCGCTGACCAATTTCGTATTTGCCGTCGGCAATGGCCTTGGCCAGCTGCTGTGCAATTTGTTCGTAGAGGCGCCGAGGTTCGGGCATGGCCCGCAGTATCGGCGTCCGGGCGGCTGCCAACAACCTGAATTGGTAAGGGCGGTTCGGACACTCCCTTGTCACCGGCAGGACATAGTGGCCAGGGTACTTCTTGCACTTGGCCTGACCAATTGATACTTTGCCGTCCAGCGTTGCGAAGACATCGCGAGCGATTGCGTCGCCGGGCGATGTCGCCGATTTTCTTTTTCAGGGGGGATGGCAAAAATGATTTTCAAGAATCTTCGCGGACTCGCGACATTGGGATACGTGAGCGCAGCCGTGCTCGTTTCAGGAAGCGCGATTGCGCAGCAAGCACCGGCGGCGACGCCGGCCGCCGAAGGCGAAGAAGTCGATGAAGTCGTCGTCACCGGTTTTCGCGCATCGTTGCAAAGTTCTGTCGCTGCGAAGCGTGAAAACATTGCTTTCTCGGACTCCATCTACGCCGAAGACATCGGAAAATTCCCAGACCTCAATCTCGCCGAGTCGCTGCAGCGCATTCCTGGTGTGCAGATTGCGCGCGACGTGACGGGTGAAGGTGCTTCAGTCGCCGTACGAGGCTTGGGACGCGATTTCACGCAGATCACGTTGAACGGCGCACCCGTGGAAACTGCGTCGGACAGCAACATCGATGGCGTGAGCCAGGGACGCGGCGTCGATCTCGTGTTGTTCCCCACGGAACTGTTTCGTCAGTTGACGGTATCGAAAACGCCAACCGCCAACCAGCTCGAAGGCGCGATCGCGGCAAACATCGACCTGCGCATTGCGCGCCCGTTCGACAACAAGGGCCTTCACGTCAACTACACCGCCAAGGGCAACTTCCAGGAAGCGGCGGGCGACTGGAGCCCGCGACTCGGTTTGTACGCGAGCGATACGTGGGACACCGGCATCGGTGAATTCGGCGTGCTCGCGGGGGTCGCCTATTCCGATCGCAAATACCGCTCGGATGGCTTCAATACCATTGGCTTCACCACGGTAGGTCTTGGCACGCGCTGCCCGACCACCCAGGCTGGCTGCAATTCGCAGAATCAGGCAACGGGTGGCTATGGCAATTCGAGCCAGCAGTGGGCCAGCACGGTTCCGGTGGGATACAACTTCGGTACGAACGGCGCGACTGTCGGCGGTCCGGTCACCGTGTGCGGACCCGGCGCTACGCCGGGCGGCACCTCGGGCCTTTCCTGCAACGACTTGAGCTTCGCCATCTGGCCGCGACTCGCGCGTCCCGATTCGCTCGTGGGCGAGCGCGAAACGAGGTCGGGAATTCTTTCGGCGCAGTGGTCTCCGTCGGAGTCGCTATCTTTCTTCTTCGACAGCCTCTACTCGGAAGCGGATCACAACTACGAGCGCAACGATCTCAACCTGGCAATCCGCAGCACCAACACGAACATTCCGATCGACGTCGTGCTGAACGATGCCAACGTGGTGACGAGCGCGACCCTCGCGAATCCGCAATGGCTCAATGAGAATCGTCCGTACCAGGAAAACACGGACTTCCTCAATCTGAACACCGGCATGGAATGGAAGGTTGGCGAGAAACTGACGATCGGCGCTTCGGTCAACTACAACCACAGCAACTGGTTCCGTTCGACCAACACCTATCTGTTCAACTCCAACCTGAACTCCGGCATCACCGTGGGCATCGAGAGCACCGGCGATGGCGTGATCAAGGTCACGCCGAGCCGCGACTTGAACGACGTGACCCTGTGGAACTGGAATGCGCTGCGCATCGAACCCGTGCAGCGCGAACTGTGGCAAAAGGGCGCCCGGGTCAGCGCCGAGTACGCATTCGCCGACGCCTTCAAGCTTGGTGCCGGCATCAATCGCGACACGTTTCATCGCGAGATCACCAACTGGACGGTGACGAGCTGCGCAACCGATGGCGGAGCCCCCACGACCGAGTGCGGCGCGGCGCTGCTGCGCGACGGTCAGCTCAACGCCAAGGTAGCGGTGCCGAACGCGCAGCTTGCCAATTTCCTGCAGCCCTGGACGCATGGAGCCTTGTACAACACGTCGGATTTCAACGTGGGCACCAACAATGGCTGGGCGCTCCCTAACTACGCGCTGCTGGATGACGCGGTGAACATCAAGTACTTCCAGGACGTGCTCGGTCGCGGCCTCGGCGCCGGCATCAACGTCGCGAGCTACAATCCGCGCGTACTCGACGAAGATACCGACGCGATGTTCGTACAGGCCAATGGTCAGTTCGAAGCGCTGGGCAAGCTCCGCTACAACGTGGGCGTGCGCCGTATCGAAACCGATCAGTTCGTGTCGGGCTACGTCAACGTGAACACTCCGACTGGAGTGGTTCGTACGCTGCAGACCAGCGCCGCGAACTACGACAAATATCTGCCGAGCTTCAACGTCGCGAGCGAATTGGGTCACGGGTTCTTGGTCCGGGCCGCTGCGTCGCGCACGATGACGAGGCCGCAGCCGGGTGACATTGCGCCGAACGAAGCGCTGAGCGTCACCGGTGACGTCTTCACCCGCGGCAACCCGGATCTCGCACCGTACTTCTCGGACAACTACGACCTGGGCCTCGAGTGGTATTTCGGCGATTCGGGCCTGGGCCTCGTCGCGATCAACGGTTGGACGAAGAAGCTCGAAGGCTTCACTTCGATCGTCAGCAACTCGGTGCTCTTCAGCACTCTGGGAATCGACTTCGCCACGCTGCCGATCGCCACGCAGACGGGTCTGACTACCGCAGGCAGTGGCAATCCGAACAATGCGCTGGTGCGCGTCGATCAGCGCCAGAACACTTCGGAACTCATCAAGCTGAATGGCATTGAAGTGACTTACGTCCAGCCGCTCGACTTCCTGTTGCAGGGCGCCGGGTTCTCGCTGAACTACACGCACATCAGCCAGAGCTCGTCGGGCGGGCTGCCGGGCGCTCCGTCGAGTGCGGTCACGGGCCTTTCGCCGTATACCTACAACGTCACGGCCTTCTACGAGAATTTCGGATTCTCCGGCCGCCTGTCGTATGCGCTGCGTGACAGCTATGTCGCGTTCCTCGGCAACAACGAGAACAACATCCAGGGCGACAACTTCGCGCAGCGAAGCGGTTACCTCGATGCTTCGTTCAGCTACAAGCTGCCCTTCGAGAAGAGCGTCTCGATCAGCCTGGAGTTGCAG
>DASYKM010000178.1:0-39485 GCA_035995425.1 Steroidobacteraceae bacterium
GTACTGCCTTGCGACTTCCTCGCGCATGTCGACAAAGGCATCGTTCAATGCCGGTACCGGCAGACCAGCCGCGAGCCTTCCGCCGCCGCGCTGCACGAAGCCCGCACAGCGGCTGGCGATGTTCACCAGCTTGCCGACGATGTCCGAATTCACGCGCGCGACAAAATCTTCCAGCGACAGGTCGATGTCATCGACACCAGGTCCGAGCTTGCTGGCGAAATAGAATCGCAGCGCCTCGGCGGGAAGGCGGTCGAGGTAACGCTTTGCCGTGATGAAGGTGCCGCGCGACTTCGACATCTTCGCGCCGTTGATGGTGAGGAAGCCGTGCACGAACACGCCGCTCGGCTTGCGCAACCCGGCGCCGTGGAGCACCGCCGGCCAGAAGAGATTGTGGAAGTAGCTGATGTCCTTGCCGATGAAGTGATACAGCTCGGCCTTGCTGTCCGCCTTCAGGTATTCGTCGTAGTCCAGGCCGCGTTTCCCGCACAGCGCCTTGAAGCTGCCGAGATAGCCGATGGGCGCGTCGAACCACACGTAGAAATATTTTCCGGGCGCGCCGGGAATCTCGAAGCCGAAGTAGGGCGCGTCGCGCGAGATGTCCCAATCCTGCAGTCCGGTCTTGAACCATTCGGCCAGCTTGGCGCGCACTTCGGGCTGGCTCGCCCCGCCGCCCTCCAGCCACTGGCGCAATACTTCGGCGAATTCGCCGAGCTTGAAGAAGTAGTGCTCCGACTCGCGCCACACCGGCGGCGTCTGGCTGAGCGTCGAGACCGGGTTGATCAACTTGTCGGGCGTGTAGGTGGAGCCGCAGTTCTCGCAGGAATCTCCGTACTGATCCGCGGTGTGGCAGATCGGGCATTCGCCTTTCACGTAGCGATCCGGCAGGAACATGCCGGCCTTCTCGTCGTAGGCCTGGCGCACGCTGCGCGTGGTGATGTGCCCGGCGGTCTTCAGCTTGCCGTAGAGCTCGGCGGTGATCGCCTTGTTCTCGGGCGAGTGCGTCGAATGGAAGTGATCGTGGCCGATCAGGAAACCCTGGTAGTCGGCCTGGTGCTCCTTGGCGACGCGCGTGATCAACTCTTCGGGCGTGATGCCTTCGGCCTGCGCCTTGATCATCACGGGCGTGCCGTGGGTGTCCTCGGCGCACACGTAGATGCAGTCGTGGCCCTTCATGCGCTGGAAACGCACCCAGATGTCGGTTTGCACGGCTTCGATGATGTGGCCGATGTGCAGCGCGCCGTTGGCATAAGGCAGCGCACTCGTGACGAGAATCTTGCGAGGCATGAAGACCGCGGGTTTCCGGAAGGGCCCGCAAGTATAAACGGCAGGGCCGAGGCTTATCCCTGATCCTTGAACGGCTCGAACTTGGCCTTGCTGATGCCCTTCTTGTACGCCTCTTTGCCGGTGATCAGGCGCTGGTTGAGCAGCGCCTCGATGGCGTTGTCCATGGTGCGCATGCCGTGCTGGCTGCCGGCCTGCATGGTGGTCTCGAGCTGGTCGAGCTTGCCCTGGCGGATGAGGTTGGAGACGGCCGGCGTGTTCACCAGGATTTCGAGCGCGGCTACCCGGCCGCTCTTGTCGGATTTCTGCAGGAGCTGCTGGGAAATCACGCCGCGCAGACTGGTCGAGAGCATGGTGCGCACGTGGTTCTGCTTGTCAGCGGGGAACACGTTGATCATGCGGTCGACGGTGGGCGCGGCGCCGTTGGTGTGCAGCGTTCCCATGACCAGGATGCCCATTTCGGCGGCGGTGACCGCGATGCTGATGGTTTCGTAGTCGCGCAACTCGCCGACCAGCACGACGTCGGGATCTTCGCGCAGGCCGGATTGCAGCGCCGCCGCGAAGCCCTTGGTGTGCACGCCGACTTCGCGCTGGCTGATCAGGCACTGCTTGCGCGCGTGCACGAACTCGATCGGATCCTCGATGGTGAGGATGTGGCCTTTCATGCGCGCATTGATGTCGTCGATCATCGCGGCCAGCGTGGTCGACTTGCCCGAACCGGTTTTTCCGGTCACGAGAATCAGCCCGTTGTTGGCGCGGCACAGCGTGTGGCAGGCCGGCGGCAGGTTGAGCTGCTCCATCGACAGCGCCTTCGACGGAATGGCGCGCATCACTGCGCCCATGCCATTGAGCTGGCGCATGACATTGACGCGGAACCGGCCGAACTCGCCCATGTTGTAGGCGAAGTCGGCGCCATCGTGCTCCTCGAAGCGCTTGACCGCGGTCTTCGGCATGATTTCGTACAGCGTGTTCTGTACGAAGTCCTTCTCGAGACGGTCGGGCCGCAATGGCTGGAGGTCGCCATACAGGCGGATGCGCGGCGGATCGCCGGCGAGAAAATGCAGGTCCGAGCCTTTCTTGCCCAGGACTTCCTTCAGATATTCGTCGATGACCGCCATCGTCTAACCACCGCCGCCGGCGGCCTGGGTGTTCGGTGCCGCCACGTCGAGCTTGGGCATGAGCGTGGTGTCGGTGACGTAGCGCTGGAACGCGCGCCGATCGGCGGCATAGGTGACCGCGTCGTCGGGGTCGATTTCCTTGGCGGCGAGCGAAGTGAGCAGCGCCTGATCCATCATCTGCATGCCGAGATCGCGGCCGGTCTGGATCTGGTTGGGAATCTGGTGGGTCTGGTCGGTCTGGATGAGCTTGGCGATGGCGCGCGTCATGACGAGCGTTTCGCAGATGGCCTTGCGCGAGCGGTTATCCGCGGTCTTCACCAGGATCTGCGTGACCACGGCTAACAAACTCTGCGACAGGAAGCTCTTGGTCTGCTCGCGCTCTTCGATGGGCAGTGCGTCGATGATGCGGTCGATGGTCTTGGACGCCGACGTGGTGTGCAGCGTGCCGAGCACCAGGTGGCCGGTTTCGGCGGCCGTCATGGCCATCGAGATGGTTTCGGCGTCGCGCAACTCGCCGACCAGGATCACGTCGGGGTCTTCGCGCATGGCGGCGCGCACGCCTTCGGCGAACGACGGAATGTGGGTGCCCAGCTCGCGCTGGATGACCTGGCTTTGCTTGCTGCGATGGACGAACTCGATCGGATCCTCGAGCGAGACGATGTTGAGGCGCCGCGTGGTGTTCAGGTGATCGATCATCGCCGCGAGCGTGGTGGACTTGCCGGTTCCGGTGGCGCCGGTGACCAGCACCATGCCCTGGTGATAGTCGCAGAGTTTCTTGACGATCGGCGGCAGCGCCAGCTTGTCGATGCTGGGAATGTCCTGGGGAATGGCACGGAAGGTCGCGCCAAGCCCGGTTTCCTTGCGGTAGACGTTGACGCGGAAGCGTCCGCCGTCGGCCGACACGTAGGAGAAATCGAGGTCGTTGCCCTTGCCGAAATATTCGCCCTGGTTCTTGGTGAAGATCTCGGTGAGATAGCTCTCGAGCTCGGCGTCACCCACGTCGCGAAACTTGATAGGCATGAGGTCGCCATTCATGCGCAGCATGGGCGGGACGCCGACGGCCAGGTGCACGTCGGAACAGCCCTGCTGCATGCCAAGCTTCAAGAACGCGTCAATGCGAGCCAAGGAGAGGAATCCTCGAGGTTTATGTCTCACCCAAGCATGCGACGGTGAGACGGGCGCCAAGTGTGACGCAGTGCGCGATTCTCCGCGAGCCGCTTGGGGACATTCCCGGTTTTATGAGGAATGTCCGCAATCAGCGGAATTTTTCGAGGGCTTCGCGCAGCAGCGGCATGGTCTGGTAGCGCTTGTCCTTGTCGACCGACATGGCCTGCATGATGACTTCGGGCAAGCCGGGCGGCAGGCCGGGATTGATTTCACGCGGCGGGCGCGCCTTGCCCTGCACGTGCTGGTACATCACCGACATGTGATCGCCGCGCGCGTACGGCGGCACGCCGGTCATGATCTCGTAGAGGATCACGCCGAGCGCGTAGACGTCAGCGCGCTGGTCGACCTTCTTGCCGAGGATCTGTTCGGGCGCCATGTACTTCGGCGAACCGATGACATAGCCGGTCTTGGTGAGCTGTGTGTCGCCCTCGCGCTGTGCGGCAGCGACACCGAAGTCGACGATCTTCAACAGGCCTTCGGCGTTGATCAGCACGTTGGCGGGCTTGAGATCGCGATGCACGATGCCCACGGCGTGCGCGACTTCCATGCCGGTGCAGATGTCGATGCCGAAGCCGAGCGCGCGCTGCAGCGGCATCGGCTTTTCGCCGACCACTTCGCTGCCGAGCGTGTGCGAGGGGAAGTACTCCATCGAGATGGCGTAGTTGCCCTGGATGAACAGGAAGTCGTAGATGCGGATGACGTTGTGGTGCGTGATCTTGCGCGAGTAACGCAGCTCGTGGACGAAGCGCTTCATGATCTCTTCGTCTTCGGAGACGTTGGGATTTAGGAACTTCAGGATGAGCCGCTCGTCGACCACGGTGTCTTCCATGAGAAGCACGGTGCCGAACGCGCCCTTGCCGATGCGCTCCACGTACTTGTAGCGGCCTTCGATGATGTCGCCGGGCTTGAGCGTCTGGATGTCGAGCTTCTGCGGCCCGGCCATCTTTTCCGCTTCCTTCACGGCGCGCTGCACGTCCTGTTCGGACATGAGCTGGGTGCGCGCCTCCTTGGAGGTTGGCGCGTGGGCCTGCGGTGCGGCTTCGACGCGCGGCCGGGACGGCGGCGGTGCCGGCGGAACCGCGCTGCGCGGCGTTGGCGGCATGGCGCTGTTTGCCTGGGTGGCAGATTCCGGGCGATGCCCGCTCACCGCCGGGGGAGGCGATACGGGCGAGCGATTCTGTGTCGATGAAAGGCGCGTGCCACTGCCCGAGAAGCGCGAGTCGAGATCGGAAAGTGCGCGCAGAGCCGCCTGCGCGACCGTTTGTTCGGCATTGGCAGTCTGGCCCTGGATCTGCACGCGTATCTGCTCGAGGCGGCGTTCGTCGGCCAGTTTGGCGAGCGAGGAGATGGCCTCGAGCCGGATATCCTTCTCTTCGCGCGCGAGCATTGGCATCACGGCGTCGATGACCTTGTAGTCGCCGAGCCGCCCGAGCGCGCGCACCACCACCGGCAAAGATCGCGGCGGCGTCGAGTCGAGCATTTCGATGAGGCGCGGTACCGCGCGTTTGCTGCCGATTTCGGCGAGCGCATCGACCGCGCGCTCACTGACCCACCAGTCTTTGTCCTTGGTGGCTTCGATGAGATGACCGACTGCCCGATCGTCCTTGGTCTGGTTGAGGATCTCGATTGCCGCGCGACGAATGTCTTCATCCTGATCGCCGACGAGCTGGAGCACGGCCTCCACGACCCTCGGGCCGCCGATCTTGCCGAGCGCGTCGGCGGCGCGTGAGCGCACCCACCAGTCGTCATCGGCCACCGCCTCGAGCAGGCTCTTCACCGACTTGGCATTGCCGATTTCGTTGAGCACTTCGACCGCGGCGCGGCGTGCGTATTCGTTCTCGTCCTTGAGCACGGGAATCAGGTATTTGATGGTCTCCGGATCGTTGGCCCGGATGACGACGTCGATGGCCTTGTTCTGAACGTCGATTTCCGGATCGCGCAACAGCGCGCACACCGCCTCGATTTCGATCGGTCCGTCCATCTTCGCGAGAGCGCCGAGCGTCGCGGCACGCACCAGTTTGTTGGTGTCCTTGAGCTGCTGCTGGAGCGCGCGCTGCACTTCGGGCTTCGGGAAGCGCGACAGGATGTTGATGATGTGCAGCCGGGCGATCGGGTCCTTGCCATTGAGTCGCCCGACGAGTTCCGGCAGGTCATTGTCGGTGGCGAGCTCGCCGAGGATGCGGAACAGGGCGGCTTTTTCGTTGGCCTCCTGTTTGTACGCCGCTCCCAGCAGTTCGCGCACCGACAGGCGCGTGCGATGCGCCGTGATCACGTCCAGAAGCGCGGATTTCGCGATACCTTCGGTGCCGAGGGCATCCAGCAACATGGTGGGGGGATAGGCGCGGCTGCTCGACAGCGCCCAGGCCACGCCCGCAACCACGCGCGGACTGCCCATGACCATGGATTCGATGAACTTGGGAAAGGTTTTCTGGTTGACGAGTCCGGTGAGGACTTCGATGTAGGCCACCGTCGCGATCTTGTCCGCGTCGGCAAGCGCCGCGGTGACCGGTTCGATAGCCCCGGCGCCGAGTTCGCGCAGTTTCGCGATGGCTTTCTGCGTCTGGGGAGCGGCAACGTCCGTCGCGGTCTTGAGATCCGTGATGAACCGGTCCGCCCGGATGTTGGTGAAAAAACTCATGAAACGGTTGATCCGCTGGAGGCGCTACGGCATGGAAGCGTTGCGCGTGCGGAATGAAGCAAGTCTGCCGTCCTTTGTAGCCCGAAGCCTGTTACAAAAATTATGCCACATGTCCTGTCGACAACAGCCGATCCTGACCGCGTTACAGGTATTTTCGCTAGAATCCCGGGCCCTCCTGTCCCGGCGGACAACTCGAAAAAATTATGGTCGCTATTACCTCCGCCGAATTTCGCGCACTGGTCGAAGAATATCCGGACCCATATCTCAGACAGACGCTAGGCAGTGCTCAAGCGGTCGAAATGGCCGAGTTGAAAGGTGACCAGGGTCACGTTCGCGTGGCACTCGGCTTCCCTGTGGGCGGTTATCGAGAGGAGTTTTCACGCGGACTTCTAGCCCACCTCACAACCGGTGGTGGGCCGAAAGTCCTCGAGGTCGAGATCGTGCAGAAGATCACCGCACATGCCGTGCAGCGTCAGCTGTCACCGATGGCGGGAGTCCGGAACATCGTGGCGGTCGCCTCGGGCAAAGGCGGCGTCGGCAAGTCGACGGTCGCGGCAAACCTTGCGTTGGCCTGGGCGCGTCAGGGTGCTCGCGTCGGCATCCTCGACGCGGATATCTACGGTCCGAGTCAGCCGATCATGCTTGGTCTCACCGGCCAGCGACCGGCGTCTCCGGATGGCAAACGCATCAAGCCGCTCGCAGCGCACGGGCTGGCGGCGATGTCGATCGGATTTCTCATCGACCCCGAGCAGCCCATGGTGTGGCGCGGGCCCATGGTGACCCAGGCGCTCACGCAGCTCCTCGGCGATACCGATTGGGGCGATCTCGACTATCTCGTCATCGACATGCCGCCGGGCACCGGCGACATCCAGCTGACCCTGGCGCAGCGGGTGCCGGTGGCCGGTGCCGTCATCGTGACCACGCCGCAGGACATCGCGCTCGCCGATGCACGCAAGGGCCTCAAGATGTTCGAGAAGGTCAACGTGCCGGTGCTTGGCATCGTCGAAAACATGAGCGTGCACGTGTGCACCAACTGCGGCCACGTCGAACACCTGTTTGGCGCCGGCGGTGGGGCGCGCATGGCCGCGCAATACGGCGTCGAATTGCTCGCCGAGTTGCCGCTGGACTCGCGGGTGCGCGAAGAAGCCGACGGTGGAATGCCGACCGTGGCGGCAGCACCTGAATCGCCACACGCCGCGCCATACTTCGTCATGGCGCGACGCACCGCCGCGGCGCTGGCCCGCCGGTCGAAAGACCGCTCGACCCTGTTTCCCAAGATTGTCGTGGAAGAGACCTAACCCTGATGAGCATCAAGTCGGACCATTGGATTCGCCGCATGGCGGAGAAAGAAAAGATGATCGAGCCGTTCGCGCGCGAGCAGGTGCGCCAGGCGGACGGTCACAAGATCGTCTCGTACGGGACGTCGAGCTATGGCTATGACGTGCGATGTTCGCGTGAATTCAAGATCTTCACCAACATCAATTCCACCATCGTCGATCCGAAGAACTTCGACGAGAAGAGTTTTGTCGACGTTCACGCGGACGTCTGCATCATCCCGCCGAATTCATTCGCGCTGGCGCGCACCGTGGAATATTTCCGCATCCCGCGCTCGACGCTGGTGGTGTGTCTCGGAAAATCGACGTACGCAAGGTGCGGAATTATCGTCAACGTAACGCCGCTGGAGCCGGAGTGGGAAGGGCACGTGACGCTGGAGTTTTCCAACACCACGCCGCTGCCGGCAAAGATATACGCCAATGAAGGCGTGGCACAGATGCTGTTCTTCGAATCGGACGAGGTCTGCTCGACCTCGTACAAGGATCGCGGCGGAAAATATCAGGGCCAGACGGGCGTGACGTTACCCAAGACCTGAGGAATGTGCCCTACCGGTCGACCGACTGGAGGAGCAGCGTGACTTCGGTCTTCTTGCCGCGGATGCTCTCGGCCCGCACTGGTAGATAGCCCAGCGCCGGCGCCACCCAGGTGCGGGTGAAGCGATCGGAATTGGGGCGCCGGCTCACGTAGATGACCGTGTCGAACTCGCCGAGCTCGGTCTCTATGCGTGCATTGCCCTCGAGGCGCAGCTCGTAGTCCTTGAGCTTGTTGCCTTCGATCATCCACGCGCCGCCGTGCAGATTGCCGCTGGCGAGATCCCGCAATGAGGCGATCTGCAACGACATTGCATCCTGCGTTCCCACCGGAATCTCGAGGTCGACCGTCTTTTCCTTGGCGACGCCGGTGACGCGTTTTTTCTGCCAGTCGAAAGTGAGATCGATGGGGCGGTCCTTTTCGTCGATGCCCTTGAACGTCATCGGCACGACGCGCCCGTCGACGATCCTGAAGTTGCTGGTCTGCGTGAGCGCGTCCGGAAAAGCCATGCGGAACAGGCCGCGCGCTGTATTCACGGATGAATACACGTAGGTGTCCGGACCCGACGCCTTGAGCTCGACGGTGGAATTTGCGGCGGTGATGCCCTTCCATTCGGCGGTGTAGGTGGCACGGAACGGCTTCAGGTCGACGGGATCCGCGCCCGCGACGCCGGCGGCGATCAGCAGGAGCAGGGCGAGGGCACACTCAGGCAGCCGCATCGTTTTCCTCGATGAGTGGTTCGGCGAGACGCTCGCCGTCGAAGTGGACCGAGCCGCCGCGCCATTCGATGCGTCCCGCGGCAATGAGCGAACATACATGGGGATAGATGATGTGTTCCAGCGTATGAACGCGGGCTGAAACCGACTCTGGCGTGTCCCCGGCGCGGATTCGGAGCCTCCCTTGCATGATCACCGGTCCGCCGTCGAGCTCCGCGGTGACGTAGTGCACGCTGGCGCCGTGATGCGGATCGCCGGCGGCGAGGGCGCGCGCATGCGTGTCGAGGCCCTTGTGCAAGGGCAGCAGCGATGGATGAATGTTGAGCAACCGGCCTGCGAATCGCTGCACGAACTCGGGTGACAGGATGCGCATGAAGCCGGCGAGCGCCACGAGCCCGGCCCCGCTGTCGTCGAGTTCCCTGGCGAGCGCCGCATCGAAGCTGGCGCGGTCGGGAAATTGTTTGACCGGCACGACGCTCGTGGCGATGCCGAGCGCCGCCGCCCGCGCCAGCCCGCCGGCGGACTCGCGATCGGCGATCACCCTAACTACGCGGTAACGGCTGGCGCCGCCGAGCGCGGCGCGCGCGATGGCTTCCATGTTGCTGCCGCGGCCGGAGATCACCACGGCGACGGGCAACATCGCCTTATTCCTCGATGACGACGCCGCGCGTGCCGCGCCCGACGCCCCCGATTATCGTGGCGGTTTCGCCCGTCGATTTGAGCTGCGCCAGCGTGGCGTCCACGTCGGCGGGGGCGACCACCACCACCATGCCGATGCCGCAGTTGAAGGTGCGATACATCTCGCCGGCGGCAATCTTGCCGGTGGCGGCCAGCCAGTCGAACACCGGGTCGCGCGCCCAGCTGCGCCGATGCAGCGCCACTTCCAGGCCATCGGGCAGCACGCGCGGGATGTTGTCGGTCAATCCGCCGCCGGTGATGTGCGCGAATCCTTTGACGTTGATCTTCTGCGCGAGCGCCAGCAATGACTTCACGTAAATGCGTGTCGGAGTCAGCAGGCGGTCGAACAGCGGCTTGCCGTCGAGCTGGGTTTTCTCGTCCGCGCCGGCAACCGTCACCAGTTTGCGAATCAGCGAATAGCCGTTCGAGTGCGGACCGGAAGAGCCCAGCCCGATGACCACATCGCCGGTGGCGGTCTTCGTGCCGTCGATGATGCGGTCGCGTTCGACGACGCCAACGCAAAAGCCGGCGAGATCGTAATCGTCGCCGTGATACATGCCGGGCATTTCGGCCGTCTCACCACCCACCAGTGCGCAGCCTGCAAGCTCGCAACCTTCGGCGATTCCGCGCACCACGGCTTCGGCAACGTCGACGCGCAGCTTGCCGGTGGCGTAGTAGTCGAGGAAGAACAGCGGCTCCGCGCCCGACACCGCGATGTCGTTGGCGCACATGGCCACCAGGTCGATGCCTATCTTGTCGTGCCGCCCGGTATCGATGGCGAGCCGCAATTTCGTGCCGACGCCGTCCGTGCCGGATACGAGCACGGGCCTGCGATAGCGATCGATCGGTACTTCGACCAGTGCGCCGAATCCGCCGATGCCGGCCAGGACCTCCTTGCGCATGGTCTTTTTCACGAGAGGCTTGATGCGCTCGACGAGTTCGTCGCCCGCGTCGATGTCGACGCCGGCATCGCGATAGGTCAGTCCGGATTCAGTCATGAATGAGCCATGAATTGGGCAACTCTCTGCGTCGGGTGAGCGACGCGGCAGCTTCAGAAAAAACGTGCGATATTGTAGCCAATGCGCACCATCCTCGTGAGTTTCCTCGCCTTCCTGCTTCTCGCATTCGCGGTTCCCGCCGCGGCCACGCGCCAGGTGCGCGTGTTCGAGGCCAATGTTTCCTCGCAAACCGATCCGGTGGTGCAGGCACAGGCGGCGCTGCGCATGGTGCTGGTGCGCGCCACCGGCTCGCGCGACGCCGCCAATGACCCGGCGCTTGCCGGCGTGCTCGCGCAGGCCAAGGACTACGTGCTCGCCACCCGCCCGGCCGCAAGCGGCGGCGCCACCACGGTGATTTTCGACGCGGCGACGCTCGAGCGCGACATCGTTGCGGCGGGCCGCACTGTCTGGGGCAGCGATCGTCCGGTCCTGCTCATCGTGCTGACGGGTGGCCCCGCGTCAGGAGTTTTCGAAACGCGCCGCCAGGTCGAGAGCGCGCTCGACGCCGCGGGCAATCGTCGCGGACAGCCGATCGTCGTGATGCGGCCCGAAGGGCTCGGTCTGCCGGCGACCGGCGAAATTCCCGCGGACGCGGCGCTCGCCGCCGCACAGCGGGTGCGCGCAGATGGAGTGATGATCGGTTACGGCGACGCCGTCCCCAATGGCGGCACGTGGCGCTGGACGCTGAACACCGCGGGCGTCAGTGAGACCTGGAATGGCACGCTCGAAGAGGGCCTGCATGGCGCGGCCGATGTATTCGCGCGCAACTCGGTGGCGTACGCGGCCATGCCCGAGCTCGCAATCCTGGTCGAGATCGAAGGTGTGCCCACGCTCAAGGAATACGCGCGCGTCGCCGACATTCTCGGCGGGGCTGCCGGTGTCCGCAGCGTGCAGCTCGCGGAAGCCGCCGGTGCCCGCGCGACATTTTCCGTGGTGACGCGCGGCGGTACCGAGTCGCTGCTCGGCACCCTCGGCACCAACGCGCAATTCGAACGCATGGATCCAAAGGCCGGCGGCACGATCGCATTTCGCCTCCGTCAGTAGGCAACGCGATGCTGCGTCATCTCCCCAACTTCATCTGCCTGGTGCGCATCGCGCTCATCTGGCCGACCATCGACGCGTTATACGCCGGGCACTACTGGACGGCGCTGGTTCTCGTGGCGGTATGCGCCGTGTCCGACGGGGTCGACGGCTGGCTCGCCAAGCGTTTCAACTGGACTTCGCAGCTCGGGAAATTCCTCGACCCGCTCGCCGACAAACTACTGCTGGTGGCGCTGTTCCTCACCGCGGCGTGGATGAACCTGCTGCCCTGGTGGCTCACGGCGGTGGTCGTGGCGCGCGACGTCATGATCGGGCTGGGGGCGATCATCTATCGATTCTGGTTCGGTCCCCTGCACGGGCGTCCGACGCTCGTGAGCAAGATCAACACCGGCATGCAGCTCGCGGTGGCGCTGGCCGCCATCCTGGGCGGCGCCACCGATCTGCCGACTCCCGAGATGGTCACGGCACTCGCCGTGCTGACGCTCATCACCACCATCGTGTCGGGCGCCGACTATCTAGCGGCTTTCACGCGGCGCGCCCTGGCGACGTGACGAGATGAAGCAGCTGACGCTCGGCGTGCAGCTCAAGGAGCGCGCCACCTTCGCGAGCTTTCTGACGGCGCGAAACGTGGAGCTGGTCACGCACCTGCGCCACCTGGCGGCCAACACGCCGGCGGGCGCCACCTGGATCGCCGGTCCGCACACGGCCGGAAAATCGCACCTGCTGCAGGCGGTCTGCGCGGCCACGGCCGCCGGCAAGCGTGCCGCCTATCTTCCGATCGAGTCGTTGCTGCCGTTTGGCCCCGCGGCACTCGAAGGCGCCGAGTTGCTCGACGTGGCTTGTTATGACGACGTGCAGGCGATCGTGGGCCTGCCCGACTGGGAGCGCCGTCTGTTCTCGCTGTGGCAGCTGGCGCAGGAGCACAATGCCACGCTGTTGTTCGCGGCGCGCGAAAATCCCGCGCACGTCGCCTTCGAGCTCGCCGACCTGAAGTCGCGGCTGGCCTCCTCGGCGGTGTTTGCGGTGCGCGAGTTGAACGATTCCGAGCAGATCGAGGCGCTGAACCTGCGCGCGCACCTGCGCGGCTTCGAGCTGCCGCCGGAAACGGCGCGCTACCTGCAGCGGCGCTTTCCGCGCGACATGCGCACGCTGTGCGAGATTCTCGATACGCTCGACGATGCCGCGTTCGCGGCGCAGCGGCGCATCACGGTGCCGTTCATCCGCGCGCTGCTCGACGACAAGACGAAGTCCTGAGGCTTCAACCCTTGCGTGCCGCGCGCCCCGCCGCGAGCGTGGCCGCGACATCCGCAACCCGTCGGCCCAAAGCCTGGGCCAGCGTGATTTCGTCTTCGGAAAGCGCGCCCGGTTGTGCCGCCATGCCGGCCACGTGAGTCGCGCCGTACGGCGTGCCGCCGGAGCGAGTCTGGTTGATGCTTTTTTCAGTGAACGGAAGCCCGACGATCATCATGCCGTGATGCAGCAGCGGAATCGCCATCGTGAGCAGCGTGGATTCCTGCCCGCCGTGCATCGTCTGCGAGGCGGAGAACATTCCCGCCGGCTTGCCGACCAGCGTTCCATCCAGCCACAGGCTCGAGGTGCCATCCAGAAAATACTTGAGCGGTGCCGCCATGTTGCCGAAGCGCGTGGGGCTGCCTAACAACAAGCCGTCGGCGCGCCGCAGGTCGTCGTTGGTTGCGTATGGCGCGCCGGCGTCGGGCACGGCCTTGACCGGCCGCTCACTCTCGGCGCTCAGCGATGGCACGGTGCGCAATGTGGCGGTGCAGCCCGCGACGCTTTCGACACCGCGCGCCGCGTGACGCGCAAGCTCCGCCGTGGCGCCCTGTCGCGAGTAATAGACAATGAGTATCTCGGTCATGGTGATGATTATGATGCCGCATGATCTGCAAGCGTTCTTTTGTTTCGGGCCGGGTGCAGGGCGTGTTCTACCGTGCCACCTGCGCGCGCAAGGCCGAGGAGCTGCGCGTCACCGGCTTTGCACGAAACCTCGCTGACGGGCGTGTGGAAGTGCTCGCGTGCGGCGAAGAGGCCGCCGTCGAGGCCTTCATCGCCTGGCTGTGGGAAGGATCGCCGGCATCGAAAGTGACCGACGTCGCCACCGAGCGCGCCGATCCCGCGGAAGGTCAGCGAACGGTGAGGTTCACTTCGGCGTGACGCTGACCGGTGGTGCGGCCGAGATCATCGGCGCCGTTCCAGCGTGTCCACTGGTCGATCACCTTGTCCGAATACCAGCGCTTGCCCGTGCTGCCGTTGAAGCGCGCCAGCGCGCGCGCGATGTTGTTGTTCTCGCGCTTGAGATAGGCGCGCAGGATGGCGCAGCCCATGCGGATGTTTTCCGGCGCCTTCACCAGCTGGTGGCGCCGCATGCCGAGATTCTCCGGCCAGAAGGGCATGACCTGCATGAGTCCGACCGCGCCGGCGTACGAAACGGCATAGCGGTTGAAGCTGCTCTCGATGTCGATGATGGCCATCACCAGGCCCGGTGGAATGCGAACCTCGCCGGAACGATTGGCCTCGCAGAACACGTTCTTGAGAATCGCCATGCGCTCATCGCGATCCGGGACTTTCTTGCGCAGGCGTGGCTCCATCATCTTGTACCAGACAGCGGAGTCGTACCGGTCTTCGAAGCACTCGGCCTGCTCGATCGCGTGCTTCACGGCACTCTTGATCTCGGGCTCGCGCTGCGCTTCGGGCGCGGGCGCGCCGCATGCCAGGACGGGAAACAACGCGAGAAGGGGCAGGAGGAATCGCATGCCCCGCGCCTCGCTAACCGGCGAGCCTGCCGCGGATGAACGCCATGGCATCGGCCAGCGGAAACTCTTCCGCCGCCTCGGCGCGCCGGTGCCGGTATTCGAGTTTGCCGGCTTCGATGCCGCGATCGCCCACCACCACGCGGTGCGGAATGCCGATGAGCTCGGTGTCGGCGAACTTGACGCCGGGACGCTCGTCGCGATCGTCGAGCAGCACGTCGACTCCCGCGGCAGCGAGCTCGGTGTAGAGGCGTTCAGCGGTTTCGCGGACACGGGGTGACTTCGGTGCGTTGATCGGGACGATGACCAGCTGGAACGGCGCAATGGCGTCCGGCCAGATGATGCCCCTGGAATCATGGTTCTGCTCGATGGCAGCCGCCACGACGCGCGTCACACCGATTCCGTAGCAACCCATGTAGAGCGTCGCGGCCTTGCCGGTTTCGTCGAGCACGGTCGCGCCCATGGACTCGCTGTATTTGCGGCCGAGCTGGAAGATGTGTCCCACTTCGATGCCGCGCGCGATCGATAGTTTGCCCTTGCCCGTGGGTGACGGGTCCCCGGCGACGATGTTGCGGATATCCGCCGCCGCCGCCTCCGGAAGATCCCGGCCCCAGTTCACGCCCGTGAGGTGCGCGTCCTTCTTGTTCGCGCCGCAGACGAAATCGCTCAAGGCCAGCACCGAGTGGTCGGCATACATCCTGCCCTTGAAACCCACCGGCCCGAGAAAGCCGGGCTCGGCCCCGGTCGCCTTCGCGATGGTGTCGTTGGACGACATGCGCAGCGGCTTCGCCACGCCGTCGAGCTTCTGCGCCTTGACGGCGTTCAGCTCGTGATCGCCGCGCACCAGCAGCGCGACCACTCCGCCGCCCTCGGCGTCGACTAACAAAGTCTTGACCAGGCTTACGGCCGGTAGTTTGAGCAGCCGCGTGACTTCTTCGATGGTCTTCGCGCCGGGCGTCGCGACCTCGGTCATGGCGGCGCTCGCGGCGGCGCGCGGTGCGGCCGGCGGCAGGGCCGCCGCCATCTCGAGATTGGCGGCGTAGCGGTCGCCGTCGGAAAACGCGATGGCATCCTCGCCGGAATCCGCGAGCACGTGGAATTCTTCGGACGCGCTGCCACCGATCGCGCCGGTGTCGGCGACCACGGAACGGAACTTGAGACCCAACCGCGTGAAGATGGCGGTATAGGCCTGGTGCATGGCGTCGTAGCTCGCCTGCATGCCTTTTTCGCTGATGTCGAAGGAGTAGGCGTCCTTCATGAGGAACTCGCGCGCGCGCATCACGCCGAAGCGCGGACGCCGCTCGTCGCGGAACTTCATCTGTACCTGGTAGAAATTCGCTGGCAGCTGGCGATAGCTCTTGAGCTCGTTGCGCGCGATGTCAGTGACGACCTCTTCGTGCGTAGGTCCAAGACAGAAATCGCGCTCGTGGCGATCCTTGAGGCGCAGCAGTTCCGGACCGTACTGTTCCCACCGGCCGGACTCGCGCCACAGTTCCGCGGGAATGACGCCGGGCATCAGGATCTCGAGCGCACCGGCGCGATTCATTTCCTCGCGCACGACGGATTCGACTTTGCGCACGGCGCGCAGGCCGAGCGGCATCCAGCTGTAGAGCCCGGCGGCGAGCTTGCGGATCAGACCGGCGCGCAACATGAGCTGATGGCTCACGACTTCAGCATCGGCGGGCGTTTCTTTGGTCGTGTTGACCGGGTATTGGGACCAGCGCATAAAGGCGCGAGAGTGTATCAGGTGGGCGATTCGCCTATGATGCCGGCCGTGACGCAAGAGCCCCAAAACAGCGACGAAAACCGCACCGATTCGCCCGCCAATCCGCCGAGCCGCGGCATATATCTGCTGCCCAATCTGCTCACCACCGGGTGCCTCTTCTCGGGCTTCTATTCCATCGTCGCGGCGATCGATCGCAACTTCGCGCTGGCCGGCGGCGCCGTCTTCATCGCGATGTTGTTCGACGGTCTGGACGGCCGCGTGGCGCGCTGGACGCGCACCGAAAGCCCCTTCGGCAAGGAATACGACAGCCTCGCCGACATGGTCGCCTTCGGCGTCGCACCCGCCGTGCTCGTCTATCAATGGGGCGTGATCCGCATCGGCGAATACGGCCATGAGTGGCGGCAGTTCGGCTGGGTGGTGGCGTTCTTCTATGTGTGTTGCGCGGCGATGCGCCTGGCGCGCTTCAACACGGCGAGCGCCACCGGCGACAAGCGCTATTTCCAGGGTTTGCCGAGCCCGTCGGCCGCGGCGGTCGTCGCGGCATTCGTCTGGTTCTTCAGCAAGTGGCGCGAGCCGGGCCTGCAAGGCTTGCTGCTCGCGTTCGCGGTGACGGGCTATGCGGCGGCGTTGATGGTTTCGTCGTTCAGCTACCTGTCGCTCAAGCAGATCGACGTCAACCAGCGCGTGAAATATTCCTACCTCGCGTTCGTGATCCTGCCGATGCTCATCCTCATCCGCATCGATCCGCCGACGATGTTGTTTGCCATGTTCGTGTCGTACGCGACCTACGGTCCGGTGCAGTGGTTGGCGCGCAGATTGCGCCGGCCACGAAGCGCGGGTGCCGCCTGAGGATTGCCCATGGGACCGCTGCGCAACGCATATCTTGAAGCGCTCGGCATCGACCGCTGGGTGCCGCGCGATTCACTGCCCGAGATCGCTGCATTGAGCGGTGCCGGAAAGGAAAAAGGGGACATTCCTGTTTTCCCCGCTGCGGGGAAAACAGGAATGTCCCCTTTTTCCGACAACCCGTCCCCGGCACCGCTCGCGCCCGCCGTCGATTGGGCTGTGCTGCGCGAACGCGTCGCCGGTTGTACGGCCTGCGCCGAGCTCTGCAAGACGCGCACGCAGACTGTGTTTGGTGTCGGTAACACGAGCGCCGAGTGGCTGATCATCGGCGAAGCGCCCGGTGCCGAGGAAGACCGGCAGGGTGAGCCTTTCGTCGGCCGCGCCGGGCAGTTGCTCAACGCCATGCTGCTCGCCATCGGGCTGCCGCGCGAGACCGTGTTCATCGCCAACATTCTCAAGTGCCGCCCGCCGGGCAACCGCGATCCTAAACCCGAAGAGGTCGCGCGCTGCCTGCCGTATCTGTCGAACCAGATCGCGCTGCTCCGGCCCAAGATCATCCTCGCCGTGGGCCGTATCGCCGCGCAGAACCTGCTGGCCACCGATGCGCCGCTGGCGCGCCTGCGCGGCAAGCTGCATCATTTCGGCGAGGCGGCGACGCCGCTGGTCATCACCTATCATCCGGCCTATCTACTGCGCACGCCAGCCGACAAGCGCAAGGCCTGGGAAGACCTCAAGTTCGCGCGCGCCACCCATGCGCGCGTCACCGGCGGTGGGAGCGCCTGATGGCCGCCGCGCGCGAAGACATGGGCGAAGTGCCGGAAGTGCACATCCGGCCGATGATGGAGATCGACCTGCCCGACGTCGCGGCCATCGAGCTCAAGAGCTACGCGTTTCCGTGGAGCGAGAACATCTTTCGCGATTGCCTGCGCGTGGGCTACACCTGCCGCGCGCTCGACCTTGCCGGGCAGATCATCGGCTACGGCGTCATGAGCCTGGGGGCGGGCGAGGCGCATATTCTCAACGTCTGCGTGCGCGACGAATTCCGCAGCGTCGGCTTCGGCCGGCGCCTGCTCGAGCACCTCATGGAGCGCGCCGCGGCCGCCGGCGTCAGCGAGGCATTTCTCGAGGTCCGTCCCAGCAATCTCGCCGCGATCCGCCTCTATCAGCGCCTCGGATTCGAACAAATCGGCATTCGCCGCGGGTATTATCAGGCCCCCGATGGGCGCGAAGACGCCATCGTGCTGAAGCTCGCACTTCGGCAACCCTAGTAAAACGAGAGATTCATGACTTCGACCGGGCATGAGACGGCGCGACGGCGCACGTTTGCCATCATTTCGCATCCCGACGCGGGCAAGACCACGCTCACGGAAAAGCTGCTGTTGTTCGGCGGCGCGATCCAGCTGGCCGGCACCGTCAAGGGCCGCAAGGCGGCGCGCCACGCAACCTCCGACTGGATGGCGCTGGAAAAGCAGCGCGGAATCTCCATCACCTCGTCGGTCATGCAGTTTCCGTTCCGCGGCGAGATCATCAACCTGCTCGACACGCCCGGTCACGAGGATTTCTCCGAGGACACCTATCGCACGCTCACCGCGGTAGATAGCGCGCTCATGGTCATCGACTGCGCCAAGGGCGTCGAAGAGCGGACCATCAAGCTGATGGAGGTGTGCCGCATGCGCGACACGCCCATCATGACCTTCATCAACAAGCTCGATCGCGAAGGGCGTCCGCCCATCGAGCTGCTCGATGAAATCGAGAGCGTCCTCAAGGTCCGCACCGCGCCGGTCACCTGGCCCATCGGCATGGGCCGCGATCTCGCCGGTGTCTATCACCTGCTCGAAGATCGCATCTATGTCTACGAAGCCGCGGCGCGCGGCGAGCGCGGCACCAATCGCACCATCGAAGGCCTGCACAGCGCCGAAGGGCGCGAGTTCCTCGGCGACCGCGCGCAGCGATTCGACGATGAAATCGACCTGGTGCGCGGCGGCACGGCGGAATTCAACCTGGATGCCTATCTCGACGGACGCCAGTCGCCGGTATTCTTCGGCTCGGCGATTTCCAACTTCGGCGTCGAAGAACTGCTGGCCCATTTCGCGCGCCACGCGCCGGCGCCATTGCCGCGAGCCGCCGTGCAGCGCGAAGTGGCTTCCGACGAGGACAAGCTCACGGGATTCGTTTTCAAGATCCAGGCGAACATGGATCCGCAGCATCGCGATCGCATTGCGTTCATGCGCCTGTGTTCGGGCAAGTACGCGCGCGGCATGCGCATGTACCACGTGCGGCTCGACAAGGAGATGCGCATCGCCGACGCGCTCACCTTCATGGCCGCCGATCGCCAGGCCGCGGACGAAGCGTTCGCGGGCGACATCATCGGCCTGCACAACCACGGCACGATCAACATCGGCGACACGTTCACCGAGGGCGAAAAGCTCACGTTCACCGGCATCCCGAACTTCGCGCCGGAAATGTTCCGCCGCTCCGTGCTCAAGGATCCGCTGAAGATAAAGGCGCTCGCCAAGGGACTCGGTCAGTTGTGCGAAGAGGGCGCCACGCAGTTGTTCAAGCCCCTGCGCAACAACGACATGATCCTCGGAGCCGTCGGCCAGCTGCAGTTCGAAGTGGTCGCCTTCCGCCTGGCGGACGAATACGCCGTCACCTGCGTATTCGAGACGATCGGCGTGCACACCGCGCGCTGGGTGTACTGCGAGGATGAAAAACATCTCGAGGAATTCCGCGTCAAGGCTTACGACCACCTGGCCGTCGATCATTCCGGAGCGCTGGTCTACCTGGCGCCGTCGCGCGTCAATCTCGAGCTGACGATCGAACGCTGGCCCAGGATCTCATTCCGCGCGACCCGCGAAAGCCAGTAGCGAGGAGTGTCCCCAACAGGAGCAGCAGCAGCGGATCGAGCGCGCCCGAGCCGCCGTTCTTCGCGCCCTGCCTGACGACCTTGACGGACGCGGTGCCGTCGCGCACGCGCTGCTCGAAGTCGGTGAGCTCGCGGCTGAAGTTCGCGATCAGTTGTTCGGTCGCCAGCTCGAATCCGCGCACGCTCTGCGCATCCGCGTGGCGTTCGGCATCCACCGCGGTCACATTGCCTTTGAGCGCGCTGGTACCGCCGGCGCGCATCACCAGCGCGCGCGACTTCGGATCGATCACCGCGACGTCGAGCAGCGTGTGCGTTTCGTTGCGGTCGCCGCGCACGAAGTACGCGCCGACGATCGTGAAGTACGCGAGCGAGCGATCGTTCTGGTACGCGTTCTGGATCTGGTCGTAGGACACGAGCGCGAACAGGTCGAAGTGATAGAGCCGCGAGAGCTGTTCGATCTGCATGAGGCCATCGCCTTTGCCCGAGTGCAGGTAGTAATCCGGGACGATGACGATCTCGCTCACGTAGGGCAGGGCGCGAAAGTGATCGCGAAGTGCGGTCAACACTTTCTCGCGGTCGATCGCGCCCGGCTGAAAGCTGCGCGGACCGCTGTCGCTCGGCAGGAAGCTCACCGCCACGCGGATCGGCAAGTGCAATTCCGGCTGCGCGTCCTGTTCGGGCACCTTGCCCTCGGTGTACAGGAAGTCGACCAGCGGCGTGGACGTCTGGCTCGAGCGATCGAATCGCAGGTCGTTGAACAGCCAGGCACAGCCGCCGAGCGTGAGCGACACGGCGGCTACGCCCAGCAATTTCAGCTTCCGCAGATTTCTCCGAATCCTGGTCATCCGGTGGCTCCTCAATTGAACGATGCTCAATTATTAGCAGGTAATTGAACAGCGCTCAATAACCCCGTACACTTCGCCGCCAGACAGGGTTGGAAAGTGGGCCGACGAAACGAACACAGCCGCGAGGAGCTCAAGGCTCTGGCATTGCGGGCCGCCGGCGACATCGTCGCCGCGAGCGGTGCCGCGGCCCTGTCCATGCGCGAAGTCGCGCGCCGCATCGGTTACACCGTCGGCGCGCTGTACATCGTCTTCACCAATCTCGACGATCTCATCGTCCATTTGAACGAGCAGACCATCAGGGAGTTGCGCACCGCCCTCGAACGAATTCGTGGACGCGCCAACCAGCCCGCGCAAAACCTGCGGCTGCTGGTTGCCGCATACCTGGGGTTCGCGCTGTTGCACACGGCGCGTTGGCGCCTGGTGTTCGAGCACCGGCTGCCCGACGGACAGAAGGCGCCGCCAACCTACGCCGGCCACACCGCCGCCATCTTCGCGCTGGTCGGCGACCGTTTGCGCGAGGCCGGCATCACGCGCGATGCGGCGTCGACCGCCGAGATCGCCACGGCGCTGTGGAGCGGCGCCCACGGCATCTGCATGCTCGCGGTCACCGGCAAGCTGCAGGTGGCCACGCACGCTTCGGTGCAGCGCCTGCTCGATGTGCTGCTGGACAAGTTTCTCGGAACGTCCGCGGCGGGCGCCGCGCCGCCGCGCAGAGCGCGCAAGCCGAAGTGACGTGACGGCGTCACGCGGCCCGCGTAGCCTTCGCTCCCGTGCGTGACCTCTTCAAGAACCGTTCCGTCTTTTCCTGGGCGATGTACGACTGGGCGAATTCAGCTTTCGCCACGACGGTCATGGCCGGGTTCTTCCCGGTGTTCTTCCAGAAGTTCTGGAGCACCGACGTCACCGCGACGGAGACCACGGCGCGTCTCGGCTACGGCAGCGCGATCGCCGGCGCCGTCATCGCCATCCTCGCGCCGATCCTCGGCGCCATCGCCGACCGCGGCGGCGCGCGCAAGAAATTCATGTTCGCGTGGACGCTGCTCGGTGTCGCCGCGACCGGCGCGCTCTATTTCACCGCGAAAGGCGAGTGGGGCGGCGCGCTCACGCTCTTTGTCCTCGCGACGATCGGTTTCAACGGCGGCATCGTCTTCAACGACGCGCTGCTGCTCGACGTCGCCAAGCCTGGCGAGCTCGACCGCGTGTCGGCGTTCGGCTATTCGCTCGGCTATCTCGGTGGTGGCCTGCTGTTTCTCGTGAACATGCTCATGGTGCAGAGCCCGGCGACATTCGGCCTTGCGGATGCGACGCAGGCGGTGCAGGTGTCGTTCGTGACCGTCGCGGCATGGTGGCTGATCTTCACGATCCCGGTCATGCGCGGTGTGCGCGAGCAGCAGCGGGGCCCGAAGCTTGCGTTGCCCGCGGCGGTCCGCCTGGGCTTCCGCGAGCTCGGCAACACGATCGCGCATGTGCGGCAATACCGCACGCTGGTGATGTTCCTGGTCGCGTACTGGTTCTACATCGATGGCGTCAACACCATCATCAAGATGGCCGTGAACTACGGCACGGCGCTGGGCCTCGACACCGGCGCGCTGCTGAAGGCCCTGCTGATCACGCAGCTCATCGGCTTTCCTTCCGCGCTGTTGTTTGGCTGGATCGGTGATCGCATCGGGCCGCGGCGCGGCATTCTCATCGGACTCGTGGTCTACGCGGCGATCACCGTCTATGCATATTTCCTGGATTCCGAGCGCGAGTTCTTCGTGCTCGCCTGCGCGGTGGGCCTGGTGCAGGGCGGCGTGCAGAGTCTGTCCCGCTCGCTGTTCGGCCGCCTGGTGCCGGACGGCAAGAACGCCGAATTCTTCGGTTTCTTCAACATGATGGGCAAGTTCGCCACGGTGCTGGGACCGTTGCTCATCGCCGTGGTCGCCGGCGTGACGCACAACGAACGCGCGTCGATCGTCTCGCTGGTGTTGTTGTTCGTGATTGGCGGCGGCTTGCTGTGGCGCGTGAAAATCACAGCGTCAGATTCCTGACCTCATGTTCGAGCGCCGCGACGTCCTGAAGGCTTGCAACGGGGCCGAACCGCAGCCGCGCATATAGCGCTGCCAGCGCGTTCACGCGCTCCGCGAGATCGGGTCGTCGTTCGCTCACACGCCGGGCGTAATCCATCGGTCCCTCGGTGGCCGCGCGCGCCGGCGCCGCGCGCTCGAGCTTGCGCGTCGCGCGGATCCACGCCCGTCCGATGCGATCCGGTTTCGCACGTGCCACGCCACGCCGCAGCGAGAGGCTCACCCACGCCACCCACAGCAGCAGCGCGATGGCGAATGCCCAGGCCAGGTGTTCCCAGTCCGGCGCGTCGATGCCGAGCTCGCGCAGCAGAGCCAGCTGTGAGCGTGTGTTGAATTCGACCACGTGCTCCTGCCACCACTGGTTGGCGCCGTCCCACAGATGTTCGAGACGGAACATCAGGGCATTGTTGTGCCGGAACGAGTTGGTCGCCGACAGCGCGTCGGGCAGCAGATCGAAGATGCTTCGCAGCAGGCGTTCCGGCGCGACGACCGCCGTGGGATCGATGCGCGTCCAGCCGCCGCCATCGAGCCAGACCTCGGTCCAGGCATGCGCATCGGATTGCCGCACGATCATGTATCCGCCGGCCGCATTCCATTCGCCACCGAGGTAGCCCGTGACCACGCGCGCCGGCACGCCGGCGGCGCGCATCATGGTCGCGTACGAGGAAGCGAAGTGGCCGCAAAACCCCTTCTTGCTGTCGAACAAGGTGGTGTCCACCGAGTCCACGGTGGTGATTCCCGGTGCGAGCGTGTATTCGAGACCATCGTCGCGGAACCAGTCGAGCACGGCGCGCGCAAAGTCCGCATCACTCGATGCCTGCGCGCGCATCTGCAGCGCCAGCTGGCGTGCGCGCGGATTCCGTTCCGCCGGCAATGTGGTTTCCGTGCGGCGTCCGGATATCGATAGCGGGCTGTCGGTGCGCGTGCGCAGATGCGACACGGCGTCGTAGCTCACGATGTCGGTGATCGGCGTGATCGCGGAGAGTTGCCGGTCGTGCGCCATGAAAACGTCACGGCGCGGACTCTGCGCCACCGTGTCGAGCGCGAACAACCACGGCTGATTGGTCGGCTCGACCGTGACGCGGTAGCGCACCGGAGCGCCGAGCATCTCGATTCGCTCCGCCGGATAGATCTTCGATCGCGCGCGGCGCCACGTGAAGCCGTCAAAGGTGTTGAGAACCGGGCCCCGCCAGTACAGCGCCTCCTGCGGCGGCGGCGGGCCCTCGAAACGAACGCGAAACGCCACACTGTATTCGTTGGCGAGCTCACTGATGCTGCCCGGGGACATCTCGTCGGACAAACCGGTGGTGGCCTGCTCGCCACGCTGCAACGCCCAGAACTGCCCGCCAAACCGCGGGAAGAACAGGAAGCAGGCGGCCGCGAGCGGAATGGACATGGCGAGCGCGCGCGCCGCCAGGCGCAGCGCCGCGCGGGAGCTGAGCGCGCCGCTTCGGTCCGCAATGGTGGCGATGGCGGCGCACGCGCCCCAGATGACGAGTAGATAGAGCGGGATCTTCGCCAGGGCCTGGGTGGCGAGCGCCGCGGCGAGCAACAGGAACAACGCCACGCCGACCACGATGCCGTCATCGCGACGCGAACGCGCCTCGAGCAATTTGAGCGCGCCCATGACCAGCAACAAGGCGCTGCCGGCCGCGAGGCCGTTGAGGGTGCGGAAACTGGCCGCGACCGCGATCACCAGCACCGCCGTGACGGCGCCGAACAGGAAGCGCATTCCGCTCCGCGACTTGGGAGTGGCGGTGTGCCCGGCCGCAACCAGCAGGCGCCAGCCGGCAGCCCCAAGCGCGATGGCGAGACACCAGGGCGGCGCCTTGCCAATCATGAGCAGCACACTGCCGACGAACACCAGTGTCGCCGCGGAGTTGGCGCGGGCGGCGGGGTTCATGAATGTTCGCCGGTGCCGTGCAACGCCAGGTCGTTCAGGCAGCGCGCGCGATGTTCGCTGCCGCCGTCAGGAAGCAGCGCGTGCTCTCCGAGCCGCAGGCCGAAATGTTCGCCGCGCGCGTGCGCGGCGACGATCCAGGCGGATAGTTGTTCGAGTCGTTGCTCGAGTTCGCCGGGTACGGAGGCGAGGTCGAACATCCGCTGGTGCGCGGCCGGTGATTGATAGGTCTTCACCAGCAATCCGCGCCCGCGCGCATAGGCGCCCCAGGCCACCTGGCGCGGCGAATCCCCGCTGCGGAATTCGCGCAGTCCGGCCCACTCTTCATCGCCGATGCGGTGCACGGCGATTGCGCTGCCGCCGCTGGCGGTCTCGGGTGGCGCCTCGCGCCGTCCGCGCGGCACCGGCCAGGCGAGCACGCTCGCCCGCAGGTGCACGTAGGTCCACGCGCGAAACAAGCCGAAAGGGAATGACGTGGACAGCTGGATGCGATCGACCGTCAAGCGTCCGCGCCGCTCGAGAGCGAGTGGCAGGTCAGCACGCGCGGCGGCGCGCGCCGGCACGTCCACGGCGATGCGCGTACTTCCGGCGACCTCGCAGTCGAGCCCCAGGCGCGCGGTGTCGGCGGAGTTCTCAAGCGTGAGCAGCAAGCGGCCGTGCTCGCCCACGAACGCGTCGATGCTGGCGACGGCGCGCAGCGACACACCGACCAGGTTGCGATGGGTGAGGTGCATCGCGATCATCCCAAAGCCCGCCAGCAGGAAGGCGATCAGCAGCGCAATGCTGTTCGAATAGTTGAGACCCGCGACCAGCATCACGAAGACGAGCGCGGCGAATGCCAGGCCGGCACGACTCGGCAGGATATAGACGCGGCGCCGGGCGATGAGCACGGGCAGGCGGTTCTCGCCCTGGCGCCGGCGCGCCCACGCCGCCATGCGGCGGCGTAAAAAAGGGGACAGCTTATTCAGGCGGCGTCGACCATCATTTTCCGGGCCATGCGCCATCATGGCCGGACTATCTACACCGGGACCGGGACGCCGCGCTTGAGCTCGGCGATGAAGGCGCCGTGATCCGCGGCGGTTGCAATCCCGGCGCGTTCGAGACGATGCGACGCGACCGGCGCAAACACCGCCTGCACGTCCTCGGGGATCACCATGTCGCGGCCCGCGAGCATGGCCCAGGCACGCGCGGCGCGCACCAGGCCCTGGCCGGCGCGCGGCGAGAGGCCTAACAACACATCGGTGCGCTGGCGCGTGCTGGCGATCAGCGTCTGCACGTAGGCGAGCAGGGCGGGGGCGACGTGCACGGCCTGCGCCGCGGCCTGCAGCTCGCGCACGCCGTCCGGATTCAGCGCCGGCTGCATGCCGGCGAGCAGGTCGCGGCGATCGCCGCTCGCGAGCAACGCCCGTTCATTGGCGGCGTCGGGGTAACCGAGTGAAATGCGCATCAGGAAACGATCGAGCTGCGACTCCGGCAGCCGGAACGTGCCCAGCTGCTCGAACGGGTTCTGCGTGGCCACCACGAAAAAGGGATCCGGCAACTGATAGGTGGTGACGTCGACGCTCACCTGGCGCTCTTCCATGGCTTCGAGCAGCGCGCTTTGCGTCTTGGGGCTGGCGCGATTGACTTCATCCGCCAGCAGCAGCTGCGTGAACATCGGCCCTTTTCTGAAAGAGAACTCGCCGCGCGACGCGTCGAACACCGACACGCCGATGATGTCGGCCGGCAGCAGGTCGCTGGTGAACTGCACGCGCTGCCAGGCGAGACCGAGCACGCGCGCCAGCGCGTGCGCGAGCGTGGTCTTGCCGACGCCGGGCACGTCTTCGATGAGCAGGTGACCGCGCGCCAGCAGGCAGGTGAGCGCGAGGCGCACGGCTTCGGGCTTGCCGAGGATGACGCGGTCCAACGCGGCCAGGGCGGAGGCCAAGGAGGACGCAACGGCGGCGTTGGAGGTGTTCACGTGGCCGACTATAGCCTGCACTCAGGCTTCGCCGAGGCGGCGGACGCGTTCGAGCTGGACCTTGAGGCTCTCGTTCTGTGCGAGGAGCTCGGCGACGCGGGCGCGATCGCCCGCGACCACCTCCGGCGGCGCATTGCGCACGAAATTGTCGTTGCCGAGTTTGGCTTTGAGCTTGGCGATATCCGTTTCGTTCTTGCCGACGCGCTTTGACAAACGCTCGCCTTCGGCCTTTGGGTCTATCAATCCCGCCATGGGCACGAGCAACGTGAGCTCGCCCAGGATGGCCGTGGCCGATTCCGGCGCCGCGTCCGCAGGCGCGAGCAGCGTGATGGATTCGAGGCCCGCCAGGCGCGATAGATAGGCGTGCTGCTTCTCGGCCAGCGCGCGCTCGCGCGCCGATGCGTTGCGCAGCAACAGCGGGATCTTGCGCGACGGCGCGATGTCCATCTCGCCACGGATCTGGCGCACGGCGAGGATGAACTGCTTCATCCAGCTCACTTCGCCGTCGGCCTCGGTATCCGCGGCATAGGAGCTGGCTTGCGGATAGGCGGCCACCATCACGCTCTCGATGGTCTTTTGCCCGGCGCGTGTGTTCTGCCCGGCTAACAATGGCGCGACCAGCGGATGGACGCGCTGCCACACTTCTTCGGTGATGAACGGCATGAGCGGATGCAGCGCGCGCAGCAGCGCCTCGAGCACCGTGACCAGCGTGCGTCGCGTGCCGCGCTTCTGTGCTTCGGTGGCGGTGTCGCCTTGCAGGACGGGCTTGGTGAGCTCCAGGTACCAGTCGCAGAATTCGTACCAGGTGAATTCGTACAACGCGGTGGCGGCCAGGTCGAAGCGATAGCCGGTGAGCGCGCTATCCACCTGCGCGAGCGTCGCCGAGAAACGCGACACGATCCAGCGGTCGGCCACGGAGAGGTCGGCGGCGCCCACCAGATCTCCCTGGCCCGCGTCGCCTTCGACCGTCATCAGCACGAAGCGCGCGCCGTTCCACAGCTTGTTGCAGAAATTGCGGTTGCCGCCCACGCGGCCAAGGTCGAAGTTGATTTCGCGCGCGGGGCCGGCGAGGGAGGCCACCGTGAAGCGCAGCGCGTCCGTTCCATGGGCGGCGATGCCCTCGGGAAACTGCTTGCGCGTGGTTTTCTCGATGCGCTCTTTCATTTGCGGCTGCATGAGTCCGCTGGTGCGTTTGGCAACCAGCGCTTCGAGCGAGATGCCATCGACCACGTCGAGCGGATCGATGACATTGCCCTTGGATTTCGACATCTTCTCGCCGTTCTCATCGCGGATGAGGCCGGTGATGTAGACGTCGCGGAACGGGACATCGCCCATGAACTTGAGACCCATCATCATCATCCTGGCGACCCAGAAGAAGATGATGTCGAAGCCGGTGACCAGCACGCTGGTCGGATAGAACTGCTCGAGCGCGGGTGTCTTGTCAGGCCAACCGAGCGTGCTGAACGGCCACAGCGCCGAGGAGAACCAGGTGTCGAGAACGTCGTCGTCCTGGCGCAAAGGAACCTCGCCGAGCGAGTGCTGCTTGCGCACTTCGGCCTCGTCGCGGCCGACGTAGATCCTGCCGGCGTCGTCGTACCAGGCGGGAATGCGATGACCCCACCAGAGCTGGCGGCTCACGCACCAGTCCTTGATGTTGCGCATCCATTCGTAATAGGTCTTCGACCAGTTCTCGGGCACGAAGCGCGTGCGGCCGTCTTCCACGGCCTTCAGCGCCGGCGCGGCCAGCGGTGCGATCTTCACGTACCACTGGTCGGTCAGGTACGGCTCGATGACCGCGTTGGTGCGGTCGCCGCGCGGCACCTTGAGTTTGTGCGGCTCTATCTTCTCGATGAGCCCGGCTTCTTCGAGCTCGGCAACGATCTTCTTGCGCGCCACGAAGCGGTCGAGGCCGCGGAAGCGCTCGGGCGCGTTCTCGTTGAGCTTCGCGTCGGGCGTGAAGATGTTGATCTGCGGCAGTGAATGCCGCTGGCCCATTTCATAGTCGTTGAAGTCGTGCGCCGGCGTGATCTTGACGGCGCCCGAGCCGAACGCGGCGTCGACGTAGCTGTCGGCGATCACCGGGATCGTGCGGCCGGTGAGCGGCAGCGTGAGTCGCTTGCCGACCAATGCCTGGTAGCGCTCGTCGTCGGGGCTCACGGCCACCGCCGTGTCGCCTAACAAGGTCTCCGGGCGCGTGGTGGCGACCACGACGTGGCCTTTGCCTTCGGCAAGGGGATAGCGGATGTGCCAGAGGCTGCCGTTCTCCTCCTCGGACAACACTTCGAGATCGGACACGGCCGTCAGCAACACCGGGTCCCAGTTCACCAGGCGCTTGCCGCGATAGATCAGGCCTTCTTCGTGCAGCCGCACGAAGACTTCGGTGACCGCACGCGAGAGCTCGGGGTCCATCGTGAACCGGTCGCGCGACCAGTCGACCGAGGTGCCGAGCCTGCGCATCTGGCGCGTGATGGTGCTGCCGGATTCGCCTTTCCATTTCCAGACGCGCTCGAGGAATTGCTCGCGCCCGAGCTCGTGCCGGTTTGTGCCTTCTTCGGCGAGCTGACGCTCGACCACCATCTGCGTGGCGATGCCTGCGTGGTCCGTGCCCGGCTGCCACAACACCGCATCGCCGCGCATGCGATGCCAGCGGGTGAGGGTGTCCATGAGCGTGTGCTGGAACGCGTGCCCCATGTGCAGCGTGCCGGTGACGTTCGGCGGCGGCAGCATGATGCAATACGCCGGGCCGGCACCTTGCGGCGCGAATGCGCCCGAGGATTCCCAACGTTCGTAAATCCGGGTCTCGATCTCGCCCGGGGAGTAGGCCTTATCCATGAGGCCGCGAATTATACGGATCGCAGCGCCGCGGGTTGGGCCTTTACCTAGGGTTGGATCGCACGATAGTCGTCGAACTCCACGGCGGCGCGATTGGTGATCGGTCCCGCGGCGCCGCGCGCGTGCGTGGCATCGGTGGCTTCGCCGACCAGGAAGCCGTTGACGTAGCCGCGTATCTGCGTGCCGACGGCCTCGATGCGCAAGCGATACCAGGTCCCGAGCGTGACCGGCAGCGAATAAGTCCCCAACACCGTGATCGCCCCGTTGCTGAGGTTGCGCAGCGATACGGTATTCGCGCTGCGCAGGGACAGGTAATAGTAGTTCGAGTCATCGACGTACCGCGCCATGACACCGAACCATCGGTCGCCGTTGCCGGTGCCCGCGAAGGTCGTGGGGCGGGCGCGCACCTCCACGGACTGATCGTCGGTCGGCACGCCAACGATGGCGCGCGCGGCGGCAGCCACCGAGCTCTGCGCAAACACGCGGTTCGAGGCGCCCTGGCTCGAGGCACTCGGGGCCGTATTCCAGAGGCCCGTGCCCGTGAAGGTCCACAGATCGGTCGGCCCGCCGGAGCTCGAGAAATCGCTGGCGTACAAAATGGTCGCCGGTGTCGGGCTTGCGACCACGTTGTCGAACTCGGCGGAGGTTCGTGAAGTGAGCAACGCCGCGCGGCCGCGCGCGAGCGCGCTGTCATCGGCGTCCAGCACCGGCGCACCGTCCACGTACACGCGGTGACGCGTGCCGATGGACTCGAGCCTGAGGCGATATGGACGGTTCAACGCGACGGTGAGTGGCGCCGAGGCGATGGTGCCCGCGACACCGCCCACGGTGCGCATGAGCAAGACTTCGCCGGAACCGCTCACCATCACCGAGTAGTAGTTGCTGGCGTTGCTGTAGCGGGTCGCCAGGCCGAATCCGCCATCGGCGCCCGCACGCGCGATGGGGCGAACATCGGCTTGCACCGATTGGTTGGTCCAGTTCGAAGCATCGAGAACCGCGGTGTGCGTCGCGGTGCTCGACGTGTCCGACTGACGCAGCACGCGGGTGAGGCCGCGTTGAACGATCGAGAAGGCGCTGCCGGCGCTCAGCGACCACCCGGTCGGTGTGGATCCGGCGAAGTTGTGCTGCACCGGCGCGGGCTGCGCGAGGCTCGCAGGCAGGTCGAAGTAACAAGCCTCGACTCCACAGCTCGCGATGACCCTGCGGCTGCTGATGCCGAAATCCCCGAGCGATCCGCCATCGCTCGCGACGAGCGTTGCCACGTGTTCGTACGGATCGCTGCCGCTCTTGCGGAACACGTTGATGACGTAGGCTTCGCGCTCCGCGTTCCAGTTTCGCTGCATCAGGAAGAGATGGTTTTTCTTGATGATGGTGGTGACGCCACCGCCCATGTGGCTGTCGAGCGGCTGCAGCTTGTCGAACTCTTCCCAGGCGTCGCTCGGAGCGGGACGGTAGACACGGGTGCCCGATGCATTGGTTCCGGCGATGAAGATTTCGTCGTCGCGTATCGCGACCTCGAAGCCGAGCGGCGCGGCCGCCGAGTCGCGAATATCGGATTGGCGCAGGAAGCGGCGCGGCGGGCCCCACTCGAGATAGGCGGTGACACTCGGGGTGGCCAGCGTCGGATCGGCGTTTTCCGAGTACGGACTCAGGATGACGGCACGGTTGCCCGAAATGTCGACGGGGCCGCCGGTATTCTCGTCATCGCCGCCGCGTTCCTCGCCGACGATGCGCGACGTCGGGCCCCAGATGCCGGTGCCGGAATCCTTCTCGTAGAGCGTGCCAGCCCATTGACCGCCGCTTCCGCCAAAGAGAATGCGCGTCCCGTCGATCGTCACGTCTTCGCCGGGATTGTCAGGATCCACTCCGGTGATGGGCGCGGAGACCCAGTCGCCGCTGCGTCGCTCGAAGACGTAGAGCGGATTGAGTGCGAGCGCCGCGACGCCGTTGCGCATGGCGAGCCCCGCCTCGAAGTGCTGGAACGGACCATGGTGATGTGCGACGAGCGGCTTTACCGGCGCCCAGCCACCAGTGCTTCGATGAAAAAGATAGACCACCACGTCGTGTTCCATATCCCGCGGATCTGCGCCTTCCGGCGCGTCGATGTAGCGCTCGAGGGTCGCGATCGCATCGTCGCCGTCGATGGCGACGTCGGACGCGAAGTAGGGGTAGTTGGCGGGATCCGGGTTGGCGATGCGCGCCGATTCCTGGACGACCAGCGGGCGGGCCTGCGCCACGGCGAACACGCCGCAGGCGACGATGAGACCTAACAGAGTTTTCATGGCGACCTGCCGACGGCGAGCGGGACCATTTCCAGATGCGATGCCGCATCAACCCTTCAACGGCGATCAGATCAGAGAAGAGAGTCGCGGCCAGCGCGAGCGCGATTACGACGCGGGGAAGAAACTGCCTGGGATCGGGGCAGGCGCCGGACTACGCGAGGTATCAGCGCGGCCGCGTCAGACGTTGTGGGTCTGTGGCTCGATGGACCTGGAGCGATAGACCTTGAATCGCTCGCGCCCGGCACTGCGGGCCTCCGGACGAGCATCGAGGAACTCAGCGATACGCGTGAACTTGTCGAAGCCGGGTGGAACCGCGTTGCCGAGATTGAGCAGCACGTCGGTGTGACCGGCGGGCAGCGGCCCGGTAGTTAGTGCGACGGGCGCATCGCAGGCGGCGCCTTCGCCCTGCACCGTGTCGTGCGGCACGAAGCTGCCATCGCCGAAGGTCCAGAGCATCTCGTCGAAACGGCGCAGCGCCTCGGCGTCGTCGCTGAGCACGACGACATTTTGCCTGGCGAGGTAGGCCTTTTCGGCGATTCGACACGCGAGGCGCAGACGCACGGGCTCGCCGGCGTCGGCGCTCACGTAGAAATCGACGCGGGGCGGCGGCAAGGAATCAGCGTGCCGAGCGACGCAGCAGGAATTCGAGCAGCATGGCGCTCGGACGTCCGGTGCTGCCCTTCGCCGCGCCACCCTGGTAGGCGGTGCCGGCGATGTCGAGATGCGCCCAGGTGAGACCTTGCGTGAACTTGGCCAGGAAAGCCGCGGCGGTGATTGAGCCGCCGTCGCGCCCGGCAACGTTCGCCAGGTCGGCGAAATTGCTCTTGAGCTGCTCGCCGTATTCCTCGGTGAGCGGCATGTGCCAGGCGCGGTCGTCGACCACGGCGCCGCAATCCACGATCTCGCGCGCGAGCGCGTCGTCGTTGGAGAACACGCCGGTGTGATGCGTGCCCAGTGCCACGACAATGGCGCCGGTGAGCGTCGCCATGTCGACCACCACTTCGGGTTTGAAGCGGCGCGCGTAATTCAACGCGTCGCACAGGACCAGCCGGCCCTCGGCATCGGTGTTGAGGATTTCGACGGTGAGTCCCGCGGCGCTGGTGACGATGTCACCGGGCTTGATGGCCCGCCCATCGGGCATGTTTTCGCAGCTTGCGACCAGGCCGACCACGTTCAGCTGCAGGTTGAGCTCGGCCACGGCTTTCATGGTGCCGATGACGCAGGCCGCGCCACTCATGTCGAATTTCATCTCGTCCATGAGCGGCGGATCTTTGAGCGAGATGCCGCCGGTGTCGAAGGTGATGCCTTTGCCCACCAGGACCACGGGCGCGTTCTTCGCCTTCGGATGGCGATGTTCGATGACCAGGAAGCGGGGTGGCTCTTCGCTGCCCTGGGTGACGGCGAGGAAGCAGCCCATCTTCTCGCGCTTGATCTCGGACAGCCCGAGGACTTTGACGCGAAGGGACTTGTAGGACTTGGCGAGCTCTTGTGCCGTCTTGCCGAGGTACGAGGGCGTGCACACGTTGCCGGGCAGATTGGCCAGATTGCGCATCAGCGCGGCGCCCGAGGCCAGCGCGGCCCCTTGTGAGAAGCCTTTTTCGATTGCCTGGGCCGTCTTGGCGGGTGCCGCCACGACCACGCGCGCCAAAGCCTGAGTGCGGGGCTTCTTGCTGCTCTTCAGGTCGTTGACGCGATAGAGCGTATGGCCGGTCACTTCCGCCACCGCGCGGCCGAAGCGTTCGTCGTTGAGGAGCTTGGCCGCGGGGCGCGGCAGCGCGAGCGCGAGCGACGCGACGCGCGTACGGACCGCGGCGCCGACGGCGGCGGAAATGGCGCGACGCCAGGCTTTGCGCGTGAGCTCCACTTTCGAAGGCGAGCTCTTGGGGCCCAGGCCCACGAGCAGGACGCGCTCGGCGCGGATTCCTTCGAAGTCGGCGATGAGCCAGGTTTCGCCAAGCTTGGCGGTGAAGTCACCGCGCTTCACCAGGCGCGAGAGCTTCTCGCGCGCGCGGAGGTCGAGGACCTTGGCTTCGGCGGCCAGGTCGCCGTCGTCGTGGACGCCAACTGCAACACAATCGACGGGCAGCTCGGCGAGCCCCTTCGTCCAGATTTCGAACTGCATGTTCACGCTCGCATTGTTGCGGAGGGTGGAGTGTTTTAAGGTCGCGAAGTGTAACTCAAGTCTGTTTGGGTGGTCTGTTGCTGCGGATACTCGATCGCTACATCCTGCGCGAAGTCGTCGTGAGCTGGCTGTCAGTTTCTGGCGTATTACTCGTGATAATGCTGACGAATCAGGTCGCGCGCGTGTTAGAGCGGGCGGCGGACAGCCAGTATCCGCGCGGCGTGGTGTTCGAGCTCATCCTCATGGGCGCGGTACAAAACCTCACGCTGGTCATCCCGATCGCCCTGCTGCTCGGTATCGTGCTCGCGCTCGGGCGGCTGTACCACGACAGTGAGCTGACGGCCGCCCAGGCCTGCGGCGCCCGCCGGCGGGTGGTCATGCTGCCGGTCATGGCGTTCACCGCGGTGCTCACCGCGCTGCTGGCGTTCATCTCGTTGCAAGTGTCGCCAGCCGCCACCGGGCGGATGCTCGACGTGCGCCGCGAAGCGCTGCGCGCCGGCCAGTTCGCGCCGATCAGCGCCGGCAAGTTCAGCACCTTTGGTGGTGGCAGCACCGTGGTGTACGCGCAAGCGGCAGACAAGGACGGCACGCTGCGCCGCGTATTCGTGCAACGCACGCGCGGAAACGTGCTCGAAATCGCGCTCGCGCAGCGCGCCACGCATGCCTATTCGGAAGGCGGCGACCTGCAGGTGATCACCCTGTACGACGGCGAGCGATACGAAGGAATCCCCGGCGAGCGGCGCTTTCGCATCGTCCGGTTCGCCGAGAACACCATCCCCGTGCGCCTGCCCGCGCTGTCGGGCGGATCGGTGGCACTCGAAGGGCTGCCGACCAGCACCCTCATGGCGTCGAGCGATCGGGCGCAGCTCGCGGAGCTTCACTGGCGGCTGGCGTTTCCCGTCATGGGTGTGGTCATGGCGCTGATAGCCGTGCCGTTGGCGCGATTGCGACCCCGGCAGGGACGCTACGCGCGCGTCGGCTTCGCCATCCTGATTTTCTTCGTCTACATCGAGCTGGCGATCGCCGGCAAATTCTGGATCCAGCGCGGCGTCATGCCGGCCTGGTTAGGCCTGTGGTGGGTGCACGCCGCCGTTGGGCTCTTTGGCGCCGCGCTGATCGTCGCGCCGCGCTGGCTGGCCCGGCTGCGCTATCGGCGAAACATGGCCGGCGCGCCGGTTCCCTCGGCGGTGCCGGCATGAATCTCCTCGATCGCTATGTGATTCGTGCGGTACTGGGTGGCGTGTTCGTGGTGCTGGCGGTGCTGCTGACGCTGGGTGCGGTGTGGCTGTTCGCCAACCAGCAGGACGACATCGGAGTCGGCACCTATACGGCGCTCGATGCGTTCTGGTTCGTGCTGCTCAACATGCCGCAGCAGGTCTACGAGATGATGCCCATCGCCGTGATGATCGGCGCGTTGCTGGGCTTGGGCTCGCTGGCGCGCGGCAGCGAGCTCACGGTGATGCGCGCCGCGGGAATTTCCGTGTGGCGCATTGCCGGGTCGGTAGTCATGGCCGGTTTTCTGTTGATGGCGCTCGCGGTCGTCTGCGGGGAATTCCTCGCGCCGCCGCTGCAGGCCATGGCCAAGCAGCAGAAGCTGCTGTCGAAGTTTTCCACCATCACCTTCGCCGGTCGCAGCGGCCCGTGGGTGCGCGATGGCAACCTGCTCATCAATGTCGCTCAGCAGTCGGGCGGCGCCGAGTTCGGCGGCATGGTGATCATCGAGCTCACCGACGACCACGAGCTCAAGTCGGTGGCCTCGGCGAGTACCGCCAGCGTGTTGCCCGATGGCAGCTGGAAGCTGTCGCACTTCGCCAGCACCACGTTCGGTGGCGAGCGCATCGAATCGCAACACGAGGAGAGCCGGCAGTTTGCCTCGTCGGTGGGCGGCGATTTCCTGGCACTCACCGTATCCACGCCGCGCCAGCTGGAAACGCGCGTGTTGTGGAACCTGATTCGCCACCTCAAGCAAAACGATCTCGCTTCCGGTGAACAGGAATTCGCGTTCTGGTCGCGCATCGCGCGGACCACGGCCATCCTGTTTGCCGCACTGCTCGCGGTGCCATTCGTGTTCGGCAGCCTTCGCTCCGCCGGATCCGGCGCGCGCACGCTGTTAGGCGTGCTGATCGGCGTGTCGTTCTTCCTCGTGCAGCGCATGCTCGAGAGCGGGGCGCTGGTGTTCGACGCGAGTCCGCTGGTGCTCGCCTGGTTCCCGACGGCGCTGTTGGCCAGCGCCGCCGTCATCCTGGTCGCCAGGACGCGCTGAGCGCCTCACTTCTTTTTCGTCGCTGCTTTCTTCGCGGGTTCGGGAAGCTTTTCGAGCAGGTCTTCCTGCTTCTTGAAGATGCCTTCGTACTTGTACGTCGGGATCTCGAATTCCACGCCCTTGGCGCGCGCCGCCAGCTTTTCGACAGTCTGATCGGCCGGGGCGGCAGGCTTCGTGGCGGGCGTTGCCGGTTTTTCGGTGTACTGCGCCGCAAGCTCAGGATCGCGCCGCGTCGTGATCGTGATGTAGGCCTTCTCGCCCTCGCGGTGGCCGGAAAATTCGATGACCTGGCCGTCGAAAGTGCGATAGGTCGCGACATCCGCCGGCACCGCGGCCGGCGACGGCACGGGCCGCACGTCGTCGAAGTTGAACGCGCCGAGCGCGTCGGCCTGCCCGCCGAGCGCCATGGCGCTGACGGGCGTGCGTCCCTTCGGTACCGGGCTCAGCGTCAGGTCGGTGTCAGTGCGCTTGGCGCGCGTCAATAGATAGGGGGGGCTCCCGCCGGTCTTGACCGCGAGATCGTGGACGTTTGCGCCAGGGATGTCGGTGAGCCGTCGGTCGATCCAGCGCTTCTGGTCCGGATCGGGCGCGATGAGCGGTTGGGCCAGGCTGCTGGCCGGCTCGGCCGGCTTGCGGATGTAGACCGCGCGGCCGTCGGCGCTCTTGCCGACGATCAGCGCCCAGGTCTTCTTGCCCGCCACGACCTCGACCAGCGTGCTGCCGGCCGTGGGCGAGTCGGGATTCTCGACGCCGATCTTCGCGTAGTTAGCCGGGTCACTGGTCTTGCGTTCGAGTACCTTGAGATTGGCGAGCGCCAGCGCGAGCTCGCGCACCCGGGTGGCATCGGCTGGATACTGCCGCTCCACGACGACCCAGCCGTCGGCGCCCTTGCGCAGGGTAGTGCGGCTGCCGTCTCCCTTCGAGAAGCGAATTTCCCCGACGTCGCCGAGCGCGGGCTTGAGATCGGCGAACACCGTGCTGCCGCCCAGGTCGGCCTGCTGATTGGAATGATGCGTCGAGAGCGCGACGGCCACGCCGATGACCACCGCGGTGATGGCGCCCAGCCCCAGGAATTTGTTCCGGATCATGCCGCACCGCCTTTGCGCAGCATGGCGATGGCATGACGTCTGCGCTTGCGCCACAGCGCGACCAACAGGCCCATCGCGGTGACGATGATCGGCACGAGAGCCACGTTGTAGAGCTTCATGCGGAAGCCCAGCGATTTGATGTCCTGTTCCAGTTGCGCCTTGGTCGAGCGCAGTTCTTTACGGATGCGCAGCTTGTCCTCCTGGAAGCGATCGATGGCCTTGGCTGCTTCGGGGGAGAGGATGGCTTCGTTTCCGCCGGGTTGCGCCGACTGAAGTTTGTTCAACTGATCCTCGGTCTGCTGCAGCTGCGTTTCGAGCTGCTGTTCCTTGGCACGGAACTGCGTATCGGCATTGCGCCGCAGGGCTTCGACACGGTCGAAGGGGCGCGAGTAGGCCGCGCGCCCGCGAATGCTGATGAGATCGTCGCTGCCACCGAGATTGTCGAGCGCGTTCCAGACCAGCTCGCCGTTGTTGGCGAACGGCTGCGCGATCGTCTGGCCGAAGAAGCTGCGCTGCTGCACCCACATGAAGTCGGACAGCAGGTCCGAGTCGGCGATGACCACGACGTTGAGCGGCTTGGCGGACGCCTTCAGCGCATCGGGTGTCGCCGCGACTCCGGCGGGAGGGCCGTTGGGAAACGCGCTCACCGCGCTACCCGAGACACGGGCGGCCACGATGAGCTCGCCGATCGGCTTGAACCCGTCACGCAGACTGCCGGGGTCGCTCATCATGGTGATGCGCTGGACCGGCAGGAGGCCGGCCTGCTTGCTGGTCTTGATGAGCGGCTCGACCTTGAGCTTGGTGCCAACAATGGCCTTCAAACTACCCGCGGTCGCCATGTTGACGGAATCGAGGCGCGCGGTGATCACATCCTTGGCCATGCTGCTGCCGTCCAGGCCGAGGATGGCGATGTGCTGCGCCGGCGGCTCGCCCTCGCGCATGGAGACCGTGAGTCCGCGCTCGAGATCCGCGACCACCTGGTCGGGCTTGAATTCCAGGCCCCAGGAGCTGAGCAGCGGCTCGAGATGCGAGGATTTGTCCGCCGTCATCTGCGCCATCGGGTTGTTAGGGTCGGCGCCCGACTGGTCCGACTGCGCATTCGGATCGACGAAGGCGAGAATGTGTCCGCCGCGCATGGCGAACTGATCGATGGCATACAGCGCCGCGGGCGGCAGCTCCTTCGGGTGCACGATGACCAGCACGTCGACGTCGTTGCCGATGGTGGTCAGCGACGGCTCGAGGTTGCGCACCGTGTACAGCTGCTCCACCTGGCCATAGACCACCCAGGGCTGGCGCGGCCGGCCGGTCTGCATGTCGAAGTCGCCCTGCATGGGCAGCGACGACAGCCAGCCGACCACCGGCTTCTTGGCGCTCGAGAGCTTGTGGATGAGCTTGGCGACGTCGTACTCGAGCTGCTCTTCGGTCTGCGGATCGAGGAAGGCGATGCTCTCCTTGCCGTCGGTGGAATTGGTGGCGGCGAGCCCGAGATAGAGTTTCTCGCCGCTGGCACCCACCGGCACCGACTGGACGCCGAGCTCGGTGGCCCGGTCTTCCTCTTCGGTGAACGGCTGCGGGTCGATGACCTTGAGCGTGAGCTTGCCATCGGAACGCGCCACCAGCTCTTCGAGCAGCTCGCGCACGCGGATGCCGTGGTTGCGCAGCTGCGGGATCGGCGTGGCGGTTTTCTCGGAGAAGAACAGGTAGAGGTTCACCGGCTCCTTGAGGCTGTGAACGATGTGCTCGGTGCCGTCGGAGATGGTGTAGAGCTTGTCGGCCGTGAGGTCGAACTTCGCGCCGCGCAGCAGCAGGTTCGCCAGCAGCATGATGCCGATGAACAACACGCCGACGACCGCGAGGCCGCCGGCGCCGAGATGGGATTTCTTGAACATGTTTTTGAACATCTCGGCCGCCTGCTAACTCGATTTTCGCGCGTCGAGCACCACGGTGCTCGCGAGCAGGAAGAAGACGATGACCAGTGCGTAGTAGAGGACGTCGCGCAGGTCGAGCACGCCTTTGACGATGTTTTCGAAGTGCGTGAGGAATGACAGCGCGGCGATGCCGCTCACCAGCCACTGCGGCGCCCAGGTCTGGAACCACTCGGTTGCTGCCGGGTAACCGGCAATGAGCAGCAGGAAGCAAAACCAGAGCGCGACGATGAAGGCGATGAGCTGGTTCTTGGTAAAGCTGGAAGTGAACGAGCCGACGGCGAGGAAGCCTCCGGCAACGAAGAAGGAGCCGAGATAGGCAGCGAGAATGGCGCCGTTGTCGGGATTGCCCAGGTAGTTGACCGTGTACCAGATGGGGAAGGTGAGCACGAGCGCGATACCGACGAACAACCAGGCCGCGAAGAACTTGCCCAGCACCGCCTGCCACAGCGTGACCGGCTGGGTCAGCAGCAGCTCGATGGTGCCGTTACGG
>DASYKM010000179.1:0-3371 GCA_035995425.1 Steroidobacteraceae bacterium
TCTTCGAGCGCCATGGCAAGGTCGATTCGGTAAAGATGATCAACGACCGCGAAACGGGCAAGCCGCGTGGCTTCGGTTTCGTTGAGATGGGCTCCGGCGAAGCACAAGCCGCGATCCAGGGTCTCAATGGATACCAGATGAGCGGCCGGCCGCTGCGCGTCAATGAGGCGCAAGAGCGTCCGCCGCGTCCGCGTCAGGGTGGTGGCGGTCCGTTCCGCCGCTGAGCCGACGCAGGACTAACTAGCGGAACTCTGTCGAACCGGACCCCGCCTCGAGCGGGGTTCCTTTTTATTTGCCTGGAGACTTGGGATGCCGTTACGCGCTCGCAGCGCCTTGATCTTCCTGATGGCGAGCCTGGCTTGCGCGTGCGCGTCCACTCCGCACCCACCTGCCGCCGCCAAGGCCGCGCCGCGCGATACGGTCACCGCCGCCGCCATCGAAGTCGTGCTCGCGGGCGCGCATCGTTCGGCGGAAAATCGCGCGCGCGACGCCTACCGTCACCCGCTCGACACGTTGCTCTTCTTCGGCATCACGCCCGGGATGACCGTGGTCGAGGTCTGGCCCGGCGCTGACGGCTGGTACACGGAAATACTGGCGCCATTGCTCGCCGCGCACGGCAAGCTGTACGCGGCGCAAGTGCCCGCGGCGCCGGACAACGCGTTCGTCACCGGCAATTTGAAGTCATTCGCCGAAAAGCTTGCCGCGCGCCCGGAGGTCTACGGCAAGGTCGAGGTCACGGCGCTTGGGCCTGGCAGCGACAGCATCGCGCCGCCGGGCAGCGCCGACATGGTGGTGACATTCCGCAACGTGCACAACTGGATGAGCCTCGAGTTCGCGCCACAGGCATTCGCGGCGATGTTCCGGGCGCTCAAGCCCGGCGGCATCCTCGGCGTGGTCGAGCACCGCGGCGACCCGGCCAAACCGCAGGATCCGCGCGCGGTCAGCGGCTACCTGAACGAGGAATACGCCATCAAGCTCATCGAAGCGGCCGGGTTCGAGCTGGTGTCACGTTCCGAAATCAACGCCAACCCTCGCGACACGAAAGATTACGAGCAGGGTGTCTGGACGTTGCCGCCCAGCTACCGTCTCGGCAACCGGGAGCGCGCGAAATACCAGGCGATCGGTGAAAGCGACCGGTTCACGCTGAAATTCAGGAAGCCTCGGTAATCAATCGTCGGGTTGGAAGGGGACAGTCGCCTATCTACTATCTACCACATCTGCTTGAGGCGCGACGCGACGTCGATCGAGCCTGATTCCGCCGGCGTCTCATCGATCTTCACGTCGACGTTGGAACCCTGGAAGGTCTGCTCATCGAAGCACTTGATGAGTTTCTCGGTGAGGAACCGGCTGCGGCCACCGTACACGTGCCCGTCCGAAGTCTTCGGCTGGCTGGTGATCTGGAAACGCAGCGGGATGACACAGGTGAGCTCATTGCGCGCACGCGTCATCGCCACGTACAGCAGGCGACGTTCTTCTTCGATGAGCTCGGCTTTGCCGGTCGCGAATTCCGACGGAAAGCTGCCGTCGACCACGTTGAGAATATAGACGCTGTCCCACTCCATGCCTTTCGCGGAATGAATGGTGGAGAGCACCAGGTAATCCTCGTCGTGAATTGCCTGGCCGGCGAGATCGCTGGTGGCGTGCGGCGGATCGAGCGTGAGCTCGGTCACGAAGCGCTCGCGCGTCGGGTACTGCGACGACAGCAGCTCGAGCTGGTCGAGGTCGCCGATGCGCATGTGCACGTGTTCGTAGAGTCTTTCCATGTGCGGCTTGTACCACTCGCGCACCAGATTGATCTGCCCGCGCCATTCACGACTGGGATCGCCAAGGGTCGCGAACAGCTCCTTGAATTTCTTCCAGGCGATGCGCGCGTCGGTCGGCGGCTCGAAGCTTTCGAACGAGGTCCACAGGAAATTGTTGCTGACGAAATGTTCCAGGGCGCGCTTGGCATTCGCCGGACCCATGCCAGGCATGAACTGCAACACACGGAAAGCGGCGAGCTGGTTGCGCGGATTGTCGGCCCAGCGCAGCACCGCCATGAGGTCCTTCACGTGCGCCGCTTCGAGGAACTTGAGTCCGCCGTATTTCACGAAAGGAATCTTGCGCTTGGCGAGCTCGATTTCGAGCACGTCGCTGTGCGTGCCGCTGCGAAACAGCACCGCCTGACGCTTGAGGGCAACGCCCGCCTCGCGCGCCGCGAGGATCCGGGTGCAGACGAACTCCGCCTGGGTCGGAAGGTCGTCGACCGTCACCAGCTTGGGACGCGGACCCTGGCCACGCATCGACAGCAGGTGCTTGCGGTACTGCCGTGGCGCGTCCGCCATGAGTGCGTTGGCCGAATCGAGGATGCTCTGGCTCGAGCGGAAATTCTGCGCCAGCGTGACGACTTCGGCCTTCGGCCGGAAGCGATCGGGAAAGCCGAGAATGTTCTCGACCGCGGCGGCCCGGAATGAATAGATAGCCTGCGCGTCGTCACCGACCACGGTGACGCCGTGTCCGTCGGGCTTGAGCGCGGTGAGGATGTCGCCCTGCAGCTTGTTGGTGTCCTGGTATTCGTCCACCAGCACGTGATCGAAATGCGCCGACACCGACTTGGCGATGCGATCCTCGCTCATCATCGCGTGCCAGTAGAGCAGCAGATCGTCGAAATCGAGCACGCGGTATTGCGACTTGCGCTCGACGTAGGCGCGCAGCAGCTTGCCGATGTCTTCTTCGAAGTGCGTGCACCACGAGTACTGGGTTTCGAGCGTTTCCTTGAGCGACTTCTGCGTGTTCACGCGGTACGAGTAAATAGCCAGGCAAGTGTCCTTGCGCGGAAACCGCTGGCCCTTGCCGGAAAACCCGAGCTCGGCGCGCACGGTATCGACGAGGTCGGCCGCATCGCCGCGATCGAGCACGCTGAAAGAGGGATCGAGCCCGACGTGCTTGGCGTAGTGACGCAGCAGGCGGTTGCCGATGGAGTGGAAGGTGCCGGCCCAGGTGAGACGCTGGCTGATTGCCGAAGCCTTGCCGCCCAGCTTGTCGTCGAAGGCATCGCGCATGATTTCATTCGCGCGCCGTTTCATTTCGATCGAGGCACGTCGCGTGAACGTGAGCATGAGGATGCGCGCCGGATCGACGCCGCTCATGGCGAGATGCGCCACGCGATGCGCAAGCGTGTTGGTCTTGCCGGTACCCGCGCCGGCGACGATCAGCAACGGACCGGCGCGGAAACCCTTCCCGCCGGGAAGAGGCTCACCGTAGGTCACCGCCTTGCGTTGCGGAGCGTTCAGACTTCCGAGTTGTTCGGCCGTGGGCATCAATACAACAATATATGAAAGGGCAACGAAACCAGGCTCAACTCCCCGCGAGCCGTGACGGCCGTCACGCCC
>DASYKM010000180.1:0-12311 GCA_035995425.1 Steroidobacteraceae bacterium
GAGCAGATCATTCTTTCGGCGAAAGTGTCGGCGGTGCAGGATCTGATCGCGGTCTATGGCGAGCTGGCGCGGCGCTCCGATTACGCGCTGCATCTCGGCCTAACCGAGGCCGGCATGGGCTCGAAGGGAATCGTCGCTTCGACTGCAGGCATCGGGGTGTTGCTGGCAGATGGCATCGGCGACACCATCCGCGTCTCGCTCACGCCCGAACCCAATGGTGACCGCACGCAGGAAGTGATCGTCGCGCAGGAGATCCTGCAGACCATGGGTCTGCGCGCGTTCCTGCCGATGGTGGTGGCCTGCCCCGGCTGCGGCCGCACCACCAGCACCTATTTCCAGGAACTCGCGCAGTCGATCCAGAGTCACATCCGCCATCGCATGCCGGAATGGAAGAAATCCTACGACGGCGTTGAAGACATGACCGTGGCCGTCATGGGTTGCGTGGTCAACGGTCCCGGCGAAAGCAAGCACGCCAACATCGGCATCTCGTTGCCGGGCACGGGTGAGCGAGCGGTGGCGCCCGTTTATGAAGACGGCGAGAAAACCGTGACGCTCAAGGGCGATCACATCGCGGCCGAGTTCCAGGAGCTGGTCGAGAAGTATGTCGCGCGGAGCTTCGCCCGCAAGGAAGCCGCGTCGGCCGAGCAAGGAGTCACCGCATGAGCGACAGCAACGACGACACCCTGGTCAACAAGCAGTGCGTACCCTGTCACGGCGGCGTGAGCGCGCTCACGGCGGACGAAGCGAAGAAGATGCTGGGCCGTCTTCTCTCGACGGCCGACGGCGGCTGGAAACTCATCGAAGATGGCAAGGCGATCAGGCGCGAATTCAAGTTCGCGGATTTCTACCGGGCCATGAGCTTCGTCAACGCGGTGGCGCATGTCGCCAACGTGCAGGACCACCATCCGGACATCGAATGCGGCTGGGGATACTGCCGCATCCGCTACCAGACACATGCCATCGGCGGGCTGCACGAGAACGATTTCATCTGCGCGGCCAGGATCGATAATATTTCCCGGAGCTGAGTGTCGATTCGGGCTACGGCAAAACGACAACCAACCAGTAGCTCCGTCACTTCCTCCACGAGGCAGCCATGTTCGACGACTCGCGCAAGCGCTGGTGGGCGCTTTATGTCCTGTGCTCCGGCGTCCTGATGATCGTGCTCGACACGACCATCGTGAACGTCGCCCTGCCGTCGATTCGCGAGGACCTGGGTTTCTCCGAGACCTCGCTGGTGTGGGTGGTCAACGCCTACATGCTGACGTTTGGCGGCTTCCTCCTGTTAGGCGGCCGCCTCGGCGACCTGTTCGGTCATCGCCGGCTGTTCCTCCTGGGGCTGATCCTGTTCAGCGCGGCCTCGGTCGGCTGTGGCGTCGCGACGTCGCGGGGGATGTTGATCGCCGCGCGTGCCATACAAGGCCTGGGTGGCGCCGTGGTCACCGCGGTTGCGTTGTCGCTCATCATGAGCCTCTTCACGGAATCGGCCGAGCGCGCCAAGGCGATGGGCATCTACGGCTTTGTCTGCTCGGCGGGCGGCAGCGTCGGCGTGCTGCTCGGCGGATTTCTGACCACCACGCTCAATTGGCACTGGGTCTTCCTCGTCAACGTGCCGATCGGCGTCGCGGTGTACGCGTTCTGCATGCGCCTGCTGCCGCACGCGCCGGGAACCGCGAGCGGTGCGAAGCTCGATGTCGCCGGCGCCATCACCGTAACTGCCTCGCTGATGTTGGCCGTCTACGCCATCGTCAATGGCCACGAGGTGGGCTGGACCTCGATGCAGACGTTGATGACGCTTTCGGCCGCCATCGTTTTGCTGGTCGCCTTCCTCATCATCGAAGCCCGGGTGCGCGATCCGCTGATGCCGCTGTCGCTGTTTCGCTTGCGCAATGTCGCCACCGCGAACGTGGCTGGCGTGTTGTGGGCCGCGGCGATGTTCGCCTGGTTTTTCATATCCGCGCTCTACCTGCAACTCGTGCTCGGCTACAACGCCATGCAGGTGGGGCTGTGCTTCCTGCCCGCGAACCTGATCATGGCGGCGTTTTCCCTGGGACTGTCGGCAAGGATCGTCATGCGCTTCGGCATTCGCGCGCCATTGGCCGCCGGACTGCTGTTTGCCGCGGCGGGCCTCGCGCTGTTCGCCCGCGCGCCGCTCGATGGCCAATTCGTCATGGACGTGCTGCCGGGCATGACCCTGCTCGGCATTGGCGCCGGCATCGCCTTGAACCCGCTGCTGCTCGGCGCGATGAGTGACGTCGCGCCGAGCGAGTCGGGGCTTGCATCAGGCGTGGTCAACACCGCGTTCATGATGGGCGGCGCGCTCGGCCTCGCGGTGCTCGCGAGCTTCGCCGCCGGACGCACGGACGCATTGCTGGCCACGGGCACCGAGCATGTCGCGGCGCTCAATGGTGGTTACCAGCTCGCGTTCCTGCTGGGCGCGGCCAGTGCGGCCATCGCCGCCACCGTTGGTGGCGTATTCATGCGCACGCGCGCGGCGGCTTCCTGACGCCACCGTCTTTGTCAGGGTTGACCTGAGCCGATCAGACCAAATCAGCGCAAAGTCACCGCCGGGCCATAGTTAGGCGCCGCGCCGCCGACCAGCATGCGCCTTCACATGGAGGCGATATGAGAATAACCAGACTGTCAGGCTTGATTGCGGCCGGTGCCGCCACTTTGTTGATAGGGTGCGCCAAACCTCCAGAGGGCGTCGGTTTCGATACCGAGAGCGGTCGCTTCAGCGTGCACGCCAACGGCGTCACGCGTGGCGAGCTCCTCGATCAGCTCGCCAAGGTGGCGCAGGTGGAAGTGCGCCCGCAGCCGCCGCGCGACGAGCGCCTCACGATCTCCGCCGACGATCTCGACGTCGATGAATTGCTGGCGCGGATCATGCCGGCCGACATGCGCTACATCGCGCGCCGCGGCGCGCGCGAGATCGCATCGAAAGCTCCGGCTGCCGACGCGCGCAAGGACGGAGCCGCCGAAGCGGTGTCACCGGAACTCACGGCGAAGGGCAAGGGAGGCGCGACCGCACGCGAAGGTGCGCAGAAGGCCGCGGCTGAAAGCAAGCTTGGCGAGGCACCAGCGCGCGCCGCGGGCCCCATGTTCAAGGCCGAGGCACGCACCATGGTCGCCAGCGAAAAGAACGAACCCAAGAAGCCCCTGCCCACCCGCATACCGCGCGCGACCCTGCGCGTGACGCTGTTGTTCGAGCTCGGCAAGGCACCGAAGGTGCTGTCCGCGCAGAACATCGAGGGTGGCCCGCCCGTGGAGAGGTTCGTGCGTGGCCCGTTCCTGTTCCTGTTGACGGGCGCCGACGGAGGGATCGTGCAATTCGGCAGCTTCGAGGATCCGCTCGAGGAACACAGCTATCTGCAGGAAGGCCGGCACTCCGTCGGTCGCGCGCAAAGCGGCATCGCCGGCATTTCACTGGACAACTCCAAGCTTTCGGCGGCGAACCTGCAGATCATCGACGCGCGCGAAGTCGCGCTGCCGCGCGAGCTCACCGAGGAAGCCGTGCGCAGCATCATGCAGCGCGCCAAACCCATAGCGACCATCAAGGCCGCGCAGCTGCTGCGCGCCTCGCAGCAGGAGTCAGCGCAATGAACCGCTTCAAACTATTCGCCCTGCTCCTCGCCGTCGTCAGCGGCGGCGCGCAGGCACAGACCGTCACCGAGCTACTGCGCAACGGCGCCAACGGCGACAAGATCAACGTGGTGGTCATAGGCGACGGCTTTGCCGCCGGCGCCGACCAGACCGCCTACAACACCTTCGTGCAGAACGTGGTCATCCGCGACCTGTTCGACGAAAACCGCAGCGGTGCTTATCGCGACATCATGGGCGCGTTCAACCTGTTCCGCGTCAACGCGGTCTCGCAGCAGAGCGGTGTGACCACGGTGGATGCCAATGGCAACGTCACCAACACCGTGAATACCTTTCTCGGTTACCGGTTCAGCGGCGACTGGAATCGCTGCTGGATGGAACCCGGCCCCAACACCAACACCACGCTCGCCAACACGCTGAACAATCTGGTCCCCGGTTGGACGCACGCGTTCGTGATCCTCAACACGCCATCGTTCGGCGGCTGCCGCCGCGGCAACCAGCTGGCGATCACCATGGGCGGCTCGTGGACGGTGGCGGCGCACGAGATGGGCCACATGATCGGCGATCTCGGCGACGAGTACTTCAGCGGCGCCGCCAACTACACGGGCGGCGAGCCGGGCGTCGTGAATCTCACGACCAACACCAATCGGGCCACGCTCAAGTGGCGCGAGTTCGTGAATCCGAATACCGCGATTCCAACGCCGGCGAATTTTGGTGGCAGCGCGGTCGAGGACGCCGGGCTGTTCGCCGGAGGAACCCTGGGCAATCAGAGTTTCGCGACCGGTCTCTTCAGGCCGTCGCTCGACTCGCGCATGGTTTCCAACCTGCCGGAGTTCAATTCGGTGGGCTTCGACCAGATGCGCAACGTGGCGGCACAGCACCAGGACATTCGCTATCGCAATGTCTACACCGGCCGCTTCACCGGAAAGCCCGGGGCCGACCTGCTGGTGCACCAGCAGAACTCCCTGTACCTGTTCACCGGCCAGTGGGACACGGTGTCATCCGCCTGGGTGCGCACCATGCCCGACCCGGTGTGGGACGCGTATCGGCCCGGCGACAAATTCCTGGTCGGCGATTTCGACGGTGACGGCAAACAGGACCTGTACGTCTACAACTTCACCGACTGGTCCATGCCCTATTTCGCGATGCTGAAATCCACGGGCACGGGTTTCACCGGCGTGCGGCGCTTCGACAACGACCTGCCCGGCTGGGGCGCGATGCGCGAGCACGATGAGTTCTTCGTCATGGACGTCGACGGCGATCATCGCGACGACATCGTCGTCTTCAACGGGCAGGACTTCGGCATCGGCTATCTACTGGTGCTCAAGTCGACCGGCACCGACCTGCAGTTCGTGCAGCGCTTCGACGACACCCTGCCCGGGTGGGATTCCATGAAGAAAGGCGACAAGTTCTACGTCGCCGACTTCGACGCCGATGGCCGCAAGGATCTGTACGTGAGCAACCAGACCGACTGGTCCATGGGCTATCTCATGATGTTCCGCTCCAACGGGCGCAGCTTCTCGTTCGTGCGGCGCTTCGATGGGACGCTTCCCGGCTGGGACGACATGAAACCCGGCGACCAGTTCTTCGCCGGCGATTTCAACGGCGACAAACGCGACGACCTGTACGTGTTCAACGGCAACGACTGGTCGATGCCGTACCTGGAGATGCTGCGGTCCACCGGCAACAACATGAGCAACTCGCGGCGCTTCGATCGTGACGTGCCGGGCTGGGGTGAAATGCGGCGCCGCGACCGCTGGTTCGTCGGCGACGTGAACGGCGACAAGCTCGCGGATCTCTACGTGTTCAACGCCGATGACTGGTCGACGCAGTACCTCGGCACCTTGCGATCCTCGGGCAACAATCTCGGCGGCGGATTCCAGACCGACTGGATCGGCAGCTGGAATCTCGGCAGCGGCGACCGATTCGCGGTGACGAACTTCAACGGCGGCCAGGGCTGGGACGATCTGTTCGTCTACAACGACAACTGGTTCGGCTGCCTGCGATCGTTGAGCAACAGCGTCGCCAACACCGCCATCTATCCGCAGTGGATCCACGACCACCGCTATCACCAGTTCGGCTGGTGGTGATCGGGCTCAGGCGGATTTGAAACGCTGACGCACGCCGTTGGTGAATGAGGCGAAGGCGCGCGACAGCGCGCCTTCGCCGCTCGAGTAGACCGACTGCGCAAAGGCTTCGTGGCAGCCGCCGGCTCCCAGAAATATGCGGTAGTGATGCAAGGCGCGGGTCTGCTCTTCCGGGACGCTTTCCCGGGAGATGTAGTGCCGCAGCGCCGGTGAGTTGATCACCTCGGCCACGGCCATCTGGCAACCTTGCGTGAGGATCGGCGTGCAGGCGGCGTGCGGCGTCACACGATGCCAACGCAGTTTGTGGAAATGGATGATGAACGGCGGCAGCTCGGTCATCGAAATTGTCAGCAGCGACTCGGCGTCCTGCAGCGAGAAACTGCAACGTTCGAAGCGCTCCGTATCCATGGTTGGCAGAAGCAGCAGTGGCGCGATCTCGATAGCCATGCGGCGAAGTATTGCCGAATCGTCCGGAACCCGGGACGCCGAGCCGGCAGAAGTGTGACCCGCGCCTAACTTGCGCGCCGCGACTCGAAACGCAACAGGTACAAGCCGCTGCCGATGATCACGGCGGCACCCGCCAGCGTGCGCCACTCGGGCGTGACCGACCAGACGAAGAAGTCGATCATGATCACCCACGCCAGGCCCGAATATTCGAGCGGCGCCACGCTGGCCGCGGGCGCGTGCTTGAATGCCTTGGTGATTCCCCATTGCCCGATGGCCCCGGTGATCGCGATTCCGCCGATGAGCAGGTAGTGCTCGCGGTGGATGGGCTGCCAGCCCGGCAGCGCCAGCGCCGTCGCGCCGATCGCCAGCATGCAGGTCATCCAGAACATCATCGCCTGCGTCGTGTCGGTGCGCCCGATGATCTTCACGAGGATCGACGACAACGCGTAGCAGAAGGCCGTGCCCAGCACCGCCAGCGTGCCGGCCCATCCGAAGCCGACCGCACCCGGCCGCAGCACGATGAGCACACCACCGAATCCGATGACGATGGCCACCCATTGCGTGCGATGCACCCGCTCGCCCAGCATGAAGGTAGAGAGGATCGCGATGAGCAGCGGCGCGACGAAAAACAACGCGTACGTCTTGGCGAGCGACAGCTCTTTCAACGCGAAGGTGAAGGTCAACATCATGAGGACCGACAGAACGCCGCGGATCAGGTGCAACGGCCAGCGCACGTTCACCAGCTGGCTGGCGCCGCCGGCGTACATCGCCCACACGAAGACCACGGGCAGCGCGGCCAGGCCACGCAGCGCCGCGACCTGCGCCGACGGATAGTGAGCCGTCAGGAGCTTGAGGGACGCGTCCATCAGGGAGAACGACGCGACGCCCGTGAGCATCGCCGCCATGCCGGCGAGGCGCTCGTTCTTGATGCCCAACATCAGGGGAGCTTGCTAGCGGGCCGCGGCGGGCAATTCGCCGGCCAGGCCCATGGCGCGTTCGATGAACAGCCGCTTCGCAATCTGCGATCGCCCCACCCACGGCATGCCGCGCTGCGCGAGTTCGGCGACGCGGCCGGTCCCGCGCGCCAGCAGCCGGTCGAAGGCGTCGATGGCGCCGCTCATCAGGTCGTTCTCGCTGCGCCGCCAGCGTTCATAGCGGCGCAGGATGCGCATCGCCCCCGGATCTTCACGCGCCTGAATTCCCTCGGCCACGACATCGGCGAGCGCCGCCGCGTCTAACAACCCGAGATTCGCGCCCTGCCCCGCCAGCGGATGCACCACGTGGGCGGCATCGCCGACCAGGGCCACGCGTTCGGTCACGTAGGCATTGGCGGACAGCCGCCACAGCGGAAACTTCAGGCGTTCGCTCCGCAGTTGCACCTTGCCGAGCGCGCCATCGAAATCACGCTCCAGCTCGCGCTCGAATGCTTCGGGCGTGGCGGCCAGCAGCTTTTCCGCGCGCGCCGTCGGCACCGACCATACGATCGAGCTGTGCGCGCCCTGCAGTGGCAGAAAGGCGAGCGTGCCGTCGCCGAGGAAGCGCTGCCAGGCGGTATGTTCATGCCATCGCGCCGTGCTCACCATGGCGACGATGGCGGTCTGGCCATAGTCGGTACGCGTGGCGGCGAGACCGGCGAGCTCGCGCACGCGCGATTGCGCGCCGTCGGCACCCACCACCAGGCGCGCACGAATCCGGCGTTCGCCGGCGTGCAGAACCACGGCGTCGCGTTCCTGCTCGAGCGCACCGATGTCGCCGGTTACGAGTTGCACGCCGGCGCGGCGCGCGGCACCCGCCAGCGCCGCCTGCAGGACGTTGTTCTCGGCGATGACGCCGAGATCGCGCTCGCCCATCTCCGCGGCGTCGAATACCAGCGCGTCGCCGCCGTGCGGCGGAACGTCGGCGTGCCACACCTGCATGCGCTCATAGGGTTCCGCGCGCGTGGCGGCGATTTCCGTCCACGCATCCGCCGCCCGCAGGATCCTTTCGCTGGCGCGCGACAAGGCGAACACGCGCAGGTCGAGCGGCAACGGGCTGGCGCGTGATTCTGGAATGCGGCGATCGAAGACCGCAACGCGCCCCGGCGGAATGCCTGCCTGGCGCGCCAGCAGAATGGCGGTGGCGAGCCCGATGGGTCCGGCGCCCACCACGGCCACGTCGTAGTCGATGTTCATTCGAGCGGCAGGCCGCGCGCCAGGCGCGGCATGCGCCCGGCGAAGCCCCAGCTCACGCGCGACAAGGCGCGCTTGGCGGCCGGGCTCAGGTCGAACAGCAGCAACCCGAAATTGCGCACCAGCCCGACGCCGGGCGTATCGCTGCCGAAGAGTTTCACCAGGCTGTCGGTGAAGCGCGTGACGCCGCTGCGATCCTCCGCGCGCCACGCGCCGAACTTGCCTAACAACTCTGCCATCCCGGGCGCGAAGTCGGAGGTGGCGCCCGCCGCCGCCAGCATTTCCGCGAGCGTCGCCGCGTCGCGCAGCCCCAGATTGAATCCCTGCCCGGCCACCGGGTGCAGCGCCTGCGCGGCATTGCCGATCAGCACCACGCGTCCGGCCACCGTTTCGGCGGCCCGTGACAGCACCAGAGGATAGGTATTGCGGCGGCCGATCCGCGTCCAGCGGCCGGCGCGCCAGCCGAATGCGCGAAGCAGCTCGGCGGCGAAGGCCGTTTCATCGAGCGACACCAGCTCGGCGGCCCGTTCGGGCTTGACCGCCCACACCACGCCATAGCCGCCGCCGGTCACCGGCAACACCGCGAGCGGACCGGACGAAGTGAAGCGCTCGAACGCCTCCCCGGTGTTAGGCCGCTCGGTCGCCGCATTCACGACGATGGCGATCTGGTCGTAGTCCTCGACCGCCGCTTCGATGCCGGCGCTGGCACGCAGCACCGATCCGGCGCCATCGGCCGCGACGGCCACCGCGGCGGAGATCTTTTCGACCTTGCCGTCGGCGACGACCTCCAGCAGCACGGCATCTTCCCGCAGCGTGGCTTTCTTCAACTGCGCCGGCATCGCCAGCTGGACGTTTGGCGCATCGCGCAGCGCCTGCCACAACACCCGGCCGATGACGCGGTTGGGCACGACGTAACCGAAGGCGTGCACTCCCTGTTCGCGCGCGTCGAGGCGGGCGACGCCGAAGCGCCCCGCGTCCGAGACGTGAATGGAGCGGATCGGAGCCGCCTCTGGCGACATCTGCGCCCACACGCCCAGCGACTCGAAGATCTGGCGCGAGCCGTTGCCCAGCGCCGTGGTGCGTTCGTCGAAACTGGGCTGCGCGGTGGAATCCGGTGCCACGCTTTCGATGAGCAGCACGCGCAGTTTCGTGTTGCGCAGCGCGAGTGCAAAGCTCGCACCGACCATGCCGCCGCCGACGATCGCGACGTCAAATTCATTCATGCCATTTCTTTCAGACAAGGGCGTACATCACGCGACCGACGCCATGAGGCGCTCGATCTCGACCGCGTCCTTGGGCGCCGCCGAGGTCAGCACCTCACAGCCCTCGCGGGTCACCACCACGTCGTCTTCGATGCGAATGCCGATGCCATGGAATTTTCTGGGCACGCCCGCGGTACCGGGAGCGATGTAGATACCGGGCTCGATGGTGAGCGCCATGCCGGGCTCGAACACGCGCCACTCGTTGCCGATCTTGTAGTCACCAACGTCGTGCACGTCCATGCCGAGCCAGTGCCCGGTGCGATGCATGAAGTACTTGCGATACGCGCCACTCGCTTCGAGCTTGGCGAGCTTGCCCTTGAGGAGGCCGAGCTTCAGCAGTCCCTGCGTGATGACGCGCACCGCCGCTTCGTGCGGCTCGTTCCAGTGGTTGCCGGGCTTCACCCGGCCGATGGCGGCATAGTTGGCCTCGAGCACGATGTCGTACAGCGCGCGCTGCTCGGTCGAGAAGCGGCCATTCACCGGAAACGTGCGCGTGATGTCCGATGCATAACAATCGACTTCACACCCGGCATCGATGAGCAGCAGGTCGCCATCGCGCAAGGCGGCGTCGTTCTCGCGGTAGTGGAGGATGCAGCCATTGGCGCCGCCACCGACGATCGGCAGATAAGAAAGATCGGCGTTGTGCACGCGGAACTCGTGCACGACCTCGGCGGCGATCTCGTACTCGCGTTTGCCGGGCTCGCAAGCCTTCATCGCGCGCACGTGAGCCTGCGAGGCGATGCGGGCCGCCTCGCGCATGGTGTCGACTTCGGCGCGGCTCTTGAAGAGGCGCATGTCGTGCAGCACGTGATCGAGCGCGACCATTTCCTGGGGTGCGTGTCGGCCGTTGCGCGCCTGCGTGCGCAGGCCATTCACCCAGCCAACCAGGCGCTGGTCGAATTCCGGATGCGTGCCCATGGCATAGAACACCTTGGCGCGATTCTCGATCAGGCCGGGGAGGATCTCGTCGATGTCGCCGATGGGAAAGGCGTGGTCCGCGCCGTAGTCGCGCGTGGCGCCCTCGGGGCCCGCGCGGCGTCCGTCCCAGGTCTCGCGCGCCGGATCGCGGTCGCGCACGAACAGGATGTATTCGCCCTGCGGGCGACCGGGCACCAGCACGGCCACCGATTCCGGCTCGGCGAAACCGGTGAGATAGAAGAAGTCGCTGTCGGGGCGATACGCGTATTCGACGTCGTTGTTGCGCATCCGCACGGGCGCGGTCGGCACGATGGCGATCGAATCACGGCCCATCTGCTTGAGCAGGGCCTTTCGCCGCCGTTTGAATTCTTCGCGGCCGACCGCGGGCACGCGCGCCGCGGTTGGCGTCTTGCGTTTGCGAGTCAGGTTGCTAATGGATGGACGCGGCACCGGGCGCCGGCTCCTCGCCACGCGCGGGCGCGAGCTCCACGAACAGCAGCTGCACTCCAACGCGCACGAACTCGACCACCTCGGCGAACGCCACTTCGTTCTCCTCGTTCTCTTCGTCCGCATCGACACCGACGTGCGTGATCTCGGTCAGGTCGCGAATGATCTCGTCGGCCTCCGAGGAAACCTTGCCCGGATCGCCGGTCGTGCCCGAGCCGAGACCATACAGAAATCCCTGGCACCACATGCTCAGTGCATCCGCGCGCACGCCGAGCGGTGCGTCGTCATCCGGAAGCAGCGGCTCGAAGTCGGCATCGTTGCCAACCAGCGTGCGCACCATGGAGTTGTAGACGTTCTGCAGGATGGAGCTTTTCAATGCTTCTTCGTCGGGTGAATCGTCGGGCAGGATTTCCCGCAGCCATTCCATGAGGCCGTAATCGCGCGAACTACACAGCGCGCCGGCCAGCGTTCCATGCGCCTCGGCCGGCTCCGGCAACGCGCGCGCGTCCCGGAGCACGCGTTCGAACTCGTCGTAAGTGGCGGGCAGCATGGGGGAATTATGCCCCATCATTTGAGACATTGACCCCCCCGAGAGGGGGGCCCTATAGTCCCGCGCCATGAATAGTGCGAACGATAACAACAAAAGTGGCCCCTCCGGCTTCGACGCGGAATTTGCGCGCCTCGAAAGCCGGCTCCAAGAACTTCTCATCACCGTCGAGACTCTCAAGGAAGAGAACCGCGCGCTGCGCCAGCGCCAGGAATCGCTCGCCTCCGAACGCTCGGTGTTCGCGCAGCGCAACGACCAGGTGCGGGCGCGCGTCGAAGCGATGATCGGTCGCCTCAAGACCATGGAGCACACTGCGTGAGCGAGAAAGAATCGGCGACCGTCACCGTACGGATCCTGGAAAAGGAATACTTCGTTTCCTGCCCGCAGGACGAACGCGCCGATCTGCTCGACTCCGCCGAATATCTCAACAAGAAGATGCGCGAGATTCGCGACACCGGAAAAGTCGTGGGCGCAGACCGCATCGCCGTCATGGCCGCGCTCAACATGGCCAATGAACTGCTGCGGCTTCGCCGGCAGGATTCCGAGCTGCAAGGCGCGGTCAGCGGTCGCGTGAAGAACATGCGCGAGCGGGTCGAGACGGCTCTACAACGAACCCGCCAATTAGATCTTTGAAATCTGTGGACGACGCCGCATCGGCGGCGTTTTCCGACGTGGCCGCAGGCCTGAGGTAGTGTAGAGTCACTCCTGCGCTGCCTGTGGTGTTCGACAGTAAGTCGGGTTACCTCTCGACCGTAATGTAAACGCCCGGGACCAACGCTTTCTGACAGCACTGTGCAGGTCCGCCTCTGGCGGAAAGCCTTAAATGTCAGGGCCGGTC
>DASYKM010000181.1:0-10285 GCA_035995425.1 Steroidobacteraceae bacterium
CTCGACGATTTCTACTTCGATGAATCGAACGACGGGCGCGCACCATCGCGAATCCTGACGAACCTGAAGGCGGGCGTATCAGGGAAACACTGGCGAGCCGAAGTTTGGGTGCGGAATATGTTTGACAGGTACTATTCGCAGCGGGGATTCTTCTTCGGCGATGAGCCGCCGGATTTCACACCGACCCGTTACGCGCAGGCGGGAGACCCGCGCCACGCCGGGGTCACGGTGACGTACACCTTCCGCTGACGGAGAACAGATGAACATCGGCGTCGAAATCAGCCTGTACCCACTGCACGACGACTACATTCCGCCGATTCGCGGCTTCATCGATCGCCTCAACGCCGACGGTCGCTTCAAGGTGATGACGAACGACATGAGCACCCAGGTCTTCGGACGCTACGAAGAAGTCATGGACGCGCTGACGCGGGAGTTGCGTCCCACCTTCGAGCACGATGGCAAAGCCATATTCGTCATGAAGGTCCTGGGGCCGCTCGGTTAGTGCCGTTCGGTCAATCGAATTTGTCCGCCGAAGTGCTCAAGACCATCGAGATTTTCTCGCTGCTCACCGGCGTGGGTTACGCCGTGCTCGCCGCGCGCCGCAACCGTTTGTGCTGGATCGCCGGCGCCGTGAGCTCGGCGTGCGCCGCCATTGCCTACGGTGCACGCGGTCTGCCCATGCAGTCCGGCTTGCAGGTTTTCTTCGTGGGAATGGCGCTGTACGGCTGGATCAGCTGGACTCGCAGTGCCGCCACCGGGGAATTGCCGGTGGGCCTGTGGCCGCTGCCATGGCATCTTGGCGCGGCACTCGTGCTCACGCTCCTGTCGTTTGGCAGCGCCAGCCTGTTAGCCGCGAATACCGACACCGCGGCATGGCCGCGCCTCGACTCCCTGACTACCTGGTTCAGCCTGCTTGCGACCTGGCTTGCCGCGCGCGGCAAACTGGAAAACTGGCTTTACTGGATCGTGATCGACCTGGTGCTGGTCTTCCTTTCCTATGAGCAGGGCCTGAAGTCAATGGCGCTCCTGAATCTGTTGTTCATCGCCATCGCGACCGGCGGCTACATCGCCTGGCGACGGCGCCTCCACGCGCTGCCGGTGCCCGCATGATTTCCGAAACACTGATGCAGCACGTCCCGGGCTGCGAGAACGGCGATGCGCCGTATTCGCAGGAGCTCATAGGTGGCGGCAAGGTCAATCGCAGCTTCCTGGTGCGCACGCGCCGCGGGCGATTCGTGGTGCGTCTGAACGAGAGCGCGGCCTCCGATCCCGGGCTCGATCGCGAGCGCGAACTGGCACTTCATGGCGCGGCGGCCAGCGCCGGCATCGCGCCCCAGGTGGTCTACGCGGCGCCAGATCACTCCTGTCTCATCACCGACTTTCTCGACGGTCGCCTGTGGACGCCGCACTATTTTACGCGCATGCGCGATCTGCGTTCACTCGGACAGCGGCTGCGCGCCTTGCAGGCCGTACCGTCGCCGCCCGTGGCGCGCTTCGACCCGCTTGCCGCCGCGCGTCGCTATGCCGACATCATCATTGCCAGCGACCCCGATGAAGCCGGACGCATCCAGTTCTTGTTAGCCGCCGGTGTCGAGGCGCTGACGCGCGCGGGCTCGGCGCAACGTGCGCCGACCATCGTGCACAGCGACCTGCACCATGGCAACGTGCTCACCGCCGATCGGGTCTACTTCATCGACTGGGAGTACGCGCAGGTCGCCGATCCACTGCTCGATCTTGCCTGCGTCATGGCGTACTACCCGCGAGCCACGGCGCATGGCTCGCTGCTGCTGGAGGCGTCGGGCCTCAGCGACCTCGGCACCACGCCGGAAATGCTCGGCGAGCTCACCAACGTGTTCACCCTGCTCACTTACCTCTGGTACCGAGCGCGCCGCGTGGCGCGGCACGTGCCCGGCACCGACCTGCAGCTCGAATCGGCGGCCCTGCGCCGCCTGCTTTCGCTGGCGCCCGACGCGCAACCTCGGCACACTAGCGCCGCGAATTCGCGCGAAATATCGGATGCCGGGAAAAGGAATGGCGACACTGCAGGTGATTGATCGGGACGGTGTTTCCCACGACGTGGAGTGCAAGCCGGGACTGAAAGTGATGGAAGTGTTGCGCGAGCTGGACTACGGCGTCGCGGCCATTTGCGGAGGCATGTGTTCCTGCGCCACCTGCCACATCTACGTCGATCCCGCCTGGCTCGACAAGCTTCCGCCGCCCATGTCCGACGAGCGAGACCTCTTGACGGAGCTGTCGCACTACCGCGAGAACTCGCGCCTGTCATGCCAGGTGGAAATCACGCCGGCGTTGTCGGGTCTCAAGGTGACGATTGCGGAAGATGAATAGAGCGGGGCGCGGCTAGACGATGCTCAATTCTGCGAACTGGATCATTTTTTTCGCGGCCATCGGCGGCTTCATCGCCGTGTGGCGCATCTGGCAGAACCTCAACAAGCTGCGCCAGCGCAAGAACGATTCATGGGACGCGCGGTTGATAGACCAGCTGCGCAAGCGCGGTTCGGATCCGTTCAAGCCGCACGACGTCGATTTCTTTTTCGCGTTCCCCACGAAGGAAGCCGCGGATGGTCTGGCTGTCCAGCTGACCAGCGAAGGTTTCAAGACCGACGTGATCGACACGCCGGAAAACGGCGAGCTGCGTTACAGCCTGCACGCGCAAAAGTCGTTGCAGCTCACTGTGCCCGACATGCAGGACCTGAGCCGGCGCCTCACGGACGCGGCGCTGGCGAAGGACGGACGGTACGACGGCTGGAGCGCGAAACAGGTTCCGCGCACTTCCGAGCCTCCGGCAGCCTGACTAGTTGTGGACGCCGTCCGCGGGGCGGCCTTTCTCGAGAATTTCCGCGAGCCGCATCCTGCGTTCGTCGGTCAGCCGTGTCTTGAAGACGTTATAGGCCAGCGGATAGATGCTGCCCCAACAGGCCCGCGCGCCTTCCTCCGCGCAGGCGAAGGTGGCTTCGAGCTCGGCATCGCGAAATGCGATCCAGGCTTTCTGCGCCAGGCGCAGCTTGGCGACGTAGTGAGCATCGGCTCCTTCCTTGCGCAGCAGTGCCTGATAGGTCTGGTTCAGTGCCCGGTCCGCTGCCATGAAATCCTCATAGGCACAAATGTTCTGCTCGATCTGCGCGCCGCCGGGATTGCACTTCACGGTCGGAGTGCCTTCGGCGCTCGCCAGCGAGGCGCAGTGCAGGAACAGCACGGAAATGACGCTTCGCATGGCCTGCCTCGATCGTGCTAACTACTTCTTTTTCTCGGTCTGCTTCTTGACGGCCTCAGCCGCGGCCTTGATGGCTTCCGGGTCGCCGAGATAGCCGCTCTTCAGCGGCTTCAGGTTCGCGTCGAGCTCGTACACCAGCGGCACGCCGGTCGGGATGTTGAGCTCGGTGATGTCCGCTTCGCTCACGTTGTCGAGCATCTTCACCACGGCGCGCAAGGAATTGCCGTGCGCGACGACCAGTACGTTCTTGCCGGCCAGCAGTTCCGGCACGATGCGGTCATTCCAGAACGGGAGCACGCGCGCCAGCGTGTCCTTGAGCGATTCGGAGGCCGGCAACACCCTGGGATCCACGTTGGCGTAACGGCGATCGAAGCGCGGATGGCGCTGATCGTCCAGCGCCAGCGGCGGTGGCGGGATGTCGTAACTGCGGCGCCAGATCTTCACCTGCGCTTCGCCGTGTTTCTCCACGGTCTGCGCCTTGTCGAGTCCCTGCAGAGCTCCGTAGTGCCGTTCATTCAGGCGCCAGCTGCGTTCCACCGGCAACCACATGAGGTCCATTTCGTCGAGCACGCTCCACATCGTGCGGATGGCGCGCTTGAGCACCGAGGTGAACACGATGTCGGGCGTGAGGCCCGCCTTCCTGATTTCGACGCCGGCCGATTTCGCTTCGATTCGTCCCAGGTCCGACAGGTCGACGTCGTGCCAACCGGTGAAAAGGTTTTCGACGTTCCAGGTGCTCTGGCCGTGACGAACCAGGATCAATTTACCGGGCATGCGAGTCTCCAAATGGGGCCGCAATGGTAACCGCAGATCACTCGCTGTGCGCGCCCCGGGCGCGACTGCGCAAATGCGCGTCGAGGCCGCGCTCGCATCGGACCTTGCATTCGCGGCGCGTGGCGTCGAGAACCGCAAGATTCGCGGGCAGCGCCGCGCGCGATGCCGGTGCATGGTGCAGGTGCAGGGCGATGCCACCGAACAGCAAAGTCTGCCGGCGGACTCCGGAGTTCTCGAGCCGCGCCACCAGCTCCTTGTCTTCCGGCCCCCAGCCCTCGATCGCCTCGTTGAAACCATTCACGCGCACGAGGTCGTCGCGCCAGAAGGCCTGGTTGCATCCCTTGATGGCGATCACCTGGTTGGCGAGCGTCCGGTTCAGCGAGGCGAGGGCCGGCGATCGAAGTAGATAGGCGCGCCGCAGGCCGCCGAGCCCCGGGCTCCAGAATCCGGGCAGATTCGCCGGCGTTTCGATGAGCGCGGAAGTCAGCTGCGCGTCGGCGCGCACCCGCACGCCTTGCGTGTAGAAACCGCGGCGCGCGAGCCGCAGGTGGTCGGCGACGAATTCCGGGTGCAACAGCATGTCGCCATCCACGAACGCGACGTAGTCCATCTCGGTGGCCGCAATCGCGAGATTGCGCAGGCGGGTGAGCCGGAATCCTTCGTGCGGCTGCGATACGACGCGCGCCGGGACGGCGGAGCGGGCAGCGAACGCGGCGATGACGTCCCGGGTCGCCGGTCCCGATCCGTCGTCGGCAACCACGATCTCCGCCGGCGCCACGCGTTGCCGTGCAACGCTGTCGAGCACGGCTGCCAGTGCATCGGGGCGCTCGTACGTGGTGACCACCAACGCGAGGCGCATCCTTCGAAGCCTAACTGCTCGAGAGATTGCGCACCGCTTCGACGCCCACGGTGAGCGTGGCGAAGTCGGCGGTGCCCACCGCGCGCATTTCGGTGAGCGTGCGTTTCCAGCTGGTGAGCGCCTCGCCACGCTGCGCGCTCCAGCGCGCGACCCGTTCGCCGGCGCGCGCGCTGCGCGTGTGCAACACCTGCCGGGCAAGCACACGATGGGCGCGCATCGCAGCGTCACGCAGCCCGGTACGCGCGCTGGCTTGCCAGGGACCATCTACCGCGAGCCGGTCGATTTCGCCGTGCAGCCAGTCGAGCCCCAGGCTCACGCCGAGCTCGAAATATACGCGCGCCACCTCGGCCACCGGCACGCGTTCAGCGCGCGCCAGGGCCACGATGTCGAGCGCGGGCTCGAGCAGGGCGAGCTGGGCAACGCGGCGGGCGAGCTTCTCCGGCACGCCGCTCGCGGTGAGCTCCGCCAGCGTCGCGTCGTATTGAAGGCGCGAATCGCCGCCGAGCGCCGCATCGATGCTGGCGATGAGCTGCTCGACGCCGGTGCGCAGCTCACGCACCGCGTTTTCGATATGCAGATCCTTGCCGCGTTCGCGCAGCAGCCAGTAGCTGGTGTGCCGCAGCAGCCTGCCGGTTCGGTAGAACATCGCGTACTGCACCTTCGCCGCGGCCGCGTTGTCCAGCGACTCGATGTCGGCCCAAAGTGAGCGCATCGAGAAGATCTCGCGCGCGATGGTGTAGGCACGGGAGATGGCGGCCGGATCGGCCGCGGTTTCTTCCTGTGCGCGCGCCACGAACACCGGCCCCATGCGATTGACCAGGCTGTTGGTGGTGGCCGTGGCGACGATCTCACGGCGCAGGCGGTGACGCGGAATCTCGCGCGCGTAGCGCTTGCGCATGGGCGTCGGAAAATAGCGCTGCACTTCGCTGGCGAAGTACGGATCGTCGGGCAGGTCGGAGTCGAGCAGGTGATTGCTGAGCCACAGCTTGCTGTACGCCAGCACGACCGCCAGCTCCGGGCGCGTGAGGCCGATGCGCTGCTTGCGCCGCTCGGCGAATTCGTCGTCGCCCGGCAGGAACTCGATGGCGCGGTTCAGGTGTCCGCCGCGTTCCAGCGCGCGAATCAGGCTCTGGTACTCGGACAACCGCTCCGGCGCGCGTTGCTCGAGCACGGAGATCGCCTGGCTCTGCAGATAGTTGTTACGCAACACCAGCGCGGCCACCTCGCCGGTCATGCTCGCGAGTAGTTTGTTGCGCGCGGCACGCGTGAGTTTGCCGCGGCGCTCGACCTCGGACAGCAGGATCTTGATGTTCACCTCGACGTCGGAGGTGTTGACCCCGGCGGAGTTGTCGATGAAGTCGGTGTTGATACGCCCGCCAGCCCGATCCGGCGCGCCGGATTGGGCGTATTCCACGCGGCCGCGCTGCGTGCAGCCGAGGTTGCCGCCTTCGCCGACCACGCGGGCACGAAGCTCGCGTCCGTCGGCGCGGATGGCATCGTTGGCGCGATCGCGCGCTTCGCCGTGTGATTCGTCGCTTGCCTTGACGTAGGTGCCGATGCCGCCATTCCACAGCAGGTCCACGGGCATGCGCAGGATGGCGCGCATGACTTCCACCGGAGTCGCCGCCGCGGCCTCGATGCCTAACAACACGCGCGCCTCGGGGGCGAGCGCGATGGACTTGGCGGAACGCGGCCATACGCCGCCGCCGCGCGAGATGAGCTTGCGGGAGTAGTCGTCCCAGCTCGAGCGCGGCAACTTGAACAGGCGCTCGCGCTCGCGGAAGCTGGTGCTCGCGTTCGGATGCGGGTCGATGAAGATGTGCCGGTGATCGAAGGCCGCCACCAGGCAGGTGTGCCGGGACAGCAGCAGGCCGTTGCCGAAGACGTCGCCGGACATGTCGCCGATGCCGGCGCAGGTGAATTCCTGCGACTGGATGTCGATGCCGATTTCGCGGAAGTGCCGCTTCACGCACTCCCAGGCGCCGCGCGCCGTGATGCCCATGCCCTTGTGGTCGTAGCCGGCGGACCCGCCCGAGGCGAAGGCATCGCCCAACCAGTGGCCGTATTCGATGGAGATGGCATTGGCGATGTCGGAGAAAGTGGCCGTACCCTTGTCCGCGGCCACCACGAGATAGGCGTCGTCGCCGTCGCGGCGCACGATGCCGGGCCGCACGACGGTCTTGCCGTTGACGATGTTGTCGGTGAGGTCGAGCAGCGCGCGAATGAAGGTCTGGTAACTGGCGATGACTTCCTTCTGCAGGTCCTCACGCGATCCGCCCGTGGGCAGTCGCTTCGGATAGAACCCGCCCTTGGCGCCCACGGGGACGATGACCGTGTTCTTGACGTTCTGTGCCTTCATGAGCCCGAGGACTTCGGTGCGGAAGTCTTCGCGCCGGTCGGACCAGCGGATGCCGCCGCGCGCCACATATCCCATGCGCATGTGCACGCCTTCGACGCGCGGGCTGTAGACGAAGATCTCGAACTTCGGCTTCGGCAGCGGCAGGTCGGCAATGGCGTGCGGGTCGAGCTTGAACGACACCCAGCTCTTGTCGGCGCCGGTCGCGTCCTTTTGATAGTAGTTGGTGCGCAACGTGGCGCGGATCACGTTGAGGTAGCTGCGCAGGATGCGGTCTTCGTCGAGGCTCACGACCTTGTCGAGCGCGCGCAGGATGGATTGACGGATGCGCTCCGACGAGCTCTCTCGCGCAAGATTGGTCAACGCGAACTGGGTCTCGAACAGGCGCACCAGTGCGCGCGCGATCGGTGCCTGCGCCACCAGCACGCGCTCCATGTAGGCCTGGCTGAACGGAATGCCGGTCTGCAACAGGTAGCGACAATAGGCGCGCACGACGACGATTTCGCGGGCGCTCAGGCCCGTGCACAGCAGCAGGCGATTGAAGCCGTCGTTCTCGATGTCGCCGCGCCACGCGGCGAGGAAGGCTTCCTTGAACAGCGGCTCGAGGCGCGGCAGGTCCGCGCGCTTGAGGTCGCGCGCTTCGAGCTCGAAGTCCTGGATCCACACCGTGCGCCCGCTGATCGCGAGTTGATAGGGATGCTCGGCCACCACGCGCAGCCCGAAATTTTCGAGCATGGGAAGGATGTCGGAAATTGAAATGGGGTCGCCGGACTGCAGGATCCGCAGCGACAGGCGGCCGTGTTTATCGATCGCGCGGGCGCGCAGGTTCAGCTGCGGAATGGCAGGCTCGGCGGCCAGCGCTTCAAGGTCGGCGATGTCTTCCAGCGCCTGCGCCGGCTCGACATCGGCGCGATAGGCCGGCGGGAACGCACGCGCGTAACGCGTGGCGAGATCGACGGCGCTGCGCGCGACGCCGCGCGCGATCAAGGCCTGCTGCAGCCGGTCTTCCCAGGTGGCTGCTGCCGCGGCGATCTCCGCCTCGATGGCGGGAATGTTCTCGACCGCGGGCCCGCCCTGCGGCGTGCGCACCAGCATGTGCAGGCGCGCGAGCATCGAGTCCGAAATCTGCACCTGCGTTTCGACATGCGTGCCGCCGAAGCGCTGGCGAACGATGCGCTCGATGCGCTCGCGCACTTCGGTGTTGTAGCGGTCGCGCGGCACGTAAACCAGGCAGGAGTAGAAGCGTTCGTAACTGTCACGGCGCGCGAAGAGTCGCACGCGCCCGCGCTCGTAGAGATTCACGATGCCGCGCACGATGGGGATGAGCTCGGCGGCGGGCGTCTGGAACAGCTCGTCGCGCGGGAAAGTCTCGATGACGTTCACGACGGACTTGGCGTCGTGACTCTGTCCCGGCAGGCCGAAGTGCTGGATGACGGCTTCGAGCTTGCGGCGCAGCAGCGGAATCTCGGAGGGCGGCTTGTGATAGGCGCTCGAGGTCCAGAGCCCGAGGAAGCGATGCTCTCCCGACACGTTTCCTTGGGCATCGAACGTCTTGACGCCGATGTAATCGAGGTAGCTGGCGCGATGCACGGTTGACGGCGTGTTCGCTTTCGTGAGCACCAGCAACTCGGGCGTGCGTGCCTGCCGGCGCAGGTGCCCGGTGAGCACGATGGGCGCGGGTGTCCTGCGTGTTTGACCGAGAATACCGAGGCCGCTGGCGCCGTCGCGCACCAGCGCGTCGCGCGAGCGGCCGCGCTTCAGCCGGTAATAGCGATAGCCCAGGAACACGAAGTGGCCATCGTGCATCCACGAGAGCAGCGCGCGCGCTTCGCTGGCGTGGGATTTGGGAACCGGCAGTGAGGTTCGATCCAGCTCGTTCGCCACTGCGCGAACACGCTCGAGCATCGCCGGAAAATCGGCCACCGCCCTGCGCACGTCCTCGAGCGTGGCGCGCAACCGCCGTTCGAGCTCGCGTGCCTGCTGCGGGTCGCGCGGCTGATCGATCTCGATCATCTGCCAGGACTCGGGCCGCCCGTTACGGCGATCCGTGCCAATGCCCGTGAGAGTGCCACGCGCATCGCGTCTCGCAGCCAGCACCGGGTGCACGATGAGGTGCACGGAGATGTTCATCTGACTGAAGACGATGCCGATGGAATCGACCAGGAATGGCATGTCGGTTGCCACCACGCGCACCAGGGCGCGATGAGCGGCGGTGGCGGCGTCGCGATTGAGTGGCGGCGCGATGTCGACCAGCACGCGACTGGCGGCGCGGCGCCGGCCGAATTCCAGGTGGGCGAGCGCGGCGGTGGCGAGATCCGCCGGGCGATGCGCGCGCAGATCCTCCTCGGCGACGCCGCGGAAATAGCCGCGCAGGAAGTCGCGCGTGAGCTCGTGCCGGGCACGAGGTACGCGGCGCATGGCGTAGGCGACTATCTTCTCGATGAGCGCCAGCCGCGCCGCGGGGATCTTTCCGAGCATGGAATGTCTCTCCGGGAAGGTTGCGAGTCGCGTCAGTGCGAAGACGCGCGATTATACATGCGGTGCCGCGCGCTCATCACGCGCGCGCCGGGCCGAGCTCGACGGCGCGGCCTAGCAAAACCCGCAAAACCCGGTCGAGCGTGGCGCGCTCTGCCTTCGACAACGGCGCCACCAGGTGACGCTCGTATTCCAACGCCATGGGCACCACCTGCGCGTACACGCGCGCGCCGGCCGTGGTGAGCGTGAGATGGGTGCGGCGGCGGTCGGCCGGGGCGGTGATGCGCCGCAGCCGTCCGGCCGCCAGCAGCGTCGACACGGCGCGGCTCACGGCGACCTTGTCCATGGCGGTTCGCGCGGTGGCTTCGGCTGCCGACAGTCCGGGATTGGCAGCGAGCACCGCCATGACGCGCCATTCGGGGATCGACAGGCCGAAGTTGGCGAAATACGCCGCCGCGATCGCCGAACTCACCGTGTTGGACAGCACCGACAGCCGGTAAGGCAGAAATCCTTCCAGGTGGAGCTTCTCGCGTCGCGTCATGGGCTGCTTGCGCCTTTCGCATTCCGGCGGAATGGTTACAATTGAAAC